>NZ_JBGCCT010000006.1:0-300000 GCF_041260665.1 Catenulispora sp. GP43 | reverse complement strand
AGCCCGCCGCACGAGTACACGACGTTCGGCACGTACCCGTCCCGCTCGTCGGGCGCCGCGATCAGCAGCGGGTCCCGCAGGGTGCCCACGACGCGCGCCGGGTCCCGCAGGTCCAGCAGCATCGCGCCGAGGGCGTAGGTCCGCATCGGACCGACGCCGTGGGTGAGGACCAGCCAGCCGGCGTCGGTCTCGATCGGCGATCCGCAGTTGCCCACCAGGGTGAGCTCCCAGGGGCGCAGCGGGGCCTCCAGGCTGTGCGAGCGGTGCCAGATCCGGCCGTCGTCCGACGTCGCGAGGGCGTTGCTCTCCCGGTCCCAGCGCGACAGCGCCAGATGGCGGCCCCCGAGCCGGCGCGGGAACAGGGCCAGGCCCTTGCTGCCCACGGCCGTGCCGAAGAGCTGCGCCATGTGGAACGTCCGGAAGTCGGCCGTCTCGACGAGCTGGGTCGCCGACTCCGTGCCGCTGTAGGCGGTGTACGTGCCGCGGTACACCACTGAGCCGTCCGGCTCCGTGCAGCGCACGAACCGCGCGTCCTCGATGCCGCGCCGCTCGGTCGGCGACTGCGGCCACAGGACGTGCTCGGACACGTCGGCCCCGGCGCCGAACTCCAGCTGGTACTGGCAGGCCAGGAACCAGTGGACGCGCGAGACCGTGCGGTAGGTGTTCTCCTGCACCAGCAGCTGCGGGGGCAGCTCCCCCAGCCGCGCCTCCAGCTCGGCGTCCGTGAACCGCTCGGGCAGGTGGTGCAGCAGGTAGGCGAGCACCTCGTCGTCTTCGCCGGCCATGGCGGCCGCCAGCATCGCGCGCTCGTAGTGCGTGGCGCGCACCTGGCCGATGGACGCGTGCGGCGAGGGCCGGTCCACCCGCAGGTCGCCGCGCGGCCCGATGACGCCGGTCCGGAACTCGACGCAGGACAGGTGGCCCTCGCCGATCGCGCGGGCGCTCATCAGGAAGCGGAGTTCGCCGGGCTGCAACCCGCTCTGGTCGGGATGCGGGACCATCGAGGGGTTGGTCAGCGCGGCGCCCTCGATCGCGTACTCGTGGGTGAAATGCGCGCCGATCAGCAGCTTGCGCCGCTCGGAGACGCGGGTGCCGTGGCCGACGCGGTGCTCGATGGTGCGGAAGTTCTCAGAGAACGTCCCCTCCAGGTCGCGGTGCCGCGAGCCGAAGGCCTCCAGGATGTGCGCGTAGGACTTCTCGACCTCCTCCTCCGACAGCGCCAGGACCCGGCGCACCACGCCCCCGGCCCGGGAGTTCATGTCCGGGGGCTGCGCTCCGGGGACGAAGAGCTTGGCGATGACGCGGCTGGGGTCGCGGTTGAGGCGCAGCCTTTTGCGGGTGACAAGCTCGTCTGTCTCTATGCCGCGGGACATCGTCAGGGTTTGTGCGGGCACGGATTCGGCGGTGAAGTCAGCCATAGAGTTGTCAGCCTCCGTCTCCGGCGGGGAAGGGTCACCGGTATCCGGGACTCAGCGGCCCAAAAGTGGTCAAGGTCATGGTAATGGCCTACCTATACCGCCACCCGGGAAGCGGGACGCATGAGTCCGCCGGGGCGCGGAGCGCCGCTGGGATGCCCGGCGGACCGGGCCCTGCGAAAAACGCGCACGGGCATGCTCGGATCGCCCGCCGCGATGCGCTCACGCACCCGTCGTCCGTTTTCGAACAGACTGTCGCGCGCAGCATATCAGCCTACTAATTTCTAGTCCTTACATAAGAATCCTAACTTTCCTATGCTGGGCGCGACCATCCTCGCCGGCGCCGCCACACCGCATCAGGAGGGTACATGCTTCATGCCATCGCCCCAGGTCAAGGGGTACATGAGCAGTCCGCCGAGCTCGGGCCGATACCGGTTCGACGGCTGGGCGCACTGAGCGTCCCGGCCCAGGGACTGGGCTGTATGGGGCTCAGCGAGTTCCGCGGACCGGTGGACCGCGGCGAGGCGCTGCGGGCCGTGCACCGCGCGCTCGACGCGGGCGTGCGGATGCTCGATACCGCGGACATCTACGGACTCGGCCACAACGAGCGCTTGGTCGGGCAGGCCGTCCGGGGAATGACCGTGCAGTACGAACCGCTGCTCCGCCGGTTCGGCGCGGAGCAGGTCATGGGGGTGTGCGGCCCGAGCGAACTGCACGCGCACGGCGACACCTTCACCGAGGTCTGCCGCAACCTGGGCTACGCGAGCATCAAGATGTGGCCGTACTCCCCGATGATCGGCTTCGAACGCGCCCTGCGCGTCATGCGCGAGCTGCCGGTGACCGGCCTGTTCTGCACCCCGGGCATGGCTGTGGCCCTGGCGAAGGCCGCGGTCCGCGCGGGCTCCGACCCGCGCCGGGACTTCGCGATGGACGTCCTGATGCTCACCGGCGAGACGGCGCCGCCGAGCCTGCTGGCGCACATCGGCGAACTCTGGGACGCCGAGGCCCACCTGGCACTGTACGGATCGCAGGAGTCATCGGTCCTGGCACTCGGCTCGGCCGACGGCGATCTGCGCCTGACCCCGCTGCTGAACCACTACGAGGTCGTGGACCCGGTGTCGCTGGAGCCCGCGGCCCCCGACGCGGACGGCGTCCTACGCGGCGAGATGGTGGCGACACACCTGTATCAGGGAGCGAAGCCACTGGTCCGCTACCGCACCGGCGACCTGGTGCGGCTGTATCCGGACGGCAGCGTCGAGGTGCTGGGACGCGCGGCGGCCCGATTGTCGGTGAACGGCGTCGAGACGACGGTCTACGACCTGGAGGACGTGCTGATCACGGGCATCAGCGGATATCTTGATCACAGGATCCTGATCGGCGAGCGCGACGGCCGCGACGCGCTGACCCTGGTACTGACGCCCGAGCACGACGGCGTGCTCCCGCAGCAGCTCGACGCGCCGATCGCCGCCTGCCGCGAGGCTTTCGGCACCGACCTCGACGTGGTCGTCGCCGACGCCGAGACGGTGCTGGACGCGACCGCGCCGGTCAGCTGGAAGACGCCGCGGATCCACGACCGGCGGACGGGGCGCGGTTGAGGCGGACGCGCGCCGGGCCGAATCGGGCGCTGAGCCAGATCTCCCGCGCGGAATCAGGCATCAGCGGCCCGGCCCGGCACCGCTCAGGCGTCGAAGCACCGCCGGCCCGACTCACCCAGGCTCATCCCCGGCTCAGGCCGCTGACACTCCCGCCCTCCGCCGTGGCGTGCCCCATCGCCTCGGCGGCCAGATCCGGCTGGTCCACCAGCTCCTTCGCGCTGAACTCGTCGGCGACCCGGCCGGCGACCAGGATCGTCACCCGTTCGGCGACCTCGACGGCGAAGGCCGGGCGGGGTGCGGCGACCAGGATCGTCAGGCCCTGCTCCGGCAGGGTCCTGATGAGCGCCGCTATGTCCTGCACGATCAGCGGGGCCAGGCCCTCGGTGGGCTCGTCGAGCAGCAGCAGGCGCGGTTGGCCCAGCAGCGCGCGGGCGATGGCCAGCATCTGCTGCTCGCCGCCGGACAGCTGGCGGCCTCGGTGCCCCGCGCGCTCGGCCAGGCGGGGCAGCAGTTCCTTGACGCCCTCCGGTGTCCAGCGCGCGGCGGCGCGCTCGCGCCGGGTACGGCGGCCGAAGGCCAGGGTCAGGTGCTCCTGGACGGTCAGCCCCGGGAACACTCTGCGGCCCTGCGGGACCAGGCCGACGCCGGAGCGGGCCCGGCGGTGCGCGGGCTGCCGGGTGACGTCGGCGCCGGCCAGCGAGACCTGGCCCGAGGAGGCCGGGACCAGGCCGGAGACGGTGTGGATCAGGGTGGTCTTGCCGGCGCCGTTGTGGCCGACCACCGCGTGCACCGAGCCCTCGGGGATCTCCAGGTCCAGGCCGTGCAGCACGGTGCCGCCGTCGTAGCCGGCGGTCAGGGCGGTCAGGCTCAGCATCAGACGGCCTCCTCGACCACGTCGGTGCCCAGCCCGGGCTCCGGCTCCGAGCCGAGGCCCGACTCAGGCCCCGAGCCGCGGCTCGACTCCGGGTCCGACTCCGGCTCCAGACCCGCACCCAGGCCCGACTCCGGCTCCAGCTCCGACTCCGGCCCCGCGCCCAATCCCGACTCCAGCTCCGACCCCAGCCCCGACTCCCCCAGATACGCCTGCCGCACCGCGGCGTCCGCGGCGATCTGCCCCGGCGTCCCGGTGGCCAGCAGCCGGCCGTCCTGCAGCACGGTGACCGTGTCCGCGACCGCCGACACGAACGCGAAGTCGTGCTCGACCACCACCACCGTCACCTCCCGCGGCAGCGCCCGCATCGCCGTCAGCAGCCGGTCCACGCCCTGGTCGGTCAGGCCGGCCGCGGGCTCGTCGAGCAGCAGCACCCGGGGGTCGGCGGCCAGCGCCATGCCGATGTCCAGCATCCGGCGCTCGCCGTGGGCCAGGGCGCCGGCCGGGCGGTCGGCCAGGGCGGTGATGCCGGCGGTCTCCAGGTAGCGCTCGCAGGACTCGGACAGGCTGCGGTAGCGGCGCCGGCGCCACTTGCCGCGCACGTCGGAGTGCGGCCACGCGGCCAGCGCGATGTTGTCGGCGACCGACAGTGTGCTCCACACGGTCGGCTGCTGGAAGGTGCGCGCGATGCCCAGGCGCGAGCGCTTGGCGCGGGTGGTGCGCGTGACGTCGCGGCCGTCGTAGCGGATCCGGCCGGAGGTCGGGGGCAGCTCGCCGGAGATGAGGTTCAGCAGCGTGGTCTTGCCGGCGCCGTTGGGTCCGATCACCGCGTGCCGCAGCCCCGCCTCGAAGCCCAGGTCCAGGCCGCCGACGGCCAGGGTGCCGCCGGCGAAGGCCTTCGTCAGACCGCTGACCTCGATCATCGCCGGGCCGGTCGGGGGCCGGCTCGCCGAACCCGTGCCCGTCATGCCGGCTCCCCTCGTCGTTTCGGCATCCGGAACCGGATCCCGGCCACGCCGTCGGGCAGTGCGTAGACGGCGATGATGAACATCAGCCCGAGCAGCAGCGGCCCGTGCCCCGGGAAGGGCCCGGCCAGCCAGTCGTTGGTGGCCACGATCAGCCCGGCGCCGAACAGCGCGCCCAGCGGCGAGGTCGCCCCGCCCAGCACCACGGCCAGCAGGACCAGCGCCGAGTTGGAGAAGCTGCCGTCGTCCGGCGACACGTACTGGTTGACCGAGCACATCAGGACCCCGCCGAAGCCGGCCAGCCCGCCGGCCGCCACATAGGCCAGCCACTGGTAGCGCGACACCGGGTGGCCGGCCGAGCGCATCCGCGCCTCGTGGTCGCGGCAGGCCAGCAGCAGCTTGCCGACCGGCGAGCGCAGCACCCACCACACGAGCGCGACGATCACCGTCGTGGAGGCGAGCACGAACCAGTACACGGACCGGTCGGAATCCAGCGCCGCCATCCCGGGCAGCGGGTTCAGCGGCGGGATGCCGTACATCCCGTCGGTGCCGCCGGTCAGCGAGCGCCACTCCCCGGCGGCGGTGACCGTGAGCTCGCCGAGCGCCAGCGTGGTCATCAGGAACGCGACCCCGCGCGTGCGCACGGCGACCAGCCCGGTGGCCGCGGCGAAGCCGGCGGCGGTGAGCGTCCCGCACAGCAGCTGCACGACGCCGATGGTATGCCCGTGGGTGCCCAGGATCCCGGCGGTGTAGGCGCCGACCAGGAACGGCGCGGCCTGGCCCATCGTCGGCAGGCCCGTGAAGCCGGCCAGGATGCTGACGCTGACCGCCAGCACCCCCAGGGCCAGCGCCTTGGACAGCAGGCTGATGCCGTAGCCGTCGAAGCTGGAGGGCGCGATGAGCAGGAAGGCGGCCAGGGCCGCGAGCGGCACGCCGACCCGCACCCGCGGCGAGTTCAGGAGCGCTGGGAGGTTCATGCGCGCGGGGTTCATGCGTACGGGGTTCACGCGTGCGCCCCCGCCGCCGCGCCGACCGGGGCCGCCGAGCCCCGGAAGGTCCGGGCCACCAGCGCCAGGGCCATCAGCCCGAACAGCAGGTAGGGGGCCCAGTTGGAGGAGATCGACACGCCGAGCGTCTCGATCTCCCCGACCGCGATCGCCGCCACGAACGCCCCGACCACCGAGCCGGGCTTGCCGAGCACGATGACCACCATCGAGAGCATCAGGACCTTGTCGGCGGTGTCCGGGCCCGGGCCGATGATCGGCGCGCCCAGACCGCCGGCCAGCCCGGCCAGCGCCCCGGCGGCGCCGCACAGCGCCGCGTGCACCCGCCACGGCGCGTAGCCCATGGCGCCGACCATGTCCCGGTCGTCGGCCGCGGCCCGCAGCAGCGCCCCGGCCCGGGTGCGTCCCAGGACGTAGGTGCCGGCCAGCGCCAGCACCGAGGCGACCACGATGAACATCAGGCGGTAGGTCGGGTAGACGTGCCCGAGGATGTGCACCGTGCCGTTCACCGAGTTCGGGATCACGACCGGGTGCGGGTCCCCGCCGTAGACGGTGCTCAGGATGTCGCCGCCGACCAGGGCCAGGCCGAAGGTCAGCAGCGCCTGGGGCAGATGGCCGCGTTCGGCCAGCGGCAGCGTCCCGGCGGCCAGCACCGCGCCGCCGAGCGTGCCGCCGACCGTGGCCGCGGCCAGCCCCAGGAAGGCCGACGACCAGGAGCCGTCGGACACCGTGGCGGCCAGGTAGCCGCCGAGCGCGAACAGGGTCCCGTGGGCGATGTTCAGCACACCGCCGATCCCGAACAGCAATGTCAGGCCCGCGGCCGCGACGAACAGCAGCAGCCCGTAGGCCACCCCGTCCAGCGCGGGCACGAAGTGCGTGCCCATGGAACCCCTTTCGCAGTGCTCTTGCTGGTTGTGCGCGTCGTGCTGGTGGTGCAGGTTACGCCGATCGCGCCGGGAACGTCGTCGGTTCCCGGCGCTCGGTGTTCAACTGTCAGTGTTCGATGATCAGCGTTCAATGACCAATGTTCGATGATCAGTGTTCGAGGATCAGCGCTCAGCTGCCGATGGTGGCCAGGTCGCCGATCTTCACGTTGGCCAGCGCGGTGCCGTCCATCTCGACCTTGCGCAGGTACCACTTCTGGACCGGGACGTGGGTGTCGGCCGACAGCTGCCAGGTGCCGCGCGGGCTGTCGATCTGGCCCATCGCCTTGATCGCGGAGTTGACCGCGTCCGGCGTCAGGTTCGAGCCGGCCTTGGCGATCGCCTGGTCCAGCACCGAGGCCGCGTCCCAGCTGTACATCGCGGTCGCCGGCGGCGCCTCGCCGCTGTACTTCTGGCCCCAGGCCGAGACGAACTCGCGGTTGGCGGCGCTGGAGATGTCCGGCGAGTAGTTCATCGAGGTGATGATGCCGCCGGCCGCCGGGCCCTCGGCCTTGAGCGTGGCGCCCTCGGTGATGAAGCCGGCCGCGTACAGCGGGATGTCCTTGGCGTCGGACTGCGACCACTGCTTCACGAAGTCGATCGCGTTCTGGCCGGTGTAGAAGCAGTAGATGGCCTTGGCGCCGGAGGCCTTGACCTTGGCCAGGTAGGGCGTGAAGTCCTGGGTGGTCGGGAACGGCGTGAAGGTGGGCTTGCCGCCGTCGTTGGCGAGCTTGCCGCCGGCCTTGGTGTAGGAGTCGGTGAAGCCGCGCAGCTGGTCGTAGCCGCCCTGGTAGTCCGGGCCGAAGGCGTAGACCGAGCCCTGGATGTTCTGCGCCATGTACGGGCCCATCGCGCCACCGGGGTCGGTGGACATGAAGCTCATGGTCCACAGGTGCGAGACGTCCTTCATCGTCGGCCGGCCGCCGGTGTTGACCACCGGCACCCCCGCGGCGCTGGCGATCGGCACCACGGCCTGGATCGTCGGCGTCGCCACGATGCCGGCGATGGCCAGCACGTGGTCCTGCTCGATCATCTTCTTGGCCACCGGCACCGCCGCCGCGCCGCCGTTGGCCTCGTCGCCCACGTCCAGCTTGACGGTGTGGCCGCCGAGCTTGTCGCCGTGGGTGTCCAGGTAGAGCTGGAACCCGTTGAGGTGGTCCGGGCCCAGCGCCTTGTTGCTGCCGGTCAGCGCGGTGATCAGGCCGATGGTGATGGGCGAGTCGCCCTTGGCGGCACTCTTGCTCGACGTGCTGCTGCTGCAGCCGGCCACGGCGAGCACGGTCACCGCGCCCACGGCCACGACGGCGCGCAGGCGCGCCGGAACTCGGGACGAGAACAACGCTGTCTCCTTAAACGATTGATATCAGGGTTCACACGGAACTGGCCCGCCGGCCGGAGCGGCCGGCGGCCCCACATCTGGCGGGAGCCACCGGGGGTTCGGTGGTCCCGCAGTGCGCTGGTGCAGTGCGCTGGTGCTGTACGGCTGTGCTGTCCGGCCCGCCGGACGTCACTGTCCGGCGTAGGCCGCGTCCGGGTTCATCCGGAGCTGGGTCACCGCGTGCTCCACCAGGGTGACCAGCACGCGCTTGCTCGACTCGCGCCGGCGCGCGTCGCACATCAGCAGCGGGACCGAGTCCCGGACCGAGAGCGCGTCGCGGATCTCCTCGTGGCCGTGCATCGGGGCGCCGTCGAACTGGTTGATCGCCACGACGTGCGGGATCGAGCGGTGCTCGAAGAAGTCGATGGCCGCGAAGGCGTCGTCCAGCCGGCGCACGTCGGCCAGCACGACGGCGCCGATCGCACCGCGCGAGAGCTCGTCCCAGAAGAACCAGAAGCGCTCCTGCCCCGGCGCGCCGAACAGGTACAGGATCAGGTCCTGGGCCAGGGTGATGCGGCCGAAGTCCATCGCCACCGTGGTCGCGGTCTTGCCCGGGATGCCGCGGACGTCGTCGATGCCCGCCCCCGCGACGGTCATCTCCGCCTCGGTGGTCAGCGGCTGGATCTCGGAGACCGAGCCGACCAGCGTGGTCTTGCCGACCCCGAAGCCCCCGGCCACGACGATCTTCGCCGCGGTGGCCTGGTTCGCGCGGTTCACCGCATCCTCGCCGAGGCCTCGCGGGCCAGCATCCGGGACCGGGCCATCGGCGTCAGCGCGGCACCGACCTGGTTGATCAGCTCGGCCATGGTGTAGGAGACCTGGCCGATGTCGCACTCGCGGCGGGCGAAGACCAGCAGCGAGGCGCCGTCGCTGACCGCCATGGAGAACAGGAAGCCGCCGAACAGCTCGGTCAGGTTGCTCTGCACCGGGGCCGCGTGCAGCAGCCGGGCGGCGCCGGCCAGCAGGCCGACCAGCCCGGAGGCCACCGCCGCCAGGTTCTCGGCCTGCTCGTCGGTCAGGTCGGCGCTGGCCGCCACCACCAGGCCGTCCGCCGAGACGGCCAGGGCGTGCACGACGCCGGGCACGCGCAGTGCGAAATCGTTGAGTAGCCAGTCCAGATTGTCGGGGGGACTGCTGGGCATGAGCGACATTTAGAAGGTCCCTGTGCTTGAAGGCGGCGTGTAGGGGGTCTGGGGGGCACTGCCGGGGGCGCCGCGGCCGCCGATCCCGCGGGCGTAGGCCACCATCGAGGCCGAGACCCGGGACGGGTCGCGCTCGGCCGGGCTGGTCGCCTCCGGTGCCTCGTCCATGGCCTCGGCAGGGAGCCGGGCCAGCGGCACCCGCTTGGGCAGGCCGTGCGTCGTCTTGACCCTGACCTGCTCGGCGGGCGCCGGCGCCGGTGCCGGCTGCTGGGCCGGTACCGGTGCCTGGGCGGCGATCGGCAGAGCGGGCTGGGTCTGGAACGACGGCTGGACCGGCACCGGGGGCCGGGACTGGAACGAGGGCTGGCCCTGGTAGGACGGCTGGCTCCCGGGGGTGGGCGCAGCCGGGTACGCAGGATGGGACTGGAATGAAGGCTGACCCTGGTAGGACGGCGCCGGGGGTTCGAACGCCGCCCTGACCTGGTACTCGGGCTGTGCCTGCGGCTGGTACGAGGGCTGGCCGGCGGCCCGGGCGGCCGCCGCGTGCGCGGCCTGGACCGCCTGGGCCTGCGCGGCTTGCGCGGCCTGCGCCTGCGCGGCCTGGGCCGCCTCGGCCGCCGCCCGGCCGCGCAGCGCGCTGGCCAGCCACGGGCTCACCGGGCCGTCGGCCGCCGTCGCGGCGCCGGCCGGGGACATCGGAGCCGCGGGACCTGCCGGCCGGCTCAGTGGCCTGACACGGATGGGGGCCGGCGGGAAACCGTTGACGCCTTCTGTGATTCCCGCCTGCGTCGTGCCATAAGGGCCGGTGTCCATGGCCTGCGCGGACGTCGGCTGATGCGGGAACGGCGCGGGCCGGTGCTGCGGATCGGGGCCGACCGGCGCGCCGACCTGCTCGGCGCCGTCCTCCTGCGCCCCGCCCCGGCGGCGCCGGCCGCCGTTGACCGCGCCGGTCTGGTTGGCGCCGACGCTCTGCGCCCCGGCGTTCGGACCGCGCACGCCGGGCTGTCCCATCCCGGAGGCCAGCGAGTTGATCGCGGCCGTCGGCAGCGACTGGAAGGAGGTGTCCGGCGATCCCGGCGCCCAGTACAGCGTGGGCGGCAGGACCAGCTCGGCGATCGTCCCGCCCTGCGGGTTCTGCCGCAGCTCCACGGCTATGCCGTACCAGGACGCCAGCTGGCCGGCCACGGTCAGGCCCATCGCCTTGACCGAGGCGGCGTCCAGGTGGGTCGGGGTGGTCAGCCGGGCGTTGAGCTCCGAGCGGCGCCGCGGCGTCATCCCGATGCCGCGGTCGGTGATCTGCACGATGATCCGGTCGGCCAGCACGCGCATGTCGACCAGCACCCGGCTGTCCGGGGAGGAGAACGCGGTCGCGTTGTCCAGCAGTTCGGCACACAGGTGCACCAGGTGGTCGACCACCGGCGGGGCCACGACCACGCCCATGTCGACGTTCACCAGGTCCACGCGCGAGTAGCGCTCGATGCGGCCGGCCGCGCCGCGGATCACGTCGATCAGCGGCACGCCCTCGTCGCGCACCCGCACCGTGCCCTCGCCGCCGAGCACCAGCAGGCTCTCGTTGTTGCGGGTCATGCGGGCGGCCAGGTGGTCCAGCACGAACAGCCGGGCCAGGCGGTCCGGGTCCTGCTCGTCGCGCTCGGCCTTGTCCAGCTCCAGGGTGAGCGCGCCGGTCAGGCGCTCGCCGCGGCGGGCCAGGGCGACGAAGGCGGCGCCGACGCCGGCGCGCAGCAGCACCTGTTCGGCGGCGGTCCGGATGGCCTCGCGCCGGACCGCGTTGAAGGCCCGGGCCACGGCGGCGATCTCGTCGTCGCCCTTCACCGGCAGACCGCCGGCCGCCTCGTCGGCGAACTCCTCGGGGGTCTGGCCGGTCAGCGAGCCGGTGCCGCGCAGCGCCTGCACCGCGGCCGGCAGGTCCTCGAAGGCGACCGCGTGCGCGCCGTCGCGCAGGCCTCGCAGACCCTTGATGATCGGCCGGCCCAGCCGCAGGCTCACCATCAGCGCCAGCAGCACCGTGCCGGCGATCGCCGCGGCCTCGACCCCGGCCAGCTCGCGCTGGCGGGTGCGCTCCTCGGCGATCAGGTCCAGGGTCGCCAGGTCCATGTCGTGGCGCACCCCGTCCAGCGCGGTGAGCCGGGCATCCAGCGGGGGTGTCCACTGCGCCGACGTCACGGACACCGGCGCGCCCGCCGGCGTCTGCGCGACCTGGTCCTCCAGCTGGCCGGCGCCGGCCATGCCGGCCCCGCCGAGTACCTGGTTCGGGACGTCCTTCCAACTCGCCGGGGCCAGCGCGCCGAAGGACTCCATCGCGCTGGCGTAGCTGGAGCGGCTGCCGATCAGGTCCTGGGCGGCCGAGGCGGTCTGCGCCTTCTCGCCCATGGTGCGCAGGACGTCCGACTCCTCGCCGGACAGCGCTTCCCGAGCGTCGCTGAGCGCCGAGGTCGCCCGCAGCATGGTCGCCACCTGGTTGGAGGCGCCGGAGTTCTGCACCAGGTCGTGGTAGGACAGCAGGTCGGAGATGACGATGTGGTACTGGAAGTCGGCCGACGAGAGCGTTTTCGGCGAGTTGCCGCGGATCAGGTCGCGCAGCGTCTCGATGGAGCGCAGTTCGCCGTCGATCCGGGACAGCAGGGCCTTGCCGTCCGAGGACAGCCACGGCATGTTCCGCAGCTTGTCCTCGTAGGCCGCGGTGGCCGCCTGCGTCTTGGTGATCTGGTTGTTCAACGCCGTCTGGTCCGCCCCGGCACCGGCCGTCAGGAACAGGGCGACCTGGGTGCGCTCGGCCTGCAGTTCGGCGACCAGGTCGCCGGCCGCCGAGGCGGAGTTCATCAGGGTGTACAGATGCCCGGCGCTGATCGCCCCCGATGTCGAGGTGACCAAGGCCAGCGCCCCGAAACCGGAGACGGCACACAGTGGGACAGCGACCAGTATGCCGAGCTTCTTGGTGATTCTCACGGGGGTGGCCTTTGCGATCCGCGCTGGTCGGCGCATCGGGTGTGAACGACGTCGGTGGCTTTGCGTGGTTCAGCGCTCAATCAAAGTTCTGTCAAAGGCCGACCCGACGGCCACGAAACAGACCACTGCTTTGTTCGAGCGAATGCATGCTAGCGGAAACGGGTTGGCTTGACACAGCCTGGGTGGTGAAACGAACACGGAACGCGTAAAACAGGCGGTGAACAGGCGGTTCGGGGCTTACACGGCGCCGGAGATGTCCGATTCGAGGCATGCCGGGCCGGTGCGTCCGCCAGCGGCGGCTACCGTGTGTTGCCAAAGCCCGAAGAAACATGTGGCTACCCGCACCGAATCCTGGACAGAACGCCATGGGCAATCAGCACCCGAGTATTCGTCCAGGAATTTACGAATACGTAACCTCGGGCGCCGTCTCACGATCCGGTCAGAAGCCGAGAGACCGGAGGCGGCGTCCAGCGTTCATCTTTCGGCCGGTGAACGCCATATTCGTCTTTGAGGTGATCAGGGATCGCATAGTGCATGATCCGGCCGCGCGTCAGTGAGCTGAGTTCGAAGCGGGTGGTGAGCGCGCCGAGCCGGTCGATGACCATCGCGGCGATCGGCGAGCGTTCCTTGAGGTGTTCGGTGACGGCCAGCAGCAGCGGCGCCGCGGGCACCAAGCGGTCGAACACCGCCGAGCGCGGCACCGCCAGCCAGTCCGCGGCGGTGTCGCCGATCAGATAGCGAATCAGGGCTGGAACAACGGGGTCCAGCAGCGTTCCGGGGACCACGTCCTCGTACAGCTCGATGAGCTGACGGGTGAGCTGAACGCCCTGTTCGGAGGGGCCCATGAACTCGGACATGTAGAGGTCTGAGAAATCCCGCGCCTCGGCCAGATCGGCCGGCGCCGCCTCGGTGTCGATGCCGAGCATCGCCCCGACGACCTGCCAGGCGTACAGATACGCCCGCGCACCGGCCTGGGTGACGTGCACGCCCAAGCGGTGCAGCGCGTCCAGCACTTGGATCGAGAACATCATCTGGCCGCCGATCATGTCCTGCTGGCAGATCGGCACACCCCAGGTCGCCTGGTCCCACGCGCCTTCCCGGCGCAGGTGGTGGCGGATGGAGGCGTGCAGGAGCCGGACCTTCTGGGCGGCCGGGACGAACGAGCCGCCGGCCTCGAAGGCGTCCGGGCGCATCAGGTAAACGGTGAACTGCCCGGTCGCGGCCATCCGGTTGGACGGGTAGTCCAGCGCGTGCGTGGCGGCCAGCAGCTTGGCGACGTGCGGCAGCATGTAGCAGGCCGGCATCGAGGCGAAGGACAGCGCCGTGGAGATGTGGACGTTGTTGTCGATGAAGAACATCCGCGCGGTCTCCATCAGGTCCCAGTCGACCCAGTCCGGCGGGGCCGCGGTGGCCGCGAGGTAGTCGTGGGCCGCCGGCGGCAGGCCCTCGGGCAGCGGATCGCCGGAGCGCTCGAACCAGCGCATCAGGGTATTGAAATGGCCGATCCCGCCGCCGGCGAACAGCGCCTCGACGGTGGCGTCGGCGAGCTCGTCGCCGCGCAGCCGCAGCGCGGCCATGGCTTCGGGGGTCACGGGCATGGGGGTCTCCTCGGCGGTGCGGGATGTCAGGACTTGCGGGTGGCGACGGCCTCGGCCAGCTGGTGCAGCGCCTCGGCGGCCGAGCGCGGCAGCGCGGCGCCGGCCAGCGCGGCCCGGGCCCGGCGCACGCGCTGCGCGATCAGCTGCTCGACCCGGCCGCGCGCGCCGCTGCGCTGCAGGATCGCGCGCGTCTCGGCCAGGTCGGCCGGGCCCAGGTCGTCGCGGCCGAGCAGCCGGTCCAGCACCGCGCGGTCGCCGGGCGCGGCGCCCTGCCGGGCGAAGGCCACCAGCGCGGTGGGCCGGGCCGCGACCAGGTCGTCGAGGTTCGACTTGCCGGTGAGCGCCGGGTCGCCGAACACCGCGAGCAGGTCGTCGCGCAGCTGGAAGGCCTCGCCCAGCGGCAGCCCGTAGTCGCTGAAGACGCCGAGCGTGCGCTCGCGGGCGCCGCCGAGCCGGCCGCCGATCTGCAGCGGATGCTCGACGGTGTACTTGGCGGTCTTGTAGCGCACGATCGCCAGCGACTCGGCCGGATCGGTCTCGGTGCCGGTGCGCAGCACCTCCAGGCACTCCCCGGCGATGAGCTCGCGGGCCAGGACGGACCACATCGGCCTGGCGCGCGACAAATACAGCGCGGGCAGCCCGCATCCGGTGAACAGCTGTCCGGCGTAGGCCATCAGCAGGTCGCCGACGAGCAGCGCCAGCGAGCGCGCGGCCCCGTCGGGATCGGGCGCCTTGGCGGTGGCCTCGCGCAGGGCGACATGCGGGGCCGGCAGACCCCGTCGCAGAGGGCTGTCATCGATGAGGTCGTCGTGGACCAGCGCCGCGGCGTGCACCAGTTCCATCGCGGCGGCGGCCCGCACCATCGCCGGGGTGTCCCCCTGTCCGGCCGCGCGCCACCCCCAGTAGCAGAAGGCCGCGCGGATGCGCTTGCCGTCGGCGACCGCGGCCCGCAGCTGGGCCCCGACCGGCGCGAGCAGCGGATCGACGGCTTCGAGCAGATCGGCCTCGGCCCCGACGAAGGCCCGCAGTTCGGTGTCGATCCGGGCTTTCAGATCGGCCTGGGACAGCACCTCAGCCCCCGGTGGCCGGGTCCTGCGCCGCGGCGGCCCGCCGCGCCAGCGCCTCCATGTGCGCCTCCGCCGGCGGCGCGACCCGGTCGAGCACCACGTCGCCGTGCGCCTTCACCTCGCGGTGCAGGTCGGCGGCCATCTCGGGAAGATCGGAGCGCCCCAGCACGCCGCGGGCCCGCCGCACCGCCCCCTCGGCGACCTCCAGTCCGAGGTCGGCCAGCCCCGCCGCCAACCGCACCGCGTCCCGTACCACCGACCCGACCCTGTCCTGCTCAGCCATGGTTGCGCCCCTCCCCCACCCGCGTCCCGCTCCGACGCCCGGCCCCTTCCCGGGCCCGGGCGTCGCCACGCCCCGATTCGCTCGAGCGGGTGATGTGGCTTGACATGCGGATCGGTGAGTAATGTGGCTGCGTGCACTCTCCGCTCAAGACGTTGATAGTGGGCGCCGCCACCGCGCTGCTGGCCGCCGCGTGCACGTCCACGGGGACGACCGGCACCAGTCCCACGGCCGGCACCGGCACCGGCACCGACGCCGACCCCGGTGCGGCGGGGACGAGCGCGGCCACCGCCACCGCGCCGCCGTCGCTCGACGTCACCGGCACCGCACTCGGCGACGGCAGCCCGACGAGCTCAACGCATCCGGCGACGGCGGGCAAAGCCACCGTCTACGGCTGCGACCGCCAGCCGGTGGCGCAGCCGAAGACGTACATCCTGGCCTGCGGCGACGGCGGAACCCTGCTGAACCAGCTGGCCTGGACCGGCTGGGGCAAGGCGAAGGCCACCGCGACCGGGGTGCAGATCCAGAACAGCTGTCAGCCCAGCTGCGCGGCCGGCGCGCCGGTCTCGGCCAAGGCGACGGTGAGCCTCAGCGGCCTGACATCAGGGCACTACACCAAGCTGAGTGTGGTGACCGCCAAGGGCACGACCGCTTACACGATCGACGCCCAGGGTCCGCTCATCACGGGTGGCCGCTGACCGGGACACCGTTGATGTAGCACTGCCCGCCGCTGTAGCAGAAGGTTCGACCGGTGGTCTGTGTGCTCGGCGTGCTCTGTACAGGTGTCGGCTGAGCCGGTGCGGGCTGGACGATGCTCGGCTGCCAGGGCGAGGCCGCCCCGCCGGCCGAACTCGTCATCCCGACCCCGGCCACAACCGCCAGAACCGCCAGAGCCCCCTGCAGCCATCCCTCGGCAGGCCAGCTGCTGCGAAACAGATAGACCGTGTGAACGACCAGGGCGGCGCCGATGACGAGCACCGCCCAGCTGCGAAAGTGCGAAGGCACAGCGAACATCGCTGCCAACCCCACCAGGCAGTCGCCGGCCGCCACCGCCGCCAACCGCAGCGGCCCCGAAGCCTGCGAAGACGAAGACATTGGCCTAGCATGCCAGCACTCTTATACCGTCGGCATCCCAGGTGCCTTCAGGCCTTTCCGTTCACGCGAAGAACTTCGCCAGCACCGGGGCCACGACCTCCGCGCTCACCTCATGCGTCTGCTCGGGCAGGGTGATCCGCTCGGCGTCCGGGCCGGCGCCGGCGATGATCCCGGCCGGGTCGCGCAGGATGTCGGGGCTCGCGCCGCCGTCCATCGCCAGGAGCGGCACCGCGATGGTGGCGATCAGGCCGGTCGGCACCGCACCGCCGGCGGGGTAGCCCAAGGCCGCGTTGTCGTAGGTCAGGGTCTTGGCGACGGCCGTGAACATCGGCCACATCGGCGACTGCCGCATCCCGCCCAGCTGCTCGGCCGGCATGCCCACCAGGGTCATGAACAGGGCCGGCATGTCCTCCAGGCGGCCCTCGTCCAGCGCCTGGTGCAGGTCGGCGGTGTACTTCACGGCGAGTTCGCGGTGCCAGTCCTGGGTCACGTAGGGGACCTCGTAACAGGCCACCTTCGTCACGCCGATGTTCGCGGCGGCCGCCAGCAGCGCCAGGGCGCCGCCGGAGGAGAAGCCGACGACGCGCGCCTGCCCGCCGGCGGCCCGGATCAGCGCCGCGATGTCCTCGACCTCGCGCTGCGGCGAGTAGGCGTCCGCGTCGCCGCTCTCGCCGCGGCCGCGCCGGTCGTAGGTGTACACGGTGTACTCGGAGGCCAGCTGCTCGGCGACGCCGCCGCTGGGCCCGAACGACCGGTGGCACAGCGCGCCGTCGACGATGATCACGGCGGGGCCGTCGCCGGTGGCGGTGTACGCGATGGTGGTGCCGTCGGCCGAGGTCACGGTGCTGTTCATGGGTGGTTCCTTCCAGGAGGGCTTGTCCGTCGCCTGTTCAGACGACGGTCGGCCCCGGAACTCATCGGTGCCTCAGGAAGTGCGGCGCCCTGGCCCCCGGTCGGCGTGGCCGACAGCCGCACCACGTGGTCCGCACCGCCGATGACCGAGGTCTGCGGGTTGGACAGCAGGTTCGCCCAGGGCTGGTTCGTCATGTAGTCCTGGCCGCTGCCGACCGCTTCGGCGAACCCGGACGCGAACGCCTGCGCGCCGGCGGCGTCCGGCGCGGCGGCGCAGATCTCCATGCGGACGTCGGAGGCGCTGGTCGCGGTGACGCCGAGGGCGACCGCCGGCAGTCCGGCACTGTTGATCATCTTCGGATCGGTGATCACGAACGCCTCGAGCGGCGATCCGAGGCAGTCGGCCAGCGGGCCCACCACCGGATCGTCCGATTCTCCGCACGATCCCGCTGCTCGTCATCGATCCCCCTCGACAGCCTTCGGACGAGCTCGGTCACCCACCATAAGTCTGTGCGGCGATCCCGACGAACGACCGGACGAGCGGATCGTCCCGGGCGTCGGCCCAGGCGACGACCAGCGCGCTCGGCGGCGCGTCGGCCACCGGGACGAAGGCGAGCCCGTCCGGAAGCACCTCGGCCCGCGGCGCCAGTCCGATCGTGCCGTTCCAGAGCACGGCTTGCAGGCATTCGTGCACGGTGCGCACCAGCGGGCCCTCGCGCAGCGGGCCCTGCGGCGTCGTGGCGTTCCAGAACGCGCGCCAGACCGGATCGGCACTGTCCGGGAAGCGGAACCAGCGGCGGTCGGCGAGCTCTTCCAGGCGCAGCACCTCGCGGTCGGCCAGCGGGTCGTCGGCCCGCAGCACCGCCCCGACCGGATCCAGGCGGAGTCGCCGAACACTGATACCGGTCTGGTCGAACGGCGCGTAGGTCAGCGCGACGTCCACCAGCCCGGCGCGCAGCCCGGCGGTCGGATCGGTGAAGTCGGCCTCGCGGATCTGGACGTCCACCCGCGGATGGCGGTCGCGGAAGGCCTTCACCAGGTGGGCAGCCGCGGGATCGGCACTGTCGGCCAGCATGCCGACGGTCAGCGTCGCGGCCCCGGCCGACGCCGCCACCTTGGCCCGCAGCCGGTCGGCCTGGTCGAGCAGCGCACGGGCGTCGCGCAGGAACCAGACGCCGACCTCGGTGAGCGCGACCCCGGACGGCGAGCGCTCGAACAGCGCGACGCCGAGATCGGCCTCCAGCTGCCGGATGGCGCGGCTCAGCGGCGGCTGCGTCATGTGCAGCCGACCGGCCGCCCGCCCGAAGTTCAGCTCCTCGGCGACGGCGACGAAGTAGCGCAGGGGGCGCAGTTCCATGTCCACCACAGGCGACGATACCCGCACGGTATCGCCCGTGCCCGATCGGACTTGGACGGCGCCGCGGGCCCGGTGCTGCACTCGAGGCATGGCTGAAGAGCGCGAACACCCCGCATACCCGTACCCCGACCCGGTCGTCGAGACCTCCGGCGCCCAGGAGATAGCCCCCGACCTGGTGGTCGTCCCGAACAGGGACGTGGACCTGGTCCCGAACATCGGCGTGATCGGCGGCACCCACTCGGTCCTGGTGGTGGACACCGGCCTCGGCCCCCGCAACGCCCACCAGGTCCTCACCTTCGCCACCGAGTACGCCAAAGGCCGCCGCCTGTACCTGACCACCACGCACTTCCACCCCGAACACGCCTTCGGCGCCCACACCTTCGCCGGCGAGGCGACGTACCTGGTCAACCGCGCCCAGGCCGAGGACCTGGAGCACAAGGGCGCCGGCTACCTCGCGATGTTCACGCAGCTCGGCGCCCCGGTCGCCCGCGAACTGGAAGGCACCCACCTGCCCACCCCCGACCTCGTCTACGACGGGGACCACACCCTCGACCTCGGTGGCCGCACCGTCCACCTACGCCCCACCGGCCGCGGCCACAGCCGCGGCGACCAGGTCGTGGCAGTCCCCGACGTCGACGTCCTGTTCACCGGCGACCTCGCCGAAGCGGGCCAGTTCGCGATCTTCCCCTGGTTCCCGCCCCACGACACCGACGTCTCGGGCCTGCGCTGGCTGCGCGTCATGGAACGCCTGGCCGCCGAGCAGCACCGCACAGTCGTCCCCGGCCACGGCACCATCGGCGACGCGGGCCTGCTCGCCGAAGTCCGCGACTACCTCACGGAGCTGCGCGACGAGACATGGCGCCGCCGCGACTCGGCGATGAGCCAGGAGACGATCGTGGAGGAGGTCAGGGCGCTGATGGTGGAGCGGCATCCGGACTGGCGGATGCGCGAATGGATCGAGAACGGGGTCGGGTGCTTCTGCGCTGAGCATGCGGGGCAGGACTGAGGGGGCTGCGAGCCGGGGCGGCGGCCGGGCGGCGGCCGGCCGCCGACTCGGTCACCGCCCCGCCACGCGCCACCTCCCGCGCCCTTCAACTCCTCCAGCGGTGTCAGGACGTCGCAGAGGTCACGTCGTCGCAGGGGTCACGTCGTCACCAATGGAGCTCGCCGGTGCAGATCAGCGCCCCTCCGCCGGCCGCATAGAGGCAGCCCTGCGCGCCGGCGAAGTTGAAGGTGTTGAAGTGGAAGTAGTTGTACTGGCTCGACTGCGTGTGGAACGCACCGTTGTCCCAGTAGGTGCCGGCGTAGTTGTCGTTCTGGTCATAGCGGTTCAGAGCGAACCGCACGTTCCCGTATTCGAGCCCGCTGGAGAAGCTGACGGTGTAGCCGCTCGAACCCTCCTCCAGGCAGATCGTGCCGACGTTGTTCGTGCTCACCGAATTGCACGTCATCTGCCCCGGCGAGGCGGACGCCGGAGCGGCGGCGGCCAGCGGCGCCACACTGGCGAGCGCCAACGCGGCAGCTACGAGGACCTTGCGATAAGTGGCCACAGCGGGACCCTTCGTTGACTGGGCTCTGATGTCGGCCTCAGCCTCGCTCGGTCCGCTGGCAGAAAGCTGGCAGCCGCGGAGCAGATCAGCGCGCTGGAGGAGTAGCCGGCGCCGCATGGCTGGCAGGAGGACCGCTGCTGGACGTCGGCCTGTAGTCCCGCGCGCCACCGCCACATCGCCGAGTCCGCTCGCCGCGCCGCCGACTCGCGAGCTCCATCCGCCATCCGCCAACCGCCAACCACCAACCACCAACCGAGTCGCCCACCACCCCGCAGTGTGAGCCACCCCGCCACTGGAGATCACCTCATCCAAGGACCCACCCCGCCGCCCGGCGGCAGCCCCGCTGGAGGCCCGCGTGCTCGCGCTCACGGTGATCGTCGTGATCGGCGCCTGCGTGCTGGTCAGCGGCATCGTGGGCAACCGGACCGGGATCGCGCCGCCGGTGCTCATGCTGGCGGCCGGGGTGCTGGTGGGGTTCGTGCCGCGGCTGCGGGCGGTCGACCTGCCCCCGGACACCGTGCTGCTCGTATTCCTGCCGGCGCTTCTGTACTGGGAGAGCCTCAACGCCTCGCTGCGGGCGATCCGGCGGGCCCTGCGAGGCGTGGTGCTGATGAGCACCGTGCTGGTGATCTTCTCCGCGGCCATGGTCGCCGTGGTCGCGCACGCGTTCGGGGTGCCGTGGGGTCCGGCGTGGATCCTCGGCGGGGCGCTGGCTCCGACCGACGCCACCGCGGTCGCGGCGCTGGGGCGGGTGCTGCCTCGGCAGGCGATGAACGCGCTGCAGGCCGAGAGCCTGATCAACGACGGCACCGCCCTGGTCGTCTACGGCGTCGCGGTCTCAGTCACCATCGGAACGGAGCACTTCAGCGCCGTGCACGTGAGCTGGCTCTTCGTCCGCTCCTACCTCGGTGGCGCGCTGTCGGGGATCGTGGTCGCCTATGTCGGGGCGAAGGTGCGGGCGCGGCTGGAGGACCCGCTGCTGGAGAACGTCGCCATCCTGCTCATCCCGTTCAGCGCCTTCCTGCTCGCCGAGGCGATCCAGGCCTCCGGGGTGCTCGCGGTGGTGGCGTGCGGGCTGATCATGAGCCAGCTCGGCCCCCGGGTCGGCACCCCGGCCGTCCGCCTGCTCTCCCAGGGCTTCTGGACGCTGGGCACCTACGTCCTCAACGGCGCCCTGTTCGTCCTGATCGGCCTGCAGTCCCAGTCCGCCGTCCGCAACCTCACCAGCTTCGACCTGGCCCGGGCTCTGTCGCTGGTGGCGGCGGTGTGCGGGGTCCTGATCGCCTCCCGCCTCACCTTCCAGTTCGTGGTCGTCTACGCCATCCGGCTGCTGGACCGCCGCGCCTCCCAGCGGGCCCGCCGGGTCAGCCACGGCTTCCGGATCATCACCGGCCTGGCCGGTTTCCGCGGCGCGGTCTCCCTGGCCGCCGCGCTCGCCGTCCCCAACACGCTGCACAACGGCGAACCGCTCCCGGACCGCGACGTCATCGTCTTCGTCACCGCCGGCGTCATCGCGGCCCTGATGCTCCAGGCCTTCGCGCTGCCGCCGGTGGTCCGCTGGGCCGACCTGCCGGAGGACACCGTCATCGAGTCCGAGCGCCGCATGGCCACCCGCACCGCCGCCGAGGAGGCGCTGCAAGCACTCCCCGACATCGCCGAGACACTGGGCACCGCCCCGGAGATCACCGAGATGACGCGCAAGGAGTACCAGAAACGTCTGCGCATCGGCCGGGCCGGCGACCCCGACGACGACAGCGAGGACATCGACGACGACGCCGCCGAGCGCCTCCGCGCCTTCGACGAGCAGTACCGCGAGCTGCGCCTGGCCCTGCTGGGCAACAAACGCGCGACCGTTCTGCGGCTACGGAGCGAGCACCGCATCGACGACGCCGTGCTCCGGCAGATCCAGGCGAAGCTGGACGTCGAAGAGGTGCGGCTATCGCGCACGCAGCTGGTCGAGTAAAGCAGCTCGCCGAATACCGAACGACCCGGGCGACCCGCTACTCCAACTCCAGCCGCGAACGCCGCCCCGGACCCAACTCCCCCAGCCCCAGCGCACTGACCGCCTCACCGAGCTGCCGCGCCAGGTGGGGCACGGTCGTCGAGGCGAGATACAGCTCGGCCCCCGAATCGATCAGCCGCCGCACCGGCCCCCGATAGCTGATCCCGAGCTCCGGATCCTCCAGCTCGGCGACGACCACGCGGGCCTGAGGGAACATCGACCGCAGGTTCCCCAGCAGCTGCGGACTGATCGGCGGGACCAGCAACACGTCCGCCGTGCTCGGCGCGTCGTGCATGTCCAGCACGATGTACTCCGCCCCGAGTTCGTTCGAGAGCTTGGTCCGCGCACTGTCCGACAGCTTCATCGAGGTGGCGACGACCATCACGTCCTCGCCGCCGGACCCCGGCGCCGTCCAAGGCTCGTCCTCGGCAGCGGCGCGCGCCTGGATGACCATGCCTTCCAGCGGAGCGGACCCGGCGGCGGTGAGCGTCGCGACCGGCTCGCCGTCGTGCGTGATGACCACACTCGCACCGGGCGCCAGCCCCGCTATGAGCTCTGCCACCTCGTTCGGCAATCGAGCCAGTTCGACATGCACACCGCGCCGGTCTTTCATGACGGCCAATCTACCGACGCGCCGCGCCTCCCGCGCCGGCCGCACTACATCAGCTGCTCGCTGACCTCCCACAACCGCGCGGCAGCGTCCTGATCGACGGCGTAGGGCAGCACCCCGGGCAGCACCAGCAGCCCGCCGGACTCCGCGAGCGTTTCGGCGTCCACCACCGGGCTGATGTCGCAGTCCTCGCAGTAGACGCCGCCGAGGCCGTCCAGCGCGGGGCTGGTCGCGCACCACACCGTGGTGGCCGCGCCCTGCTCGACGGTCTTGACCCGGCGTGCGGTGTTCAGCACGCGCTTGCCGTCGACCTCCACGACGCCGGCGGCCGCCAGCGCAGCGGGGTCGACGTACCGGGTCAACCCCGTTTCGAGGATCGCGCCGGGGTGCACGGCGAAGGCGCGGACGCCCTCGGCCCGGCCGCGCCGGTCGAGCTCCACGGCGAACAGCGAGTTCGCGGTCTTGGACTGGCCGTATCCGAGGAACGGCTCGTACGGACGGTGTTCGAAGTTCAGGTCCTCGAACACCACCGGCGAGTAACGGTGCCCGCGCGAGGTCAGCGCGACGACGCGCGCCCCGCCGGCGGCGGCCAGCGCCGGCCACAGCCGGGTGGTCAGACGGAAGTGCCCCAGGTGGTTGACGGCGAACTGCAGCTCGTTGCCGCGTGCGTCCCGCTCCAGCGGCGTGGCCATGATGCCGGCGTTGTTGATCAGCAGGTGCAGCGGACGGTCCTCGGCGAGGAACCGCTCGGCGAAGGCGTCGATCGACGCGGAATCGCCGAGGTCGAGCGGTTCGACCCGCACGCCGTCCAGCTCCCGCAGGGCGTTCCGCGCCCCCTCGGTGTTCCGCGCCGGAACGATGACCAGCGCGCCGGCGTCCCGCAGGGTGCGCACGGTCTCCACCCCGATGCCGCTGGCGCCGCCGGTGACGATCGCGGTGGTGCCGGTCAGATCGACGCCCTTGATCACCTCGGCGGCCGTGGAGTCGGCGCCGAAACCGGAGGTCAGGGGCTGTTGCGCTGTAGTGGTCATGACGGTGGGTCCCTTCTGGTTGTGCTGTCATCACCACCGTACGCGCGGCGCGATGTACGATTAATACTCGTGAGTTCGGAAAACTTGCTCGAGAGTTCAGTCGATTCGACTATTTCGGCCGAAATCGACGACCCGCTCTGCGACGCGCTGGCGGTCGCCGACGCCCGCGCGGCCATGTCCGGCGCGTTCGTGGCCGGCGGCGCCTGGGCGGTCCGGCTGCACGCCCCCGACCGGCTGAAGGTGAACTGCGTCGTGCGCGGCGAGCCGGTGCTGGTCCGCGAGGACACCGGCGAGCAGGTGCAGCTCGCCCCGGGCGACGTGATCGTCTCGGACGGCGCCCTGCCCTACATCCTGTGCAGCGCCCCCGACGTCCCGCCGCAGCCCTCCGGCCCGCTGCCCACCGATCCCCGGACCGGCTTCCGCCGCCTGGGCACCGGCGAGGACGCCATGTGCGTCGCGGGCCACGTCGACCTGAGCCGCGACCGCGGCGGCCTGCTGCGCGACGCGCTGCCCGCCCTGGTCCGCGTCCGCGGCGACGCGCCGGAGGCCGCGACCCTGCGCCGCCTGGTCGAGCAGCTCCTCGACGAGATGACCGGCCACCGCCCCGGCGCCACGGCCGCCATGGACCACATCGCCCAACTGGTGTTCCTGCACGTACTGCGCATCAGCCTCGCCGACACCGCGAACCTGCCCGCCGGCTGGCTCCGCGGCCTGGCCGACGAACGCGTCGCCCCGGCCCTGCGCCTGATGCACGGCGACCCGGCCCGCGCTTGGCGCCTGGAGGATCTGGCGCGCGCGGCATCGCTGTCCCGCACCGCGTTCGCCGTGCGCTTCCGGGACACCGTCGGTGTTCCACCCCTGACATACCTGCTCACCTGGCGCATGAGCCTGGCCGCCCGGGCCCTGCGCCACGAGGCCACACCGGTGGCGGTGCTGGCCCGCGAGGCCGGCTACGGGTCGGAGAGCGCGTTCAGCACCGCGTTCAAGCGCGCGATGGGGAGCTCGCCGCGTGACTACCGGCGTTCGCCGCAGCCGTTGGGAGCGGGCGGCCAGTGATTCAGAGTTCTGAGTCACTGTGACTACCGCGCGGGTATCTGGCAGTACTCGTTCGCCGAGACCGCAGACCACAGACGGCGGGGCGCCGAGCCGCGGAAGCACGCGGCCCGGCGCCCCTGTTCACCCATCGACAGCGAACGCCTCCGAGGTCAGGCGTTCATGAACTCGTCGATGCGGAGCGGCCGGCCGGTGATGCGGACATCGCCGAGCCAGCCGTTGTGGATCTGGTTGATGGCGCCGCCGTACTCGTAGCCGCCGAGCAGCCAGGAGAGGTTCAGCGCCGTGATGCCGATCGCCGGCGTCGAGGGGTTGCGGCCCTCCTCGCAGCCGTTCACGTACATCCGGTTTACCTTGCCGTCGTTGACGACCGCGACGTGCCACCACTGGCCCAGCGGCAGCAGGTGGCTCCAGGCGGTGGACGCGCCGGGCTGGTTCAGCGGGTAGACGTTCCACTGGAGTTCGGAGCCGCCGGACAGGCTCAGGGTGGCGATCGGCTCCTGCGGGTCCGTGTTGCCGCCGGACTTGCCGGCCTCGGAGGCCATGCCCCAGCGGCTGAGCAGGCCGCTCCACGCGCTCTGCGAGGAGTCCCAGTCCGCGGGCAGCTTGAAGAACGCCTCGAAGGTGTATCCGTGCTGGAACGTCTCGTTGTTCAGCGGCGCGTTCGGGACGGTCTGCAGCCACGCGCCCTGGACCGGGTGGCCCTGGCCGGTGAAGCGCAGCGAGCCGTGGCCGGGCTGGTCGGGGTGGAACTCGGCGGTGGACCAGGTCAGCGGCGCGCCCGGGGTGCCGGGGACGTTCTCCTTCACCAGGTCGTTGCCCTTGCCGGACAGGTCGCGGATGACCTGCTTGTCGCCGACCGCGGAGCCGTCCGCGCCGCCGCCGTCGAAGCGCCAGTAGGCCAGCGTGCCGCGGACCAGCATCTTGTTCGCCGGGCGCGCAGGACGTGCCGGGACCGGCGCGAAACCGTTGAACCGCTGGTCGAAGTCGACCGACATGGAGAACCGGTCGACCGAGGAGGTCAGCTCGATCTCCTGCCCGGCCTGCTCGTTCACCTCGTTGGTGGGCAGGCCGCCGAAGAACGGCGAGAACGTCGAGACGTCGATCGTGTTGCGCCGCATGTCGAAGCGGTACGTGCGGATCATCGCCGCGCCGCCGTAGTAGCGGTCCTGGTAGTTGGTGATGTGGACGTGCACATCGTGGCCCGCGGTGTTGCTCAGCGTGGTGGACCCGGGCGGCCAGTAGTGGCCGTTCAGGGTCAGGAACACCTGGTCGTGGTTCTTGATCAGGCCGTCCCACAGCTGCTGGCCGTAGTCGGACAGGTAGGCGGTGCCTGAGTCGTCGGCGTAGGCGATCTCGTGCGTGGTGACGATGACCGGCAGCGTCGGGTGGTCGGCGATCACCTTGTTGGCCCAGGCGAACCCGGCCGGCGACAGCCGCCAGTCCAGGCCGAGCAGCAGCCAGTCGCGACCGCCGCCGCGGAAGACGTGGAAGGTGTTGTAGCCGTCGGGGCTCGCGCCGCCGAAGGTCGCGGACTTCGCCGCCCGGGCCTTGGTGAACGTGCCCGAATACGGCGTGGCCCCGCGCTGGTCGGTGCCGGAGACGTCGTGGTTGCCGGCGACGACGCTGTAGGCGACCTTCTTGCGGTCCAGCATCTCGAACACCGAACCGGCCGCGGCGAACTCCCCCGCCTGCCCGTTCTGCGTGATGTCGCCGAGGTGCGCCATGAAAACGATGTTCGCGTCCTCATCCCCGCTGAGGATGTAGCGGAACGAGGCCTCCATCGGCGCCGGGTGGATGCGGTCCTGGTCGAACATGTACTGCGTGTCCGGCATCACGACGAGCGTGAACACCGGGTTGTCCGGATCCGGGTCCCAGCAGGCACCCGGGTCGGAGGTATCGATGGCGGTGATGTCGTAGACACCGGCCCCGCCATGCGCGGCATCAGTGGTGGCACCGGCCGAGGCGGCCGCGGCGGTGGCGGCCGGCCCGAACACCGTGGCACCGGACGCCAGCGCGGTCGCGCCGGCACCCAGCAGCCCGGCGTTGCGCAGGAAGGCCCGGCGTCCGGTGGCGGCGGGCCCGGCGGAGTCGAATTCGGCGGTGCGGGGGCACTGGCAGTGAGCGTCTTCTTCGTGCTCGTGGTTCATAGCGGCTCCGGGGAGGTGAGGATTCCGCCGGTACCGTATGCGGCGCCGCGCGACCGGCGAGGATCACTTCAGCCAAGGCCGGTCGAACATCGGTGAAACGCGTTAGTCGGCGGCTTCACCGGACGCGGTCGGGGCCGGGCCGCGCGTGAAGGGCTTGTGTTGTCAGGGGCGTTGGGGACGATGATCGGGTCCCTCGCCGCTCCACCGGCCGGCGTCGTACTGATCACCGTCGAGTGGCTGCGACGGCGAGCCGAGGACCGCGCTACGGGACTCGTGCGACCGGACCGGCCATGGATCTGATGGCGACAGGCGGGCCGCCGCCTCACAAAAGCGGCCGCACACACTCCGCGAACGTATAAGCCTCCTCCAAATGCGGATACCCGGACAGCACAAACTCCTCGATCCCGACGTCTCGGTACTCCGCGATCCGCTCGGCCACCTCCTCATGGCTGCCGACCAGCGCGGTTCCGGCGCCGCCGCGCACCAGGCCGACGCCGGCCCACAGGTTCGGCGCCACCAGCAGCCGCGAGCGATCCCCGCCGTGCAGCGCCAGCATCCGCCGTTGGCCCTCGGACTCCAGCGTCCGCAGGCGCTGCTGCCCGGCGGCGATCGTCGCGTCGTCGAGTCCTGCGATCAGTGCGTCCGCCGCGCGCCACGCCTGCTCCGACGTGTCGCGGCTCAGCACGTGGATGCGCAGTCCGAAGCGGAGTTCGCGGCCGAGCTTGGCCGCGCGTTCGCGCACCCGCTCCACCTTCTCGGCCACCTGCGCGACCGGTTCGCCCCACGTCAGATACGTGTCCGCGTGCTTGGCCGCGACGTTCAGGGCCGGGTCCGAGGAGCCGCCGAAGTAGACGCGCGGGATCGGGTCCGGGGGTTGGCGCAGGTGGCCGCCGCGGATCTCGTGGTAGCCGCCGAGGTAGTCGAAGGGCCGGCCGGACCATGCCTCCCGGACCACGTCCAGGAACTCCTCGGCCCGCTCGTAGCGCTGGTCGTGGTCCAGGACGTCGCCGTAGCCGCGCTGCTCCGCGTCGCTGCCGCCGGTCACCACGTTCAGCAGCAGCCGGCCGCCCGAAAGCCGCTGGAAGGTGGCCGCCATCTGCGCCGCCAGCACCGGGCTGACCAGCCCGGGCCGGAAGGCGACCAGGAAGCGCAGGCGCCGGGTCGCGGCGATCAGCGCGGCGGTCACGATCCAGGCGTCCTCGCAGTGCGCCCCGGTCGGGGTGAGGACGCCTTCGTAGCCGAGAGAATCAGCAGCCTGCGCCAGCTGCGTCAAGTACTCCAGACTCGCCGGACGCGTGCCGGCCGGATCCGTCGACGCGCCGGGGGTCGCCCCGATCCCCGCGCCGTGGACCGCCGGGCTCAGCCGTCGCGCGTCCCCGCCCGTGGGCAGGAACCAGTGGAACCTCATCGCCGCGACCCGCCGCTCAGGAGTTGCTCGCCGGCAGCCCGGGCGGGTTGAGCTGGGCGGTCTGCACCGCCTCGGTGCTCAGGTTCCAGGCCGCCAGCCACTTGCCGTAGTCGCCGTTCTGAATCAGGTAGTTGATGGCATCGGCGATCGGCTTGGCCAGTCCGCTGTCCTTCTTCGCGGTGGCCCCGATCAGGCCCTGCAACGTCGCCCCCGCGCCGGAGTACTCCCCGGCGATCCGGGTCGGGTTCGGCGACTTCGAGGTCTGCGTCACCTGGTAGGCCACGCCGGGGTTGGGCCCGAGGTAGACGTCGATCTTGCCCGAGGTCAGCGCGAGCAGGGTCGAGTTGCTGTCCGGGTAGTACTTGACGCTCAGGTCCTTGCCCTCGGCGCGCAGCTTGGTCTGCCACTCCAGCAGGATCTTCTCCTGGTTGGTCCCGGACCCGACGGCAACGGTCTTGCCGGCCAGCGCGTGGTAGTCCCCGGTGAAGGACCACGTGCTCGACTTCAGCGTCTCGAACCCGAGGTTGTCCTCGCGGTAGGTGGCGAAGTCGTACTTCTGCTTGCGCTGCTCGGTGTCGGTGATGTTCGCGAACCCGACCGCGTCCTTGCCGCTGTCGATGCCCACGAACATGTTGTCCCACGTGGCGTTGTCGAAAGTGGGCTTGAGCCCGAGCACCGCGGCGACCAGGCGGGCCAGGTCCGGCTCGGAGCCGGTCAGGGTCTTCTGGTCGCTGCCGACGTAGGCCAGCGGCGCGAACCCGGCCGGCAGCGCGCCGACAGCGATCTTGAGCGTGCCGCCGTCGCGGATCGCGGCTGGGAGTTCGGCGCGGATCGCGTCCTGCTGGGCGACCGTCAGGTCGGTCTCGGTCGCGGCGCCGTTCGACAGGGACCCGACCCGCACGACCGTCGAGCCGGCGGCGGCCGGCGCGCTGTCGGTCTTGGCGCCCGATGCACCCGAGGCGCCGCTGGAGCACGCCGCGGCCAGCAGGGCCACGGCGAATGCGGGTACGGCGAATCTGAGCAGCTTAGTAGTCATGTCTATCTCCGATACAGAAAGCTGTTAAAGAACCTTGCTGAGGAACTCGCGGGTACGCGGATGCCGCGGCCGGTCGAGGACTTCTTCGGGCGTGCCCTGCTCGACGATCCGGCCGCCGTCCATGAACACCACCTGGTCGGCGGCCTCGCGCGCGAACCCGATCTCGTGCGTGACGACGACCAGCGTGGTCCCCGTCCCGGCCAGGTCCTTCATGGCCGCCAGCACCTCGCCGACCAGCTCCGGATCCAGCGCGGACGTCGGCTCGTCGAACAACACCACGCCGGGCCGCAGCGCGAGCGCCCGCGCGATGGCGACCCGTTGCTGCTGCCCGCCGGACAGCTGCCCCGGATAGGCGTCGGCCTTCTCGGCCAGCCCGACCGAGGCCAGCAGCTCCAATGCCCGCTCTCGCGCTTCAGCCCTGGTCGCCCGGCCGGTGGCCACCGGCGCCGCGGCGACGTTCTCCAGCGCCGTCAGATGCGGGAACAGATTGAAGCTCTGGAACACGAAGCCGATATCAGCTCTCTGAGCCAGGATCGCGCGCTCGCTCAGCTCCTTCAGCCGCGTCCCGTGCTGCCGGACGCCGATCAGGACGCCGTTCACCGACACGTGGCCGGCGTCCAGCTTCTCCAGATGGTTGATCGCGCGCAGCAGCGTGGACTTCCCCGCGCCCGAGGGGCCGATGATGACGGTGACGTGGCCCGGGCACACCGTCAGGTCGACGTCGTCGAGCACCTTGTGCACGCCGAACCACTTGCTGGCCTTGCGGACCTCGACCGCGGCGGCGAGCGCGCTCATCGGCGCTCCCCCGCCCGCAGCCGGCGCTCGATCCAGTACTGCGCCACCGACACCAGGCTGGTCAGGATCACGTACCAGGCCGTGGCCACCAGCAGCAGCGGCACCACGTCCCCGGGATAGGTGCTGCTCATCGTCTGCACCTGGCCGAACAGGTCCAGCAGCGAGACGTAGAACACCAGCGAGGTGCCCTTGATCAGCCCGATCAGCTGATTGACATAGGCGGGCACGATCGCGCGCAGCGCCTGCGGCAGCACGATCCGCCGGAACTGGTACCACTTCGGCAACCCCAGCGCGGCGGCCGCCTCCCGCTGCCCGCGCCCCACCGACAGGATCCCCCCGCGCACCACCTCGGCGGCATAGGCGGCCTCGTTCAGGCTCAGCCCGATCGTGGCCACGACCAGTTCGGTGGCCAGCTTGTTCTCGTCGAAGCGGAAGAAGCTCGGCCCGAACGGCACCCCCAGACTCAGGGTCCGGTAAAGCGCGCTGAAGTTGAACAGGATCAGCAGCACCACGATCAGCGGGATCGAGCGGAACAGCCAGATGTAGACCCAGCTGATCGTACGCAGCACCGGATTGTGCGACAGCCGGGCCAGCGCCAGCACGACGCCGCCGAGCAGGCCCAGCACCGCCGACAGCGCGGTGACCTCCAGCGTGACCCACAGACCGCGCAGGATGACCGGACGCGCGAACCAGTACCCGAAGCGGCCCCACTGGTAGAACGGGTTGGTCGCCAGGCCGTGCACGAACTGCGCGGCCACTACGAGCACTGCGATGGTCGCGATCCAGCGGCCCGGATGGCGAAGCGGGATGACCCGCTGCGTGCTCAGCTCCGGGTCCGGGCTCCCGGTGACCGTGACGGCCCCGGCCCCGGCCCCGGCGGCGGCGACACCCCCGACGGATTCGACGGATTCGGCGGAGAGCCCCATCACAGGCTCGGATCCGGGTTCACCTGCGAGGCCTTCACCTCGGTGTCGACGACCCCCCACTTGGCGAAGATCTTCGCGTAGCTGCCGTCGGCGATCAGCGCGTTCACCGCGTCGGACAGCGGCTTGGCCAGCGGCGAGCCCTTGGCCGTGACCAGGCCGACCGGCGTGGAGCTGATCTGACCGAGGAACTTGGTGCCCGGCACGTGCCCGGCGTCGTACTTCACGCTCAGCGTGGGGCCGAACATCACGTCGATCTTCCCGTTGGCCAGGCCCAGGAAGATCGGGGCGCTGTCGGAGAAGTACTGGACCTGGTACGGCTTCCTGCCGGCGGCCGCGCACTTGGCCGCGCCGTCGGTGAGGATCTGCTGGAACGTCGAGCCGGGACTGGTCGCGACGGTGTAGCCGCACAGGTCCGTCAGGGTACTGATCTTGTCGGCGGAAACACTCGACGCGCCGAGGAACGACTGGCCGTCGGTGAGGTACGTGGCGAAGTCGACGATCTGCTCGCGCGCCTTGGTCACCCCGAAGTTGCCCCAGCCCACGTCGAACTTGCCGTTCTGGGTGCCCGGGATGATGGTCTGGAACGTGCCGTACTGGGTGTCCCAGGTGACGCCGAGCTTCTTGGCTATCGCGTTGCGCAAATCGACGTCCAGGCCCACTTCCTTGCCGGCGGACACGCCGTCGTGGGGAAGGCCGGCCAGGCCGGTGGGCTGTGTGGTGCCCAGCAGCAGGGTGCCGCGCGCGGCGATGGCGGCGGGCAGTTCGGCCTTCAGCGCGGGGTCGGTCTGGACGCCGGACACGACGTCCTGCGTCGGCAGCGAGGCCGACGTACTGCCTTCGGCGGCCACCGGCGCACCGGCGGCGGCCTTCGAGGCCGAGGCCGGGGACGAGGCCGAACCGCAGGCCGCGGTCAGCGCGAGAATGGCGGCCGCCCCGAAAGCGGCAAGGGGCGATCGACGGCCTGGTTTTAGGAAAAGGCCCAGCCGGCCGGGGGTCGTCACGGAAGTGGTCCCTTCAGAGGGTCATGTATCAGAGGTTTGCTAAAGCACGGCGGACAGGAACGCCCGCGCACGGTCGTTGCCCGGCCGGTCCAGGACGTCGGCGGGCGCGCCGACCTCGACGATCCGGCCGCCGTCCAGGAACACCGCCTGGTCGGCGACCTCCCGCGCGAACCCGATCTCGTGGGTGACGATGATCATCGTCATCCCGCCGACCGCGAGGTCCCGGATCACCCCGAGCACCTCGCCGACCAGCTCGGGGTCCAGCGCCGAGGTCGGCTCGTCGAACAGCAGCAGCCGCGGCTCCATGGCCAGTGCCCGGGCGATGGCCACGCGCTGCTGCTGGCCGCCGGACAGCTCGCGGGGATAGGCGCTCTCCCGGCCGGCCAGGCCGACCCGGGCCAGCAGCTCGCCGGCCTTGGCGGCCGCCTGCGCCTTCGCGGCGCCGCGCACCGAAACCGGCGCCTCGACGAGGTTTTCCAGCACTGTGAGATGCGGGAACAGGTTGAACTGCTGGAAGACCATGCCGACCTGCGTGCGCTGCCTGGTGATCTCGCGCGCCGGCAGTTCGTGCAGCCGGCCGTCGCGGTACCGGTAACCGACCACGGCCCCGGCCACCTCGACGAAGCCGGCGTCCGGCCGCTCCAGGTGGTTCACGCAGCGCAGCAGCGTGGACTTGCCCGAACCGGACGGCCCGAGCAGCACCGTCACCGAGCCCTCGGCGACGTCCAGGTCGACGCCGTCGAGCACGCGGTGCGCGCCGAAGCTCTTCTTCAGGCCCCTGACCCGCACCAGCGGCCGCGCCGCGTCCCCGCTCACGATCCGCTCCCCGTGGCCAGGCCGGCCCCGCCGAACAGCGGCAGGTTGCGCCGGAACAGCGTGCCGAAGCCCTCGCCGCGCCGGCTGGTCCCGCGGGCGTAGCGCCGTTCGACGAAGTACTGCCCGATCGACAGCACGGTGGTCAGGACGATGTACCACAGCGTCGCCACCAGCAGCAGCGGGATGATCTGGAAGTTCTCGTTGTAGATGAGCTGCGCGGAGTACAGCAGGTCCTGCACCGCGATGACGCTGACGATCGAGGTCGCCTTGAGCATCCCGATCAGCAGGTTGCCCGAGGCCGGCACGATCGCCGGCATCGCCTGCGGCAGCACGATCCGCCGGAAGATCCGGCCGCGCCCCAGCCCCAGCGCCTGCGCCGCCTCGACCTGGCCGGCCGGCACCGCCAGGATGCCGCCGCGGATGATCTCGGCGGAGAACGCCGCGACGTCCAGGCTCAGCGCGACGTAGGCGGCGAGGATCCCGCCGAACAGGTGCGCGGTCTTGAACGTGGCGAACTCCGGACCGAACGGGATCCCGAGCGACAGCCTGGGGTACAGCGAGGCGAGCTCGTACCAGAACAGCAGCTGGACCAGCATCGGCACCGAGCGGATGAGCCAGACGAAACCGAAGCCCAGGGACTTCAGGATCGGGTTCCTCGACAGCCGCGCGGCGGCCACCGCAGTGCCGAGGAGGTAGCCGGTGACCAGCACCGCGCCGGTCAGCCAGATCGTGAGCTCAAGGCCGTGCACGACCGAGCGCTCGAAGAAGTAGCCGCGCACCACCGGCCATTGGAAGCGTTTGTTGGTGATCAGTGTGTGGACCAGCATCGCGGCCAGCAGCGCCAGGAACGCGGCGGATATCCACAGTCCGGGGCGGCGCGGGGCCACCAGGCGGGCAGCGAGCAGTTGTTCGTCAGAAGCCATGATGTGTGCCTTCGAGGGGCGGGTCGGGACAAAAGAACAACAACCGGTCAGCAGACCGGGGCGTCACCCGGACACAGCGCACTGTTGACTCGAAGCAGGTCGACATGGCGACGGACGACCCGGAGTTGGGAGTACGGGGACTGCACGCGGGTCACCTCGCCTTCGCTCAGACCCGTGGCACGGCCGGCACTGGTGTGAAAATCTTCCCAGTCGAGACCATGCCTATCGAACTACTGGAGATTCGGTACGGTCATCAGCATGCCAACAAAGTCCGCTGATCCGTCAGTCCCGTCTCACGTCTTGGACGATCCGGCCCGCGCCTCGCTGCTCGGAGCCCATGCCCGGTTCGCCGAATCGGTCGGCGCGGTGCTGCGCTACGACCCCGAGGTCTCCGTCTTCGTCTCCGTGCCGCCGAACCCCGGCGAGCACGACTGGCGCGACGCCGCCAAACTGCTCGGCCCCGGCGGCCGGCTGGCCGTCGGCGGGCTCACGGCGACGCCGCCGCCGGACTGGGAGCAGATCATGAACGTGCCCGGGGTGCAGATGATCGCCGAGGACGTGGCCGCCGCGCCGGATCCCGAGGCCGTCCGGCTCGGCGCCGCGGACGTGCCGGAGATGCTCGCGCTCATCGAGCGCACCAATCCCGGGCCGTTCCTGCCCCGGACCGTCGAGATGGGCACCTACCTGGGCATCCGCCGCGAGGGCCGGCTGATCGCGATGGCCGGCGAGCGCCTGCACCCGCCGGGCTTCACCGAGATCAGCGCGGTGTGCACCGATGCCGACGCCCGCGGCCAGGGGCTGGCCACCCGCCTGGTGCACGCCGTCGCGCACGGCATCGTCGAGCGCGGCGAGACGCCGTTCCTGCACGCCTCCGCCGCGAACGTCACCGCGATCCGGCTCTACGAGGCGCTCGGTTTCCGGCTGCGGCGCGAGCTCCTGTTCGCCGCGTACCTCGTTCCCGTCCGCGATGCGGACTGATGCCCGCGATCTTCTTGACGAACTCCGAACGTGCTCTACTATCCCCAGTATCTCAATAGGGATTAGGTCCTGACAGCGAGGGAGGTGAAGGCGTTGCCCACGGCCACCGGCTATTACTCGCGGCGCCACATCGACCTGCAGCGCATCGCCAGCGCCCTGTGTCCCGCGCTGCCGCGCCTCTGAGTTCTGCCTCTCCTCCTCGCTACCCGCGCTTCTCTCCTCTGCCGACCGCGCCCGCCGCGCACCGGGCAGTTCGCAGTTCGCGCACCCCCCGCACAGAAAGCGATCCAGCATGTCCCCCGATCCCTTGCTGCACCTGGCCGTCGCCCTCGACGGCGCGGGCTGGCACCCGGCCGCCTGGCGCGAACCGGACGCCCGCCCCGCCGAGCTGTTCAGCGGCGCCTACTGGACCGACCTGGTCGCCGAGGCCGAGGAAGGCCTGCTCGACTTCGTCACCATCGAGGACTCCTTCGGGATCCAGAGCACTGACTTCAACGACGTCGACGACCGGGTGGACCAGGTCCGGGGCCGGCTGGACGCGGTGCTGACCGCGGCCCGGACCGCGCCGGCCACCTCGCGCGTCGGGATCGTGCCGACCGTGGTGTCCACCCACACCGAGCCCTTCCACCTGTCCAAGGCCGTCGCCACGCTGGACTACGCGGCGCGCGGCCGGGCCGGCCTGCGGATCCAGATATCGGCCAAGCCGCACGAGTACGCGCTGCTCGGCCGGCGCACCACCGAGCCGGTGGCGCTGGCGGACATCAACACCGCCGAGGTCCAGGCCCGCATCGCCGACCACTTCAGCGAGGCCGCCGACTACGTCGAGGTGGTGCGGCGGCTGTGGGACAGCTGGGAGGACGACGCCGAGATCCGCGACGCCGCCACCGGCCGGTTCATCGACCGGGCCAAGCTGCACCACATCGACTTCGAGGGCGACTGGTTCGACGTGCGGGGCCCGTCGATCACCCCGCGCCCGCCGCAGGGCCAGCCGGTGGTCACCGCGCTCGGCCACGCGACGATCCCCTACCAGCTCATCGCGCGCGCCGCCGACGTCGGCTTCGTCACCCCGCACGACCGGGACGGCGCGGCGGCGATCGTCGCGGAGATCCGGCGCGAGCAGGAGTTCGCCGGCCGGGGCTCGCAGACCCTGCACGTCTTCGGCGACCTCGTGGTCTTCCTCGACGCCACGGCCGCGGCCGCCGAGGAGCGCCGGGCCCGGCTGGACGAGGCCGCGGGCACGCCGTACACCAGCGACGCGCACATCTTCGCCGGAACCGCCTCGGAGCTGGCCGACCTGCTGGCCGACTGGCGGCACGCCGGCCTGACCGGCTACCGGCTGCGCCCGGCGACCCTGCCGCACGACCTGCTCGGCATCACCCGCGAGCTGGTGCCGGAGCTCCAGGCCCGCGGCTTGTTCCGCACCGCGTATCAGGCCTCGACCCTGCGCGGGCACCTGGGCCTGCCGCGGCCCGCCAACCGTTACGCCGCGGCCGATCCGGCCGTCGATCCGGCCGTCGATCGCGCCGCCGAAGCCGCCCCCGCGACGGCCGGCGCCGGGCACTAGGGAAGCAGAGGAAGAGCCCATCATGAGCAAGCCCGTGAAGCAGATCCACCTGGCCGCGCACTTCCCCGGCGTCAACAACACCACGGTGTGGAGCGACCCGGCCGCCGGCAGCCACATCCAGTTCGACTCCTTCGCGCACTTCGCGAAGACCGCCGAGCGCGCCAAGTTCGACTTCGTCTTCCTGGCCGAGGGCCTGCGGCTGCGCGAGCAGGGCGGGCAGATCTACGACCTGGACGTGGTCGGCCGCCCCGACACCTTCACCGTGCTGGCGGCGCTGGCCGCCGTCACCGAGCGCATCGGCCTGACCGGCACCATCAACTCCACCTTCAACGAGCCCTACGAGGTGGCCCGGCAGTTCGCGTCGCTGGACCACCTGTCCGCCGGGCGCGCCGCCTGGAACGTCGTCACCTCCTGGGACGCCTTCACCGGCGAGAACTTCCGGCGCGGCGGCTACCTCGCCGAGCAGGACCGGTACGACCGCGCCGAGACGTTCCTGCGCACCGCGTGGGAGCTGTTCGACTCCTGGGACGGCTACCGGATCGAGGCGGACAAGGAATCAGGGGTCTTCCTCTCCGATCCCAAGGCCGGCACGTTCGAGCACCACGACCGGCACTTCGACATCTCCGGCCGGTTCAACGTCCCGACCTCGCCGCAGGGCCGCCCGGTCATCTTCCAGGCCGGCGACTCCGACGCCGGCCGGGAGTTCGCGGCAGCCGCCGCCGACGCCATCTTCGGGCGGCACAGCCAGCTGGAACCGGGCCAGGCGTTCTACTCCGACGTCAAGCGCCGCCTGCCCGCGTACGGCCGCACGTCCGAGGACCTGCTGATCCTGCCGGCCGCCACCTTCGTGCTCGGCGACACCGACGCCGAGGCCGCGGAGCTGGCCGTGGAGGTGCGGCGCGCGCAGGTGAGCGGGCAGACCGCGATCAAGTTCCTGGAGCAGCTGTGGAACCGGGACCTGAGCGCCTACGACCCGGACGGTCCGCTGCCGCGCGTCGATCCGGACGTCTCCGGCGACTCGATATCCAAGGGCCGCGCCGCGGACCGGCTGTACCGGGACCGGATCGCGGTGGCCCGGGAATACCGCGAGCAGGCCGAGGCCAAGGGCCTGTCCATCAGGGAACTGATGATTGAGAGGACCTCGCGGCAGTCGTTCATCGGCTCCGCCGAGACCATCGCGACGCAGATCGACGAGCTGGTGCAGGCCGACGCCGCGGACGGGTACATCCTGGTGCCGCACGTCACCCCCGGCGGCCTGGACGCGTTCGCAGACCGCGTGGTGCCGATCCTTCAGGAGCGCGGCCGGTTCCGCGCGGACTACGAGGGCACGACCCTGCGCGACCATCTGGGGCTGGGCGCGGCCCGTAAGACTGCCGCGCCGGTCCCGGCGGGGGCCGTGCGATGAAGTTCCTGACGATATCGCTGATCGTGCACGCCCCGGATCCGACCACCGGCGCGCAGGTCCCGACGAACGAGCGGTTCCGGCAGGTCGTGGACGCCGCGGTGCTCGCCGAGGAGTTGGGCTTCGACGGCTTCGGCGTCGGCGAGCGCCACGAGCGGCCGTTCATCTCCTCCTCGCCGACCGTGGTGCTCAGCCACATCGCGGCGAAGACCAGCCGCATCAAGCTGTTCACGGCCGTGACGACGCTGAGCCTGCTGGACCCGGTGCGCGCGTATGAGGACTATGCGACGCTCGACCATCTGTCGGGCGGCCGCCTGGAACTCATCATCGGCAAGGGAAACGGCTCGGCGCAGCGCGAGCTGTTCCATGTGACGCCGGAAGACCAGTGGGACCGCAACGCCGAGTCCTACGAACTGTTCCGCCGGATCTGGCGCGAGGACAAGGTCACGGCCACCGCGAAGTTCCGGCCGTCCCTCACCGACGCGGAGGTCTGGCCGCGTCCGTTCCAGCAGCCGATCCGGGTCTGGCACGGCAGCGCGACGTCGAGGGAATCGGTCGACCTGGCCGCGCGCTACGGCGACCCGCTGTTCTCGGCGAACGTCACCAACCCGATCGAGCCCTACGCCGAGCTGATCCGCTACTACCGCGAACGCTGGGCGTTCCACGGCCACGACCCGGCGAAGGCCGCGGTCGGCGCGGGCACCGCCGGCTTCTACGCGGCGGCCACCTCGCAGGAGGCGCTGCGCGGCTACGCCCCGGTGTTCGCCGGCCATCTGGCGATGTCCAAGCGGCTGGGCATCGAGCCGGTGTTCCCGACGCTGGAGGACTTCGTGGCCCGCAGCTCGGCGCTGATCGGCAGCCCGCAGCAGATCCTTGAGAAGGTCCACCGGTACCACGGGCAGTTCGGACACACGGTTCTTCACCTCCAGGCCGAGCCCTCGGGCCTGACCCCGGCCGAGCACCGGGCTTCGTTGGAGCGGTTCCAGGCGGAGATCGCGCCGGTGCTGCGGCGGGAGATCCCGGATCCGCCGTGGGACTGGGATGCGCGACCGGATGGCACGGCCGGCGCACCGACCGCCGACCCCGCCGGCGAGCAGCCGGGCTCCGGTTGGCCGCCGCACCTCATACCCACCTTGCAAGGAGCCTGATTCCCATGGCCAATACTCCCCTCGGCGTCCTGGACCTGGTCCCGATCAGCTCCGGCTCCACCGCCGCGCAGGCCCTGCGCAACAGCATCGACCTCGCCAAGCAGACCGAGAGCTTCGGCTACGCGCGCTATTGGTTCGCCGAGCACCACCTCAATCCGGGCGTGGCCGGCACCAGTCCCGCTGTGGTCCTGGCCCTCACCGCCGCCGCGACCTCGACCATCCGCCTCGGTTCCGGCGCCGTCCTGCTCGGCCATCGCACACCGCTGGGCACCGTTGAGGAATTCGGCCTGCTCGACGCCGCTTTCCCCGGCCGCTTCGATCTCGGTCTCGGCCGTTCCGGCGGCAGCCGGACGCCGAGCGCGGCGCCGCAACCAGCACTCGCCGGCACAGCCCCGCCCGTCGTCGACGGCTACACCGCCAACGGCCTGCGCATCCCGCCGCGCTTCGACTTCGCGCCGCTGCTGAAGTCCCCGCGCTTCGCGCTTCACAGGGCCCTGCTTCAGCAGCCGAACGCCCAGACCCCCGAGTACGTGGACCAGATCGCCGACATCCTGGCGCTGCTGGCCGGCACCTACGTCGACGGCAACGGCCAGGAGGCGCACGTCGTGCCCGGCGAGGGCGCCGAGGTGCAGGTATGGATCCTGGGCAGCAGCGGCGGCGCCAGTGCCGAGGCGGCCGGCGGCAACGGGCTGCGGTTCGCGACCAACTACCACGTCAGCCCGGCGACCGTGCTGGAGGCGGCCGAGGGCTACCGGGCCGCGTTCAAGCCCTCGACCGAGCTCGACGCGCCGCACGTCGGCGTCTCGGCCGACGTCGTGGTCGCCGAGACCGAGGAGCGGGCCCGCGAGCTGGCCTCCGGCTACGGCGCGTGGGTGCGCAGCATCCGCACCGCCGAGGGTGCGATCCAGTTCCCGACGCCGGAGGAAGCCAGGGCTCTGCCCTGGTCCGAGGCCGACCGCGCGCTGGTCGCCGACCGGGTCGAGACCCAGTTCGTGGGCACCGCGGCCCAGGTCGCCGACCAGCTGGAGGTGCTGCGGGACGCGGTCGGCGCGGACGAGCTGATCGTCACCACGATCACCCACGACCACGCCGACCGCGTCGCCTCCTACCGGCTGCTGGCCGAGGAATGGGCCAGGCGGTGACGGCCATGACTGTTCAGGACGTCACCGCCGCCCACCATCCCAGGGAACTGCGACGCGTCTACGGCGCCTTCCCCTCGGGGGTGACCGCCGTGGCCGCGCTCGTGGACGGGGTCCCGGTGGGCCTGGCCGCGAGCTCGTTCACCTCGGTGTCGCTGGCGCCGGCGCTGGTCTCGGTCTGCGCGGACAACCGCTCGACGACCTGGCCGGTGCTGCGGACGCTACCACGACTGGGTATCAGTGTTCTGGGAGCGCATCAGGAGGCGGCGTGCCGCCGGCTCTCTTCGAAGAACGGAGAACGCTTCGCGGAGCTGGACTACCGGACGAGCGCTGACGGGGCGTTGTTCGTCGAGGGAGCCAGCGCGTGGCTGGACTGTTCCATCGAGTCCGTGCTCCCGGCCGGCGACCATGACATCATCGTCTTCCGGGTGCACGACCTCGACGCCGATCCGGCGGTGCCGCCGCTGGTGTTCCACGGCGGCACGTTCGGGCGGCTGGCGGCGTGACCCGCGCTATTCCGCGTCGGCGACGATCGATCCGACGCGCTCCCCCAGGCCCGGATCGCGGCGGTTGAGCACCACCGCGTACACCAGCGCCACCGCGAGCACCCCGAGCGCCAGGTACGGGAACCAGTCGTACGGCGTGGCCTGCCCCGGCTTGGCCAGGTAGTACAGCGGCACGACGATCGCGGCGGCCCCGATGACCGGCAGCACCGCGTGCCGCACGACGTTGAACTCCGCACGCTGGTACTTGCGGTAGTAGAACGGCAGCGCGATGTTCGAGGCCAGATACACCAGCAGGATCAGGATGGTGCCCATGGTCGAGGACTCGGCGAAGAAGTTGACCGGGTCCATCGTCCCCTTGCCGCCGATGATGTGCAGCAGGCCCCAGCCGCCGATGATCAGCATGCCGGCCGAGACGAACACCACGATCGCGTTGAGCGGCGTGCGCCAGGTCGGGTGCACCCGGCCCAGGAAGCCCGGCAGCAGCCGTTCGCGGCCGGCGTTGAACAGCAGGCGGGTCTGGGAGTTCGTACCGGAGATCAGCGCGCCGAGGGTGGAGGTGAGGCCGGCGAGGTAGGCGAAGAAGGCCAGGACGCCGAGGGTGCCGTGGGCCACGTCGATGAACGGCACGGCCGCGGCGCCGGTCTTGTCCGCGTCGTAGCCGAAGCCGGTGACGGTGGCGTACGCGAACAGCAGGTAGCCCACCGACATGATCCCGATCGAGGAGAACACCGCGCGCCCGACGTTGCGCCGCGGGTTCTCGGTCTCCTCGGCCAGCGCCGCGGAGTTCTCCCAGCCGATGAACATGTAGACGGCCAGCGGGAAGCCTTCGGCGAGCCCTGACATGCCGCCCTTGACGTGGCTGGGCATGAACGGCTTGAGCGACAGGTGCGCGCCGTGCTTGGCGATCGCCACCACCGACACCACGACCAGCACGGTCATCTCGACCGCGAAGAAGTACCCGGCGATCCGCGTGGACATCCCGACCCCGCGGACCATGAGCACCACCGCCAGGCACGTGAGCACCAGCGTGAACAGAATCCAGGGCACGTTCCAGCCGAAGTAGTAGTTCAGCGTCATCTCCAGGAACCCGCCGGAGATCGCGATCACCGACGCCATGGCGATGATGTAGCCGGCGGTGACCAGCAGCGCGGTGGTCACGGCGCTGGTCGGCCCGAACGTCTTGCCCACGAAGGTGATGAAGCCGCCGGCCGAGGGATGTGCCCGCGAGAACTGGGCCAGCGTGTTGCCCAGCAGCGCGACGGTGATCCCGGCGCAGACGATGGTCAGCGGCGAGGCCACCCCGGCCGTGGTGGCCAGCAGCCCGAAGCCGAAGTAGAAGCTCATCGCCGGCCCGATGTTCGCCATGGTGGAGCTGGCGATGTCGAGCAGGCCTAGCGAACCGCCGCGCAGGCGGTTGTCACCCGGCTCGGGCCCGGTGGCGGGCGGCGCGGGCGCGGTGGAGGGGGGATCCATTGTGGACATGGGGCTGCTCCTCGACGGCTGGAGAGCTGGTGATCAGGGCGGGGCCGCGGTCTTGCCGAGAAAATAGCTCACAGGGAACAGATAAACAAGGGGTAATGGGTCGCCGTGAGCAAATATCGCGGGCCGGCCTATGCCCGCAGGTGGCGCCGGATCGCGACGGCGACGAAGACGGTCGCGATCAACGACACGCTGAGCGCCCCGACCGCCACCGCGAGCGCGTGCCACGCCGAAAGCCCGCGCTGCAAGCCGTACGAGTACAGGCCGCCACCGATCATCGAGCCCAGACTCGCCCCCATGGACTCGGCCAGCACGAGCCCGGCAGCGTAAGCATCGGTGGCCGACTTGTCCGCGACACCGACCGCCGTCACCGGCAGGTTGGTGTAGATGAAGCCCATCCCCGACCCGGAGACCAGGAACGCCACCCACATCAGCGGCATCGCAGTACCCGATGACAGATGCGCGGCGAGCATCACCGGCAACCCGGCCACCGGCACGGCCACCAACAACGCGCCGACCACACCGGCCGTCCCGGTGCTCAGCTTCCAGCGCTCATAGAACTTCGGCTGCAGGAACGCCACCGTCGACCACGCGACCGCATCGCAGGTGAGGACCGCCGACGCCGCCGCGATGGAGGAGCCGAAGCCGCTGCGCGCGATGACCGTCGCCATGGCGTCCAGGCCGGAGTAGCCGAGCGAGAGCGTCAGCATCGCCACGACCGCCAGCCGCGGGCCGCGCTCCCCGGCGGGCAGGAGCTTGCGCGCGGCCGCGGCGACCAGGAGCAGGCCGCACACCGCGATGATCTGGCCGATGGCGCTCTTCACGCTGGTGCCGCCGAGCAGGAGCAGGCAGCCGAGGATGAGAATCAGAACCCTGGCGAACGGCGGCGTCCGCACCTCGCGGGATCGAGTCTGCTGCACCGCCCCGGCCCGCCGAACGACCAGCGCCCGGCCGACGACCACCAGCGGCAGGACCAACGTCAGCGCCCACCGCCACCCGAGAAGATCCGACACCGCCGAGGCGTACACCGGCCCGACGAACGCCGGCAGCAGCCACATCGCCGAGATCAGCGAGTAGACCCGCTTGCGCAGCCGCTCGGGAATGGAGTGCGCCACGGCGCTGACCCCGAACGTAGTCAGCACCCCGGACCCGAACCCCTGGAACACCCGTGCGGCGACGAACACCACCGCCGACCCCGCCACCGCGGCCAACACCCCGCCCACCACGAACACCACGGACGCCAACCCGGCCGTCCGCATCCGCCCCAGCCGCGCCGTGATCCCCGGCGTCAACGGCGCGGCGGCGATCATCGCCATCCCGTAGGAGCCGAGCAGCCAGCCGTAGGAACGCTCGGCGTTCAGATCATGCGCCACCAGCGGCATCACCACCGCCACCGCGAAGTACTGCATGGCGGTCGCGAACTCGAGCAGCAGCAGGCCCACCACCAGCAATCCGGTTCCGCCGCGGAAGAGCTCGCGCCAGGACCCGCCGGCGGATGCGGACTCGACGGCAGGTACGGACTCGACGGCGTCCACCGGAGCGGCGACAGCGGCAACCTCAGTGCTCATGAATCCTCAGCCAGGGCAAGGGCCGGCCGGCGACCGGCCGATGATCGTCGATGACGCGTCACCACGATCGCACGGCGTCGCTGGCGGGGGTATGCGGCTTTGGGCTTAGCACTTGGGGCTTAGGCCCGACGTTGCCGCTGCGGCTTAGGCGGCCCTTTGGTGCGTTTCATCCCTCCAGGATCTGACGCGATCCTGACAGCTCGCTGCGATAAAGTGCGTCAGCTTCGATGGCCGATACCACCCGGATCGGCCTCATGGGGTATCCGAGGGGGATCCACAACTATGAGATCTGTGTTCAAGGCCCTCGTCACGACCTCCGCACTCGTGGCGGGCGTGACATTCTTCGGACCGGTGGCGCCGGCCTCGGCCGCGAGCCCGTGCGGCGGCAACATCGTCGAGGGCGACAGCGGCTCGTGCGTCGTGGGCATCCAGCAGATGCTGGCCGACTGGGGCTTCGGCTACGACCTGGGCCCGGGCGGCATCGACGGCCAGTTCGGCCAGGACACCTACAACGCGGTCCGCGCGTTCCAGACCGCGGCCGGGATCGGCGTCGACGGCCAGGTCGGCCCGCAGACCTCCGGCACGCTGTGGAGCGCCGGGTCCAACGGTCCGGGGCACAGCCGCCACGTCCTGCGCGAGGACGAGCGGATCGGGAACACCGGCTACCTGCGCTGCCTGCAGGAGAACGGCTCATCGACGTCGGCGTCGATCTGCACCGCCGGCATCAACCAGGTCTGGGACATCTACCCGGTGCCGTATCACAACGGCTCGTACATGCTCGCGAGCGAGGGCGTCGCGAGCTGCCTGCTGGCGAACGGCCCGCAGGTCGAAACCGGCTACTGCGACGGCGGCACGAGTCAGAAGTGGACATTCGGCCCCGACTCGCTCGGCCGGCTGACGCTCCACAACGTCAACCAGGGGCTGTGCGTCGACACGATCCCCTCGGGGCAGTCCAACCAGCCCTCTGAGATGAACGGGTGCGACAACAGCGCGACCGAGGCGTGGTACCAGGTCTGACATCCGTTAGCCTGGCCCGCGTCTGAGGACGTGTCCGGACACGGCGTCCCGACACGTCCAGTTCTGCTGGACCCGGCTGGGCGGAAGGCTTTGCCCGAATGCCTGGTCGGCTTCGGCTTCATGGGGCCTGTTATCCGGACTCTCCTCTCCCGGCCCAGACCATCGAAGGGTCCGTACCCGCCGGCGGCCAAGCCGGGCGCCCCCGCGGCGCGACAACCGCCGTAGGCGGGTACCCGTCGCGGGTCGGGCCCGCCGCTGCCAAGCGCAACCGCCGCCGCTGTTGTGGGCCACAGGAGAGAATCAGGGTGCAGCAACAGCTGGAGGTCATGGCCAGATAGCCGCGGTCGAATGCGAAGCTCAGGTCGCACTCGTCGCCGCGCACCTCGAGCACGTCCACCGCCCACAGCCGCTGGCCGGTCAGCGCCGCCAGGCCGGCGGGGGCCTGCCGATCCTCGCCGAGCCGATACCAGCCCTCGGGATCATCGGCTACAACCGCCATGTCCATCTCGGTGACGGTGATACTGCGCGCCAGGCCGTTCCACTCGAACTCGAGGAGCAGCCCCTCGAAGTCGAAGACGACCGGCGCCCGACTGCCCCAAGCAAGCGCAGAGCGACGAGGCAACAGCCCCCGCGTCGGAGTCCGGATCCCGGTCAGGCACCGGCCGACCGCCGACGCCAGCAGCGGCCCGTGCCGATCCACGATCTCGTCGTAGCACCGAGCCCAATTGCCATCAGGACCCGACGCCCGCCGCCCCGTCCCCGTCTCCGTCCCCATCCCCGTCACACCCCCACCACCCGATGCGCCTTCACCGCCCCGACCGCGGCATCCAACCGCCCGAGCTCCAACGCCGCGAGCAAGTCGGCATGGTGCTTGTTCGCCTCCTGCAGCCGCCCCGCGTCCGGCACCGCCGCCAGCAGGCACAGCCGCCCCAGCAGGTCCGCGACCTCCTCCCCCGCCATCCCCTGCCCCAGCGTCTCGGCCAGTCCGAGGTGGAAGCACGCCTCCAGGCGCAGCAGCTCCGCGTGGTCGCCGGTGGCGTTCATCTCGTCGACCACCGCCTGCAGGCCCGAGTCCCAGGCCGCGGGGAGTTCGTCGGCGGAGCGGGCGACCAGGCCGCATTCCAGCAGCAGGTGGAAGTCCTCCAGTGCGGCCGCCTGTTCCTCGTCACGGAACGCCGCCACGATCGCGTCCCAGTTCGGCGCGACGAACGTGCCGCCGACGCGCCCGCGGCGGCGGTCCAGCAGGCCGTCCTGGCACATGGTCTCCAGCGCGCGGCGCACCGTCATCTCGCTCATACCGAGTTCCTCGGCGATGACGCCGGTGTCGGGGAGGCGTTCGCCGGGTGCCAGCACGCCGACGCGGACCTGCAGGGCTATGCGCGAGCGGATCAGTTCGGCGCCGGCCTGCTGGCGGACCGGCAGCCGGGCCGTGTTCGTGCCGCCGAGCGGCGCCGTCAGCGCCGGCGCCGGGTAGGGCCCGAACTTGCCCGCAGTGTTCGCCACGGTAGACACTCTAAATCGCGCGGTTCGCGGCTGCCGCGCAGGTCGAAGTGCTCACTCATTCCTCATAACCGTCGGCGACGATCGCTCCGACCCGCTCGCCCAGCGCCGGATCGCGCCGCGTCAGGACCCACGCGTAGGCCACAGAGGCGGCCAGCAGGGCAAGCGAGACATAGGGGAACCAACTGTACGGCGCGGGCTGCCCCGGTTTCACCAAGTAGTACAACGGCACGACGATCGCCAGCGCCCCCGACACCGGCAGCACCACGTGCCGCACCACCCGGAACTCGGTGGGCCGGTACCTGCGGTAGTAGAACGGCAGCGCGACGTTCGCCGCCAGGTAGACCAGCAGGATCAGGATCGAGCCCATCGACGAGGCCTCGGCGAAGAACACCGTCGCGTCCATCCCGCCGTGGTGTCCCAGCACGTGCCCCAGCCCCCAGCCGCCGACGATCACCAGGGCGGCGGCGATGAACGTCAGGATCGCGTTCGTCGGCGTGCGCCGTGTCGGGTGCACGTACCCCAGGAACGCCGGCAGCAACCGCTCGCGGCCGGCGTTGAACAGCAGCCGGGTCTGCGAGTTGGCGCCGGCGATGAGCGAGCCGACCGTCGAGGTGAGTCCGGCGATGTAGGCCAGGAACGCCAGAACCCCCAGCGTCCCGCGCGCCACCACCATGAACGGCACGTCCGCCGCGCCGACCTTGTGCACGTCGTACCCGAACCCGGTGACCGTGGCATACGCGAACAGCACGTAGCTCAGCGACATCACCGCGACCGAGGAGAACACCGCGCGCCCCACGTCCCGCCGCGGATTCTCGCTCTCCTCGGCCAGCGCCGCCGAGTTCTCCCACCCGATGAACAGATACACCGCCAGCGGGAAGCCCTCGGCCAGTCCGCTCATCCCGCCCCGGATGCGGCTCGGCAGGAACGGCGCGGCCGACAGGTGGCCGCCGTGCTTGACGATCGCCGAGACCGACACCACCAGCAGCATGACCAGTTCCACCGCGAAGAAGAAGCCGGCGACCTTGGTCGACAGCACGATCCCGCGCACGATCAGCGCCGCCGAGGCCGCGGTCAGCACCAGCGTCCACACCACCCACGGCGGACTCCACCCCGCGTAGTACTCCAGCGTGGTGGCCAGGAACCCGCCGGACACCGCGATCACCGCGGAGATGCCGATGATGTAACCGAGCGCCGCCAACAACGCCGTCGCCACGGCACTGGCCCCGCCGAACGTGGTCCCGACGAACGTGATGAAGCTGCCCGCGGACGGATGCGCCCGCGAGAACTGCGCCAGCGTGTTCCCCAGCAGCGCGACGGCGACGCCCGCGGCGACGATCGTCAGCGGCGAGGCGAGGCCGGAGGCCGTGGCCAGGAACCCGAAGCTGAAGTAGAAGCTCATCGCCGGCCCGATGTTGGCCATCGTCGACCCGGCGATGTCCAGCAGCCCCAACGCCCCGCCGCGCAGGCGCTGCTGGTCCGGCCGGGCGCGGACCGGCGGCGGTGAGACTACGGACATGGCGCGGCTCCTCGCCGGCTGAGGGGGTCGTCGGTGGCCGCGAAAATAGTTCGTGGCGACCGGTTAGGCAAGTGGCGGCCGCACCGGCCGGCATCGCCGAACCGCATGCCACGGCGGTCAAGCTCAAGATTCCACGCGATGATCCTCGACTTACCTTAATCACCCGCAATATTTCGTGGACATGTCAGAGTCTTGCGTTCCTCTGTCGCCCGCGCAACGATGTGCCCTGCGATCCACCCGCCAGGCACATCCATCCATCGCCAGGAGGACGCATGAGTGTCATCGGACACCGCATCTGGACCCCGCCCCTGCGCAGACGGCTCACCGCACTGGCCACCGCCGCCGCGGCCGCGGCCGCCACCATGCTCGTCGGCGCCTCGCCCGCGCACGCCATGAACGGCCCCGGCACCCCGCCGTACTGGGCCCAGTCGCCGTTCAGCGTGCCCGGCGGCACCGGCGCGAGTCTGGGGTTCACCGAGTACGAGGCCGAGGCCTCGACCACCACCGGCACGCGGCTCGGGCCCGACTTCACCCAGGGCACCGTCGCCAGCGAGGCCTCCGGCCGCGAGGCGGTCCAGCTCGGTGCGGGCCAGTACGCGCAGTTCACGCTGACCAGCGCGGCCAACGCCTTCGACCTGCGCTACAACCTCAACCAGGGCGCCTCGGGGTCATTGTCGGTGTACGTCAACGGCACCAAGCAGAGCCAGGAGCTCGCGCTCACCTCCGCGTACAGCTACATCAGCACCGGCGGCATCACCGGCAGCAAGACGCACAAGTTCTTCGACGACGCCCGGATGATGTTCGGCCAGACCCTGGCCGCCGGGACCACCGTGAAGGTGCAGGTCGACTCCTCCGACACCGCGGCGCCCTACACCGTCGACGTCGCAGACTTCTCCAACGTCCCGGCTGCTGCCACGCAGCCCTCCGGCTCGGTCTCCGTCGTCAGCGAAGGCGCCGACCCCACCGGCGCCGCCGACTCCAGCAACGCCTTCAACAGCGCCATCAACGCCGCCAACGCCGCGAACCAGCCGGTCTGGATCCCGCCGGGCACCTACCTGGTCGACAACGCGATCCAGACGCAGAAGGCGACCATCGTCGGCGCCGGCAGCTGGTACTCGCAGATCAAGTCCAACATGTTCATCCACAACTCCGGCGTGGTCTCCGGACCGGTGAACCTCAGCGGCTTCGCCATCCTCGGCAACACCGTCGGACGGCACGACGACAGCTCGGCGAACGCCATCGACGGCTCCCTGGGCAGCGGCTTCACCGTGAACGGCCTGTGGATCCAGGACACGAACGTCGGCTTCTGGCTCCAGTACGGCAACAGCAACTGCACCGTGGAGAACAGCGTCGTGGAGTCCACCGACGCCGACGGCCTGAACTTCAACGGCAACGCCTCGCAGTGCACCGTGAAGAACAACTTCCTGCGCGGCACCGGCGACGACAGTCTGGCGATCTGGTCCTACCCGAGCGCCGACTCCAACATCACGTTCAGCAACAACACGATCGTGGCGCCGACACTGGCCAACGGCATCGCCGACTACGGCGGCTCGAACAACACGATCTCCAACAACGTGATCGCCGACGACAACGCCCTCGGTAGCGGCCTGGACATCTCCAACGAGGCGTTCCTGCAGCCCTTCTCCCCGCTGTCCGGGACCATCACGGTCTCCGGCAACTACCTGATCCGGGCCGGCGCCTACAACCCGAACTGGAGCCACGTGATGGGCGCCGTCCAGTTCGACGCATACGACTCGGACTTCAGCGGCGTGACCGTCGACTACAGCGGCGGCGCGATCCTCGACAGCCCTTATGAGGCCTTCGAGATCGTCGGCGGCAGCGGCACCGGCCACGTCGTCAACGGCCTGAACATCAGCAACGTCAACGTCCAGAACACCGGCACCACCGTCTTCCAGGCCGAGACCGGCGGCGCGGCGAGCGTGAGCGGCGTGACCGCCGGCGGCGTCGGCGTCTCGGGCACCTACAACAACAGCTATCCCGGCAACGTCGCGGGCGCCTACACCTTCAACCTCGGCAGCGGGAACTCCGGCTGGAGCACCACGCCGGTACTCACCACGTTCCCGGACCCGGTCCAGCCCGGCGCGCTGCACGCCACGCCGAGCAGCCTGTCCTTCGGCGACGTGAACTCCGGCTCGACCAGCGCGGCGCAGGCCGTGACCATCACCAACCCGGGCACCAGCGCCGCGGCGCTGTCCTCGATCAGCGCCACCGGGCCGTTCGCGCAGAGCGACAACTGCGGGAGCTCCCTGGCGGCCGGCGCCTCCTGCACCGTGCAGGTCACGTTCACGCCGACCACCGGCGGCAACGCCACCGGCACCCTGACGGTCACCACCAGCGCCCCCGGCGGGCCGCTGAGCGTGGCGCTGTCCGGGCGCGGCATCACGTCCTCGACGAACCTGGCGCTGGGCCAGCCGGCCACCGCGAGCAGCACGCAGACGTCGTTCGTGGCCTCGAACGTGACCGACGGCAACACCGGCAGCTACTGGGAGAGCTCCGACGGCGCCGGCTACCCGCAGACCATCACCGTGGACCTGGGCTCGACGCAGCCGATCGGCTCGACCACGCTGAACCTGCCGCCGTCCTCGGCGTGGAACACCCGCACGCAGACGCTGTCCGTGCTGGGCAGCACCGACGGGACGACGTTCAGCCAGATCGTCGGCTCGGCCGACTACACCTTCGATCCCTCGACCGGCAACACCGTCACGATCTCGCTGCCGTCCGGGACGAAGGCCCGCTACGTGCGGCTGAGCTTCACCGCGAACACCGGATGGAGCGCGGCGCAGCTGTCCGAGTTCCAGATCTTCCCCGGCGGCTCGTCGACTGGCAACCCCAGCGCGCTGACGGCGAACCCGGCGAGCGTGTCGTTCGGCAATCAGACGGTCGGCTCGACCAGCTCCGCGCAGACCGTGACGGTGTCCAATCCGGGCACCACCGCCGCGGCGATCTCCTCGGTGAGCACGAGCGCGCCGTTCGCGCAGACCAACAACTGCGGCAGTTCCCTGGCCGCCGGCGCCTCGTGCACGGTCCAGGTGACCTTCGCCCCGACCGCGGCCGGCGCCGCGAACGGCACGCTGTCGGTCGCCAGCAACGCTCCCGGCAGCCCCCTGACGGTCGCGCTGTCCGGCACCGGCACCACAAGCGGCAGCACCAACCTGGCGCTGAACAAGCCGACGACCACCAGCGGCTACACGCAGAACTACGTGCCGGGCAACGCGGTCGACGGCAACACCAGCAGCTACTGGGAGAGCACCGACAACGCCTTCCCGCAGTGGCTCCAGGTGGACCTCGGCGCCTCGGCGAGCGTCGGCCGGATCGTGATGGACCTGCCGCCGTCCTCGGCGTGGGGCACCCGCACCCAGACCATCCAGATCCAGGGCAGCACCGACGGCACGAACTACACGACGCTGGAGCCGTCGCAGGGGTACACGTTCAACCCCAGCACGGGAAACACCGCGAGCGTGACGTTCACGGCCGCGAACGTGCGGTACGTGAAGCTGACGTTCACGGCGAACACCGGCTGGCCGGCGGGACAGCTGTCGGAGTTGCAGGTGTTCTCGCAGTGATCTGAATATCGAGTGACGCGGGGCCCGGTCTGGCGGATTCGCCGGCCGGGCTCCTGCCTACCGGCGTATGCTCACCGCCACCGCTCCTCGGCCGGCAGTGGCAACTGCGCCAGCGACCAGGCCGACAGCTCGTCGAGATCGCCGTCGGCCAGTCGCGCCGCACCGTGCCGGAGCAGCCAGTCGGCGAGGTCGGGGGCGATGTTCGGGCCGTCGACGTAGACCGAGATGTCGAGCTCGCCGGCCAGGATCTGCTGGCCCCACTCCCGCCACAGCTCGGCCACCTGAAGGTCGGCGGAGCGACCCGGCGTCCGGGTCCAGATCTCCAGCCACGGCGCGATCTCCCGGGTGAGCGGCACCAGGAACGCCAGCGCACCGGTCACCGGCCACTCGTCCACGGGGCCCGCAAGCGCCGTCCGCCACCAGGCCGAGCACAGTGTCTCAATGGCCTGACGCTCAGCGGGCGGCCACTCCCGCCACTCGGCCTTGTGCAGCCGCACTGCGACCATCTCGTCGTCGAGCAGTTGCCCGGTCTCCATCATGTCGCGCATCAGACGGGGCGTGACCCAGCGCAGCCACGCCACGCTGTCGTCCAGCGTGTTGCCCCAACTGAAGACCGCGTCGAAGAGCTCTGCTTCGGCGATCTGCCCGGCCGGCCCGGACAGCCTGGCGAGCTCCTCCTCGGTGTAACAGTGGCGGCAGCCGTCGACCGGCGCGGTCCGGCCGGTGCGCGGGCCGAAGGCGCGGTCGATGCCGTCCAACGCGGCGGCCACAGTCTCGCTCATGATGTCCCCCTTGCCGCAGAAGCGTAGCGCCGGGCCAGCATCGCGAAAGCGTATTTCAGCTCCGCCGGCCCGACCACCTCGACATCGGCGTCGAACGCGCCGACCGCCGCCGCCAACGCCGGCCACGACCAGGCTCCCAGCACGAGGCGGCAGCGCTCCGGTCCCACCTCCTCCACGACCGCGTCGTGCGCGAACGGCGCCACCTCCGCGATCGGCGCGTGCAGGATCACTTCACCGCGACAGGGCCAGCCGCCACCGTCAGAGCCCTGAAAGCGGCTGGTGACGAACGCCGCCACATCGCCGCCGGGCACTTCACGCGGACTGAAGCGCGGTCCGGTCGGAATACGAGGCCTGATGCGGTCGGCACGGAACACGCGCCAGTCGTCCCGCTCCAGATCCCACGCCACCAGATACCAGCGTCCGCCGCGCGTGACCAGATGCTGGGGCTCCACCCGGCGCGGCATGTCCGCGTCCGCGTAGTCGAAGCGCAGTACCTCCCGCGCGTGGATCGCGGCGCTGAGCGCCGTGAGCACCTCCACCCCCACCGCCGCCTGCCCCGCGCCCGAACCGATCGCGGTCACCTGGACCATGTCGACCCGGCGCCGCAACCGCGACGGCAGCACCTGCCGCACCGTGTTCAGCGCACGCACCGCCGCCTCCTCGATCCCCCCGCCCCCGGCGACCGCGGCCTGCAGGGCCACCGCCAACGCCACGGCCTGGTCGTCGTCGAACAACAACGGCGGCAACTCCGAGCCGGCGGCCAGCCGGTAGCCGCCGTCCGGCCCCTTCGTCGTCGCTATCGGATAGCCGAGCTCGCGCAGCCGGTCGATGTCGCGCCGCACCGTCCGCGGACTCACCTCCAGACGCTCGGCCAGGTCCGCGCCCGGCCAATCGCGGCGCGCCTGCAACAACGACAACAGGGACAGCAACCGTGCGGACGTCTTCGGCATGTCTTCCATCATGCCTGGAGTAGAGGACACAACCTGGCCGCTACTACTGCGACGGTGTTCCCCATGAACGAAAACCAGAACGAGAACCAGACCCAGACCCAGACCCTCAAGTCCACGACCCACGTCAACTTCCGCGGCGACGCCCGCGCCGCACTGGAGTTCTACCGCGACGTCTTCGGCGGCGAGCTGACCGTCATCACCTACGGCGCGATGAACGCCGCGCAGAGTCCCGAGGAGGCCGACCAGATCATGTGGGGCCAGGTGACCGCGCCCAGCGGCTTCGCCATCATGGCCTACGACGTCCCCGCCGACCGGCCCTACGACAAGGGCGTCGCGCCGTTCTTCGAATCGGTGCGCGGCCAGAGCGTCGAGGACGTCACGCCGGTCTGGGAGAAGCTGTCCGACGGCGCGGTCATCCTGCAGGACCTGAAGCCCTCGCCGTGGGCTCCCGCATACGGGATGCTCACGGACCGCTTCGGCCTCACCTGGGTGGTCGACGTCGCCGCCGGCGGTCCGCCCGCGACGTGACGCGGCACACAGTATCCTGATGCCCCAACGGACCGCCGGCGGATGGGGCCGGCCGCCGAGGGTGGAGGTGTGCATGTCTGAGAATGCCCAGCGTCACAGTGGTGTCGAGGGGGTCGGGCGCTGGTTGCCCACCACCATCGACACGTCCGTGGCGCACATCGCTCGGGTGTACGACTTCTTCCTCGGCGGCAAGGACAACTTCCCGGCGGACCGCGAAGCCGCTGCGCGAATCCTCAAGGGGAATCCGGGGATGCGCGACACCTGTCGCGAACAGCGCGAATACCTGCGCCGCGCGGTGCGGTTCCTGGCCGAGGCCGGCATCCGGCAGTTCATCGACATCGGGACCGGGCTGCCGACGCAGGAGAACACGCACGAGGTCGCGCAGAAGACAGCCCCCGACGCGCGCATCGCGTACATCGACAACGACCCGATCGTGCTGGCGCACGCCCGCGTCCTGATGGCCGACCAGGACCACGGCCGCACCGTGTTCATCCACGCCGACGCCCGCGACCCCGGCAAGCTGCTGGCCGATCCGGCGCTGACCGACGTCATCGACTTCACCCGGCCGGTGGCGGTCCTGCTGATCGGGATCCTGCACTTCCTGCCGGACAACGACAACCCCGGCGAGCTGATCAGCACCCTGCTGGACGCCGTCCCCGAAAGCAGCTACCTGGCGATCAGCCACGGCACCCCGGACTTCGCCCCGGCCATCGGCGACGCCGTCCAGGCCGCTTATCAGGCCTCGTCGATGCCGTGCCGGGTGCGCACCTCGGCGGAGGTCATGGACCTGCTCAAGGGTGTCGAGCTGGTGGACCCGGGCCTGGTGCTGCTGGCCGAGTGGCGCCCCGACGGCCCGGTCCCGGCGAACCACCAGCAGATCACCTACGCCGCGGTGGGACGCAAGGTCTCCTGAGGTCCCGCGGCGCGATATCGCCGCGATATAGCGGTCCCCTACCTTCCTCGCAGAACGTTGCGATAAGGAAACCGGACCCCAGGAGCAGCACGATGAGCGCCCCCGAAACCACCCGCGCCAAGGCCGTCATCACCGTCGCCAAGTACGAACCGGCCGTCTACGACCAGACCGCCGACGGCGGCACCCTGAGCAGGATCCACGTCGAGGAGAGCTTCGCCGGCGACATCGAGGCCGACGGCGTCGTGGAGTTCCTGCAGGCCGCGTTCGCCGACGGCTCGGCGAGCTTCGTCGGCGTCGAGCGCGTCTCGGGCACCCTGGCCGGCAAGCGGGGCACGTTCCTGTTGCAGGACCAGGGCACGCTTGAGGGCAGCGTGGTGTCCGGCGAATGGTTCGTCGTCCCGGGATCGGCCACCGCCGAGCTGACCGGGCTGCGCGGCACCGGCGGCTTCACGGCGAACCTCGGCGAGGGCGCGGAAGTGTGGCTCGACTACTGGTTCCAGGCGTGAGCACCGACGCGGCCCGGCGCCCGCTGACGGGCAGGACCGCGCTGGTCACCGGCGCCGCCACCGGCATCGGCAAGGCGATCGCCGGGAGCCTGGCGGCCGCCGGAGCGCGCGTCGTGGTCAACCACGACCACACCCCGGAGCCGGCGGCGGCGGTGGTCGAGGCGATCACCGCCGCCGGCGGCACGGCTATCGCCGTCGCGGCGGACGTGCGCCACCGCGATCAGTACACCGCGATGGCAGACCGCCTGACCGAGGAGTTCGGCGGCTGGGACATCCTGGTGAACAACGCCGCCGTCGCGGTGACCAAGCCCTTCGGCGAGGTCACCGAGGCGGAGTTCGACACGAGCTTCGAGGTCAACGTCAAAGGCGTCTTCCATGGCCTGCAACTGGCGCTTGAACGGATGCGCGACGGCGGCCGCGTTGTGACGGTGTCGAGCTCCACCACCGCGCTGATGCTGCCGGGCTATGCGGTGTACGACGCGACCAAGGGCGCTGTCGAGCAGTTCACGCGCATCCTGTCCAAGGACTTCGGCAGGCGCGGCATCACGATCAACACCGTGAGCCCGGGCGCGACGGAGACCGAGACCTACCGCGACGGCAAGAGCCCTGAGTTCCTCGCCGGCCTGGAAGCGCTGAGCGCCTTCGGCCGCCTGGGACGTCCTGCCGACATCGCCTCCGTGGTCACGTTCCTCGCCGGCGACGCCGCCGCATGGGTCACCGCGCAGAACATCCGCGTGAACGGCGGAACGGTTTAACCGCATGCCCCACTGCGCGCCCCGTGATTATGGGGCGCGCAGACATCGTATACAGCTATCAGCGGCAGTACGGTCCCGTCACCCCATAGGTGAACGGGAGGTTACGCAATGGCCCGCACCACCCCCAGGCGACGCGGCGTACTGGCATCGCTCGCCGCCGCGCTCCTGACTCTGGCCGCCTCGGCCCTGACGCTCGTCCCCTCCGGCACGGCCCACGCCGCCTCGACCCTGAACCAGGTCACCGGCTTCGGCTCGAACCCCGGCAACCTGGCGATGTACAGCTACGTCCCCCAGAACCTGCCGCAAGGCGCACCACTCGTCGTGGCCCTGCACGGCTGCACCCAGACCGCCACCGACTACTACGACCACTCCGGCTGGTCGCAGTTCGCCGACCAGTGGGGCTTCACGGTGGTGTTCCCGCAGACGTCCAGCGCGAACAACTCCTTGTCCTGCTTCAGTTGGTTCGACTCCACGAAGGACACGCGCGGCAACGGCGAGGCCGCGTCCGTCGCGCAGATGGTGTCCTACGCCGAGAGCCACTACGGCTCCGATCCGCACCGCGTCTACGTCACCGGGCTGTCCGCCGGCGCCGGCATGACCGCCGACCTGCTGGCCGACTACCCGGACGTGTTCGCCGGCGGGGCGATCGACTCGGGCCTGCCGGCACAGTGCGCGACCTCGCAGTCGGCAGCCTCCTCGTGTCAGACGAGTAGCCAGAACCTCACTCCGGCACAGTGGGGCGACAAGGTGCGCAACTCAGACCCCGGATACAGCGGACCGTGGCCTCGGGTCGCGATCTGGCAGGGCAGCGCGGACTACACGGTCTATCCCGTCAACGCCACGGAACTGCGCGACCAGTGGACGAACGCCTGGGGCATCAGCCAGACGGCATCGAGCACGCAGAGCCTGAGCGGCGGAACGACGGAGTCGGTCTACAACGACGGCAGCGGCAAGCCCGCGGTCGAGATGTACTCGATCAACGGCATGGGGCACGGCCTCGCCGTGGATCCGGGATCGGGCGCCGCGCAATGCGGATCGACCGGCGCGTACTTCCTGAGCTACATCTGCTCGACGTACTACACGGCGATGTTCTGGGGGCTGAACTCCGGCACACTGCCGACCACGACGCCCTCCACCACGCCCTCCACCACGCCGTCCACCACGCCCTCCACGCCGCCGACGACACCGACCACACCGACCTCGACGCCGCCGACCACATCCACGTCCTCCTCGGCGCCGGCCCAATGCTTCACCGCGAACAACTACGCCCAGACCGTCGCCGGCCGCGCCTACCAGTCCGGCGGCTACACCTACGCGGACGGCTCGAACCAGAACATGGGCCTGTGGAACGTGGCCGTCACCCACACCCTGAAGGAGACCAGCCCCGGCTATTACGTCATCGCGGACAGCGGCTGCTGACGCTTTTGCGCCACGCCGTCATGGACTCTTTCAGGCATCGCTCCTATGGTCTCAAGGCCCCGATACACCCCACCTTGTACGGCCCTGGGAGCATCTCATGCCACGAAGCCTCCAACGGCTCACCCGGATCCTGGCGGCGGCGGCCCTGACCGCCGCCGGCCTGACGACCACCTCGATGACCGGCGCGTCCGCCGACTCCGGTCTGCGCGACGTGCTGGTGGTCGGGAACAGCCAGGCCGGGACGGTCAGCGTGATCGACGGCCACACCTTCGCCAACCTCGGTTCCATCAACGTCATCCCCGACCTGTCCCAGCGCATGCTGGAGATCTACCTGAACCCGATCTGGCTCGCCGGCTACGAGGCGGTCCGCGCGGTCGAGGGCGGCGACCGGTACGTCGACGACGCGACCGTCTCCCCCGACGGCAAGACGCTCTACGTCTCGCGCGGCAACCTCGACGACGTCGCCGCCTTCGACCTGACCACGCACGCCGAGCTGTGGCACACCCGGCTGTCCGGCTTCCACGCCGACCACGCGGCCCTGTCCCCCGACGGCACCCGCTACGTCGTCTCGGCGACCACCGCGCAGGTGGCGCAGGTCATCGACACCGCGACGGGCAACGTCGTGGGCTCGTTCCCGACCGGGACCTACCCGCACCAGAACGACTACTCGGCCGACGGCAAGTACATCTACAACTCCAGCATCGGCATCACCTCGCTCCCGCAGTCGCTGGAGTGGGCGAAGGGCTCGTTCCAGCTGACCAAGGTGGACGCCCAGACCCTGCAGGTCGTGCAGACCTGGACCCTCCCCCACGGCATCCGCCCGAACGAGATCGCCCCCGACGGCCACACGTTCTACGCCGACCTGTCGTACCTGAACGGCTTCGTGAAGTACGACCTGAACACCTCGCAGATCCTGAACACGGTCCAGATGCCGTACGCCAGCGGCGGCACGACCCTGAAGCCCGACGACTACCCGAAGAACTCGGCGCACCACGGCCTGGCCCTGAACGGCGACGGATCAAAGCTCTGCGACGTCGGCACCATCGACGACTACACGGCCATCGTCGCGACCTCGAACCTCACCACCACCGGCATGGTGAACTACCCCGCCGGGGCGCTCCCCTACTGGGGCCAGACCAGCGCCGACGGCCAGTACTGCTTCGTCTCGCTGAGCAACCTCGGCCAGGTCTCGGTGATCGACTACGCCACCGCGACCGAGGTCGCCCGGGTCCCGGTCGGCGCCTTCCCGCAGCGGGAGCGCATCTCGCAGATGGCGCCGGCGGCGATCAGCGCCCTGAACCCGGCGACGGGCTGAGCGACTCGCGCGCCGCGGCGCCAAGGCCGGCGGGACCGGAGCGATTCCGGTCCCGCCGTTCGCGCTTCTACTTCGCGTCGAGCCGCCCGACCGAATCAGCATCCTGGTCCAGCTCCACGGCCACCGCCTCGAAGCTCCCCTCATCCACCGCCAGCGCCGTGCGCAAGTACGCCGTCGTGACGCGCTGAATGAGCGCGACCCGCTCCGGACTCTCGTCAGTGGTCTCGGTGTGCGAGTACCCGACGATGCCTCCGAGCGAGTGCTCGCCGCCGAACAGCGTCAACAGGTACTGGACGCCAGGGCTCATGGAGTAGGCGTCGGTGAACCAGTCCGGGCCGCGTGTCGAGAGCAGCGACTGGTCGTGGTCGCCGGTGACCATGAGCGCAGGGGTGGTCAGGCCGCTGAACTCCGGGTTCATGAAGGGGAAGTTCTCCGCCGCGAACGGCGTCAGGCTCTCGCCGGTGCCGGTCAGGGACAGCAGGACGCCCGCCGTCACGCGCTTGTCGGCGAAGTCCTCGCCGGGGATGCCCGACGGGTCGAGCACCCGCGCCCCGAGCAGCGTGCTCACGGTCTGGGCGCCCCAGGAGTGGCCGGCGACGGCGACGCGCGTGCTGTCGGCACGCTGCGCCAGGCCCGGGACGGCGGCGAGCAGGGTGTCGAGGTCGTCCAGGATCCGCGTCAGGTCGCTGATACGCAGCCGCCAGATCTCCGGGAACCGCGGGTCGTCAGGAGTGACGGCGAGAGTACGCGAGTCCAGGTGCGTCGGCTGCAGAACGACGAAGCCGTGCGCGGCCCAGAAGTCGGCCAACGGCGCGTACTTGTCCAGCGATCCGCCGAAGCCGTGGGAGAAGACCACGATCGGCAGGCCGCTTCCGCTCACCGGCGCTGACACCCGCACCCGCAGGTCGTCGCCGCGCTCGGGGGCGGCGAGCACGACCGGCTTGACGGAGATGATCGGAGTCTCGGCGCCTATCGCAGAATTCAGATCTGACATGATTGATCAAAGCCTTTCTATGGGTGGATCACTTGGATTCGACGCGGCCGACCGCGTCGGGGCCGGTCGTCAGCGCCTGGCACGCCGCGGCCCACGCGTCGTCGCCGTCGAAAAGCCGCGAACGCAGGTAGGCCGCCGTCAGCCGCACCACCGCCGCGACCATGTCAGGGTTCTCATCAGTGGTCTCGGCCGCGTCGTAACCGGCGACGCCGCCGAGTCCGTGTTCGGCGCCGAACAGCGTGAGCAGCGCCTTGGAGCCGGGAGCCAGCGTGTAGGGGTCGGCGTGCCACTGCGGGCCGACATCGGTGAAGTGCCGCGAGTCGTCCTTGTCCCCGGCGACGACCAGGGCCGGCGCGGCCATCGCGCTGTAGTCGACCGTCCGGAAGAACGGCGCGATCGCGGCGTAGGGCCCGTTCAGCGCGTCACCGCCTCGCCCCGGCGCGGCCAAAAGCACTCCGGCCCTGATCCGCGGCTCGGTCAGATCGGCGACCTGCCCGGTATCCGGATCAGTGATCCGCGCACCGAGCAGCTGGGCCGCGGTGAATCCGCCGAGCGAGTGTCCGGCGACGGCGACCTTCGAGGAATCGAGCCGCCCGGCGAGCAGCGGCACGACCTGCTCGACAGCTTCGAGCCGGTCAAGGATGTGCCCCATGTCCGCGGCGCGGGAGCGCCAGAACAGCGGTGCGCCGGGAAGATCGGCGAGGTGGCTGCTCAAGGTCCGGGAGCTGAGGTGGGTCGGCTGGATGACGACGAATCCCTGCGCGGCCCAGGCATTGGCCAGCGGCCCGTACCCATTGGATGAGGACAGGTTGTTGGACTGGCCGTGTCCATGGGACAGCAGGATCACCGGCAGGCCGGTGCCCTCGGCCGGCGCCGAGACGCGTAGTTCGAGATCGACCGGACGCCCGGCGACGGGCAGGACGACCGGGCTGTACGACAGGATCGGAGATGCGGGGGTATATGACGGGCTCATGACGGAGCCTCCCTTCGACGAGGCGCCGCTCAGCTAGGCTAAACTGAAACGGAACGCCCTTCCGCTTCAGTATCCGGAACCACGTTCCGCTTTGTCAACCGCGTCGAGAGGATGCCTGTGCCCAGCAAGAAGCGTTCCGACGCGGTCCGCAACGAGCAGACGCTGCTCACCGCCGCCGCCGAGGTCTTCGTGACCTCGGGCGTCGACGCGCCGATCCGGGAGATCGCAGGCAAGGCGGGCGTCGGGGTCGGCACGTTCTACCGCCACTTCCCCACCCGCGCGGACCTGATCACCGCCGTCTACCGGTACCAGATCGAGGAGTGCGCCGAGGCCGGACCGACGCTGCTGGCCGACGCCGACACCCCGTTCGACGCGCTGCGCCGGTGGATCGACATGTTCACCGACTTCCTGGTCACCAAGCACGGCCTGGCCGACGCGCTACGCTCGGACGACGCGACCTTCGCCGCCCTGCACACGTACTTCCTGGACCGGCTCGGGCCCGTCGCGACGCGGCTGATCGACGCCGCCGTCGCCGCCGGTGACATCCGCTCCGACATCAGCGCCTACGAGCTGATGCGCGGGGTCGGCAACCTGTGCGTCGGACGCGACCTCGATCCGCGCTATGAGCCCCGGCGGCTCATCGCAGTGCTCTTGGACGGCCTGCGCGCGCCGCAGTAGGCATGCTGCGGGTAGCTGTGTAGCAGGTAGCAGGTAGCAGGTAGCAGGTAGCCGACTAGCCGATCTTGCGCCGCCGCAACCCCCGCCGCTTCAACCGGCTCAGGCTCCGCTCCCGCGCGGCCAGCGATCCGTGCACGTCCAACATCGACGCGATGGTCGCCGACCACGGGAACTGCTCGGCACGCTCCCGCGCCGCCGCCCGCCGCTCGGCCTCCGGCCAGGCCAGGATCCCGGCGACCGCGCGCGCCATATCAGCCCCCGTGGAAGCCGCCGCGATACCCGCTCCGGCGGCGAGCAGTTCGCCGGCCCCGCCGGTGTCCGCGGTGACGACCGGAGTGCCGCAGGCCAGCGACTCCAGGACGGTGAGCCCGAAGGTCTCGGCCGGCCCCGGGGCGATGACGATGTCGGCCCGGGAGATGCGCGCGGCCAGTTCGGCCCGGTCGGCCAGGTGGCCGTGGAAGGTGATCGGCAGGTCGGCGGCGACGCGTTCCAGGTGGTGGCGCTGGCTGCCGTCGCCGTAGACGTCGAGGTGGACCGCGAGGTCGTCCTGGATCAGGGCCTTGATGGTCTCGATCGCGGCGATCGGGTTCTTCTCCAGCGACAGCCGTCCGCTGTAGACCAGCCGCCAGGGGTCCTCCTCGGTCCCGCGAGACGCCTCCTCACGTCCGGTCCCGCACTCGCCATGGGTGGGCCGGAAGGTGACCAGGTCCACGCCGAGCGGGATCTCGCGCAGGAAGCCGCCGGTGCCGGCGAACTCGGTGCCGGCGAAGGCCGAGGCCACGACGACCGCGTCGAAACGGGTCGCCAGCGCCCGGGTGCGCCGGTGCAGCGCCGGCTTCAGGGCCCGGTGGCCGGCGCGCCAGGCGTGCGGGAAGCGGGCCGCGGCGACCGCGTCCAGCCGCTCGTGCGAGATCAGGACCGCGCCGACGCCGCGCGAGCGGGCCCAGGGGCCGGCGGCGGCCAGCGTGGCCTTGTCCGAGACCTCGACCGAGTCCGGCTGCAGTTCCTCCAGCAGCTCCCGGACCGGCGAGAAGCGGGGGATCATCCGGTACCCGCCGCTGACCGGTACGCTCGGCAGCGTGACCACGAGCCCTGATTCGCCCTGCTCGCGGGAGTGCCGCTGGCCGGGGATCACCAGCACCCGCTCGTGCCCGGCGGCCACATATCCCCGGCCCAGCTCGTCGACCACGGTCCGCAGGCCGCCGGAGGTGGGGTTGTAGGCGTTCGCGAGTTGGACGATCCTCACGGGGCCGGAACCGCCGCGCGGCGCATCACGAGCCCGGTGTACGTCCCGGCCCGGTAGCCGGCGGCCAGCGCCTGGTCGATGACGGCCAGGGTGGTCGCGCGCAGGCCCGGGTGCCGCAGGTCGTCCGGGTGCAGCGCGACCCGGAAGGAGCGCTCGCGCCGGACCATCGCGGCGGCGGTCCTGCGCATCATCCGGGCCGCGAAGACCTCGCCGGTGCCGCCAGGGCGGTGCGACAGGGCCGGGAGCATGTAACGCTGTTCGGTGATCAGGTCGTGGATGAACAAGTGAGAGCTCGAATACCGCAGTCCGACGCGGTGCAGCGCCTGGTACGCGCCGGGCGAGGCGAGCCAGCCCGGCGGGTGGAAGCCGACCGGCTCGATGTCCAGCGCGGCCAGTTCGGCCAGGCCGGCCGACAGCCGGGCGGTGGCGTCGGCGACGTCCAGGGCCGCGAACTCGGCGGCGCCGCGGGCCAGGAGCGTGGCCGCGGCCCGGCGCCAGGGCGCGCCGTCCGCTCCGGCCTTGTGCGCCCAGCCGTGCAACGCCAGCTCGTGGCCGCGCGAGGAGGCGTCGTGCAGCGAGGCGACCAGATCAGGGCTCTGACTCAGCCGGGATCCGCGCCACGGTCCCGGGATCACCAGCAGGGTGCCCGGGATGCCGCGCTCGTCGAGGTCGGCCAGCCAGCGCTCGGTGGCTCGGGCGCTGGCCGGGGCGATGTCGTGGATGGAGACGAGCAGATGCGGGCGGGGCATTCACGCCGCCGTTTCGAGGCCGGTCGGCGCGGACGAGTCCGTGCCGAGGGTGCCGGTCTGGCCGGTCTGGCCACGCTGGCCGCGCTCGCCGCCCTGGCCCGCCTTGCCGCGCTTGCCGACCGCGAGGGTCCGGCCGACCTTGCCGGCCTTGCCGACCTTGCCGACTCTGCCGACCTGGCCGACCCTGCCCGCGGCGGCGTTGGCCCCGGCGGTGATCGTCAGCCCGACCGCGTCCGACACGGCGGCGAAAGGCACGGCGGCGACCGGGCTCCGGTCGGCGACGACCGTCTCCAGATGCCGCATCAGCTGGTCGTTGACGGCGCTCCAGGTGCGGGTCTCGACCTCGGCCCGGGCGTTGTGCCCGTACAGGGTCCGCAGCTCGCGGTTGGCGCTGAGCCGCATGACCGCGGCCCGCAGTTCGGAGGACGAATCAGGGTCGTACAACACCCCGGTCCGGCCCGGCGTGACCAGGTCCAGCGGCCCGCCGGCGGCCGGCGCCACCACCGGGACGCCGCTGGCCATCGCCTCCTGCACCGACTGGCAGAAGGTCTCGTCGGCGCCGGTGTGGATGAACACGTCCAGGCTGGCGTAGGCGCGGGACAGCTCGTGCCCGTCCAGGAACCCGGTGAACGTCGCGTTCGGCAGCGCGGCGCGCAGCCTGCCCTCGTCGGGCCCGTCGCCCACGACCAGCAGCCGCACCCCGGGCAACCCGCTGAGATGCGCCAGCATCCCGACGCGCTTCTCGGGGGCCAGGCGGCCGACGTACCCGACGACCGTCTCCCGGCCGGGCGCGACCTGGTGCCGCAGCATCTCGTCGCGGTAGCGCGGGTGGAAGCGCTCGGCGTCCACGCCGCGGCGCCACAGGGCCAGACGCGGGATCCCGTGCTCGTCCAGACTCTTCAGTGTCGCTGTCGACGGCACCAGAGTGAGGTCGGCCTGGGAGTGGATCCGCCGCAGCCACGACCAGATCACCTTGTCGGTGCCGTGCAGGCCGTAACGCTTGGCGAAGCCCGCGATGTCGGTCTGGAACACCGCGACACACGGGATGTCCAGCTTGCGCGCGGCGACAGCGCCGGCGTAGCCGAGGCTGAACGGGGAGGCGAGGTAGACGACGTCCGGCTGGAACTCGCGCAGCTTGCCGACCAGCCGCGCCATCGGCAGCCCGACGACGAACGACCGGTATCCCGGCAGCGCGAACCCTCCGACGGAGGACACCTCATGCCCGGCGTACTGCTCGGGCCCCGGCTTGGCCGCGATGACGAGCGCCTCGTGCCCTCGCGCGGCCAGCTGATCCAGGACGCGGCAGACCGAGTTCGTGACCCCGTTGACGCGTGGGAGGAACGATTCGGTGATGACGGCTATACGCACGCTGCCCACGATGAACGCGCCAGATGGAACGCGGATATTAATAACGCGAGGACACGCACAACCTGAGGTGAAAGGTAGGGGCCGCCGCCGTCACATCTTGCCCCCTGTCACATTCCCGGCGGCCCGGGCGTCAGTGTGACGGCATCGACCTCACACAGACAAGGAACCGTCATGAAGCTCGCCAGCATCTCCGGTCTCACCTTCCAGTCCTCCGACCTGGACCGCACCGTCGCCTTCTACGAGGGCCTGGGCCTTCGGGTCGGCAAGCGCGACGAGCAGCAGGCGACGCTGTACGTGAACTGGTTCTGGATCACCGTCTCGGCCGTCGACGGCCCGGTCGATCCGGGGACCTCCTCGGCGGTGCACATCAAGGTCGACGACATCCAGCAGGCTTACGAGGAGGTCGTCGCGGCCGGGCACAAGCCCGCGGGCGAGCCGGCCAAGCGGGCCGGCGGCGGCTCGGAGTTCGAGCTGGCCGACCCGGACGGCTACCGGCTGGTGTTCTTCTACAAGAAGTAGGCCGTTACGAGAAGTAGGCCGTCCACCCTGTCCGACGCGCCATGCAACCACATCGGGGAAACCGTGGGTTCTGGGTTTCTGTGAGGTATTACGCGGCGCGATCGGAGCTGGGTGGGCGATGAGTCAGAGGAACAGTGACAGGAAGCAGTCCGCACGCGAGCGGGTCGAGGCCGAGCGCCGGGCCCAGCAGCTCCGCGGGAGGAGACGGCGACAGCTGGTGATCCTCGCCGCGGTGCTGGTGGTGCTCGGCACCGTGACCGGGGTGGGGATCGCGGTCAGCACCTCGTCGAGCAAGCCGCAGGCCTACTCCGCGCCGTCCGACGGCTCGGTGGTCGCCGACAAGTACGCCGATCCTTCGGGCAAGGCGACGGCGCTGGCCTACGGCCCGGCCTCGGCGCCGCACACGCTGTCCGTCTACGAGGACTTCCGCTGCCCGTTCTGCCGGGCCCTGGAGACCGGTTCGGCCTCGGTCTACAAGTCCTACGTCGCCGCCGGCACCCTGCGCGTACTGTTCCACCCGGTGACGCTGATCGACGCCAACGATCCCGGTACCAGCGGCTCGCTGTGGTCGGGCGCGGCCTCGGTGTGCGCGGCGACGGCCGGGAAGTTCGACGAGTACCACGACGCGCTGTATGCCGACCAGCCGGACGAGTCCGTCGACGGCTACAGCGACACCGCGAAGCTGATCTCGGTGGCCAAGCAGGTGCCGGGGCTGGACACCCCGGCGTTCGAATCCTGCGTCACCTCGGGCACGTACAAGGGCCTGGTCCAGCAGAACATGGCGGACTTCAACACCCTGCGACTCGGCGGGACCCCGACGCTGCTGCTGGACGGCAAACCGCTGAACATCCCGGAGTCGGTGTACAAGCTCTCCGCCGACGGCAAGTCGGTGGTCGGGTCCGATCCCGCGCAGCTGAAGCAGATCCTGCAGGCCGCCGGGCTTTCCTAGGGTCAGCTCATTTCATGGGTCAGCTCATGTCATAGGTCAGCTCAGTTGATCTGGCCGAGCGGCCGCACGACGAGCTGGTTGACGACCACGTCCGCGGGCTGACTGAGGGCGAACACGATCGTGGTGGCGATCTGCTCGGCGGTCAGGGACGCCTCCGGGGCTCCGCCGCGCTCGTCCCAGAAGGCGGTGTCCACCACGCCCGGGGCGACGAGGGTGACGCCGACGCCGTCCTTGCCCACCAGGAGCCGGACGTTCTCGACCAGGGCGTGCACGGCCCACTTGGTGACCGAGTACAGGTTCCCGGGCGTGTACCGGATGCCCGCGACCGAGCCGACGACCACGATGCGGCCCTTGGACTCCCGCAGCGCCGGCAGCGTCTCGCGCACCAGCAGGGCCGGGCCGAGGACGTTGGTCAGGACCATGGCGCGCATGTCCTCGGGGTCGTGGTCCTCCAGGGTGCCGGGCAGGGAGAAGCCGGCGTTGGCGATCACCGTGTCCAGGCGCCCCCAGCGTTCCAGGACCTGGGACACGGTGGCGGCCACGTCGCCGGCGTCGCTGGCGTCGCCGGCGATGGTCAGCAACTGCTCCCCCGCCCCGGTCGCGGCGGCGAAGGCGGCCAGCCGCTCGGCGTCGCGGCCGGTGACGGCGACCCGGTGGCCCTGCTCGAGCAGCGCGCGGGCGGTCGCGGCGCCGATGCCGCTCGAACCGCCGGTGATCAGGGTGACGGGTGCCATGGGTGGCCTCCTCATGCTCGGTGCTGGCTGCGGCATGGTATCCGATCATCGTGGCCGATCACCGCGCCCTGACCCGCGCCCCGCCTCCCGGATCACCGCGCCGGCCAGCCGGGCCGACGTGGCGGCGATCTCGCGCGGCGGCACCGGCCGGCCGGCGTCGAGCCACCAGGTGATCGACTGCGTGAACATCGCGCCGAGGACCGCCGGGACCAGGTCGGTCTCCGATGCCGGGACCACGCCGGTCTCGGACGCCGGCACGTGCGCGGTCACCATGGCGGACAGGGCCGCGCGCATGCGGTCGGCGAACCAGGGGCTGCCCTTGCGGCCGAGCATGGCGCCGTAGAAGCGGTGGCAGGCGTCGATGTGCTCGAAGAAGGCGGCCCAGCGTTCGGGCGGCGGGGTGGTGTCGTCGACCGTGCAGTCGATGAGGGCTTCGCGCAGGAGTTTGCGCGTGCGGCGCACCCGCACGTTCTCCGTCTGCTGAGACACTTTCCGCCCCTTGTCTCGCCCTGGACAGAGCCGCCGTTTTGAAGGAGGCGCCGGCCCCGGTGCCGGCGGCCGGGCAGGTGGTGATCGATGTGGAGGTCGCCGGCGTGCTCTTCGGCGACACGATTCTGCGCAGCGGGCGCTTTCCGTTCCCGCTTCCGTGTATACCGGGCCTGGAGGTCGGCGGAGTCGTGGCGTCCGTGGGCTCCGGCGCCGACGGTGGCGGCCACCCGGTGGCTCTTCGAGGTCCCGGACGTCATCGAGCTCGAGCACGCGGTCCCGGTCTTCCAGGCCGGCGCCCTGGCCCTGGGCATGCTCAGCGCGATGAGGCTGGCGGCGGGCGAGACGATTCTGATCACGGCCGCGGCCGGACGGATCGGGTCGCTCCTGGTCCAGGCCGCGAAGGCAGCCGGTGCGACGGTTGTCGGCGGCGTGGGTGGCGGAGGTTTCGGTGTCGGTGGCGGCGGTTCGGCCAAGGCGCAAGCCGTCAAGGCACTCGGCGCGGACGAGGTCGTCGACTACTCGCATCCCGATTGGGTCGAGCAGGTCCGGGCTCTCGCCGCGGGCCACGGCGCCGACCTGGCATCACCTTCGCCAAACCGGACACCGAGCAGCGCGCCGACGCCGAAGCGGCACTGGCCGCACTGGCCGCCGGACGCCTCACCCCACGCATCCACGCCGCGCTCCCCCTGCAGGACGCACCCCTGGCCCACGCCGACCTCGAAGGCCGCCGGAACGTCGGCGCGGTGCTGTTGAAGCCCTGAGCCCGAAACCCCCCGATGGGCGATAGGGTTGGACCGCCATGAGCCCGGGTCCGCGGACCCGCTCGCGTCGACGATGTGCCCGTGTGCGGCGGGGGAAGTTAGGGAACTGCGATGAACGCCGACCCCGCCGAGGGGCAGCCGACGACCGTGCCCGAGACGACCGCGCCCGAATCCACCCCGCCTGAGAAGAGCACGCCGGAGACGGAGACGAAAACGGCTGGGGCGGACGCGAGCGAGCCGGACGCGAGCACGGACGGGTCAACTGAGGCTGAGGCGACCGAGCCCGATGCGAGCACGGACGCGCCCGAGATAGGCGAGTCGGAAGCAGCCGGGCCGGAGGCAAGCGAGCCCGAGACCGCCGAGGCCGAAGCACAAGGTGGCGAAGCCGAGGCGACCGAAGCGCAGGGTGGCGAAGCCGAATCCGAGGCAGATGAGGCTCCGGCCCTCGAAACCGAGGCGGATGAAGCCGAGGAGACACCGGCTCCGGCCCTCGAAGCCCCGGCCCTCGAAGCTCCGGCGGCCGAGGCTGAGGCAAGCGAGCCCGAAGCGGCTGAGGTCGAGGCGGCCTCGGATGAATCGCCCGCAGCAGAAGCGGTCGAGCCCGAAGCTGTCGAAGTCCCGGCGTTCGAGGCCGACCCCGAACCCGACCCCACCTTCCCCAAGTCCGCCTCCACCACCCCCCTCGTCGCCGGCCGCTACCGCCTCGTCGCCGAGATCGGCGGCGGTGCGATGGGTGTCGTCTGGCGCGCCCGCGACGAGGTCCTCGGCCGTGATGTCGCCGTCAAGGAGTTGCGGCCCGACCACGGCATGAGCGGCGCGCAGGTCCGCACCTCGCATCAGCGGGCTCGGCGGGAGGGGCGGATCGCGGCTCGGTTGCAGCATCCGAACGCGGTCGTCATCTACGACGTCGCCGAGCACGATGGCCGTCCCTACCTCATCATGGAGTACGTCCCGTCGCAGAGCCTGGGCGACATCCTGGCCACCGGTGCGGTGCTCACGCCGGCCGAGGTGACCAGCATCGGGGCGCAGCTGGCGTCGGCGCTCACCGCCGCGCACGAGCGCGGGATCGTGCACCGGGACATCAAGCCCGGCAACGTGCTGATGACCTCCGACGGCACCGTGAAGCTCACCGACTTCGGCATCTCGCGGGCCGCCGGGGACGCGACCGTCACCGCGACCGGCGAGATCCTCGGCACCCCCGCCTACACCGCGCCCGAGGTCGCGCAGGGGCACCCTGTGGCGTTCCCGGCCGACGTCTTCTCCCTCGGCGCCACGCTCTACGCCGCCGTCGAGGGCACCCCGCCGTTCGGCGAGGACGTCAACGCCATGGCGCTGCTGCTGCGTGTGGTGCGCAACGAGATCCGGTCGCCCAAGCGCTCCGGTCCGCTCACCGACACCGTCATGTGGATGCTCAGCCCCGAGCCCGCCGACCGGCCCACGATGAAGCAGGTCTGGCAGGGGCTCGACCGGCTGTCGGCCAAGCCGCTGCCGCCGATCGGGATCAGGCCCCTGACCCCGGAGACGAAGGCGTTCGCGGCCCCCGCGCCGACGATCGTGGTGCCGGAGGCGGGAGCCGCGAAGAGCGGCACGATCACGCCCCAGCCGGCCTCCGAGCCGCTGCCCGCCTCGGTGACGCCGCCGCCGATGTCGGCACCGGTGCCGATCACGGCGCCGACACCGACGCCGCGCTCCATATCCTCGCGAGTCACGCCGCCGACCGTGGAGCCGGCCTCGACCCCCACGTCGAAGTCCTCCCCGATCGCCGCGACGCCGACCTCGTCGATGCCCTCCGCGACGTCGACGCGCAATACGCGCAACACCCCCGTACCGGCGGCAGCGGCCGCGGAGCCCCCGGCGTCCACACCGCCCCCGGCTTCCAAAAGCCCCGCCGCGAGCCCGGCATCTCCGCCCCCGGCCAAGCGCAGCCGCATGCCGCTGGCGATCGTGGTCTGCGTCGTCGGCACCGCGGTCCTGATCGTGGCCATCGTGGTCGCGATGAACTCCGGCAGCCACGACTCCCCGAACCAGCCGGTCGCGCACGGCTCGACCGCCTCGACGCCGTCCTCCCCGGCCCACTCCAGGACCACGAACGGGCCCTCGACGGCGCCCTCGAGCAGTGGCGCGGCCAACCCGGCGCCGCCCACGACAGCGAGCTCCACCACGTCGAGCACCGCACCGTCGAGCACCGCGCCGTCGAGTACGCCCTCGACCACGGCCAGCACCAGCACTCTGGCCTCGGACCCGGTGACGTTCGTGTCGAACTACTACGCCCTGCTCCCCGGCAACCTCGACGCGGCCTGGCCGCAGATGACGTCGGCGTACCAGACGAACGTGGCCGGCGGCCGCAGCGGCTATGACAGTTTCTGGAACGGCATCCAGCAGGTCACGCTGTCGGACGTGAGCGCGACCGGGCCGAGCACGGTCGTCGCGACCATCCACTACGTGGAGAAGAACGGCACCAGCAGCACCGAGCGCACGACCTTCGGCCTGGTCAAGAACGGCACCAGCTGGCAGATCAACACCAGCCACACCGGTTAGGCGGCCAGTAAAGGGCGGCCAGTACAGGGCGGCCAGTACAGCTAGTCCGCCGTCACCTCGGCCAGCACCCGCTGGTCGGCATAGTCGCGGAACAGCGTGATGAGCCCGTCCCGGATCCGCAGGATCTGGACGGCCGTCACGCTGAACGACCGGCCCGTCGTGGTGACGGTCCCGCTCGCGCGCACCTCGGCGATTATCACCTCAGGGTCGTGCGTCTCGTACAGCGCGCTGACCTCCAGGTCGTCCATCCGCAGCAGCGAGGCCATCGCGTGCCGCGCGTACTCGAGGATCGCCTGCCTGCCCGCCAGCCGCATCGGTGCCTCCGGCGTCCCGGCGAAGGGCACCTCGATCACCGCATCGGGCGCGAACAGCGCGGCGAAGCCCTCGGCGTCGCCGGTCAGGATCAGGTGGCGGCGGCGCTCCAGCAGCTCGGCAGGCGTGACCGAAACAGTCGATGACATGGGTCTCCCCTTCCCCTCGGGGTTTCATTCAACGCTTGTTCAATGAACAGCCTAGGCCCGCCGGCCCCCTCGGTCAACGCTCGTAGAATGAAGGCGTGACCGACCCCCAGCCCGACCCCCAGCCCGGCTCCCGCGCCGACCAGCGCCGCCGCACCGAACAGCGCATCCTCGACGCCGCCACCCGGTCCTTCTTCGACGTCGGATACGAGCGCACCACGATCCGGGCCGTGGCCTCGGCGGCCGGCGTGGACGCGGGCCTGGTCATGCACTACTTCGGCGCCAAGCAGGCCCTCTTCCGGCGCGTGATCGACGCCGCCCCGGTCCCGGAGGTCGACGCCGAGCCGGGCCGGCCGGCCGAGCACATCCTGGCGGGCCTGGCCGGACGGCTGGCCGAGGAACCGGTCGCCTCGCTCACGATCCTGCGCTCGATGCTGACCAACCCCGAAGCCGCCGAGGCCATCGGCAGCGCCGGACAGCGCTACCAGGCGAACATCGCGCAGGCCATCCCCGCCGAGGACGCCGGCCTGCGGGCCGCCGTCATCAACGCCGTCCTGCTGGGCATCACGGTGTCCCGGCACCTGCTCAAATACGACGAGCTCGCCGACGCCGACCCGGCTCGGATCATCGACCTGCTGCGCCCCGGGCTGCGGTCACTCGCGGCCGACGACAGCGACAACGGCAGCGACGGCGACAGCGACAGCGACAGCGACGGCGACACGGAATCCGGCGCGGAATCCGAGGCCTGACCTCAGCGCGCCATACCTCGCATGAAGGCGTCCACCTCGCGGCGCGTTCGGAACAACCGCCAGAGCACGACACCGCCGGCCACCACGACGCCCGCCACGACCACGATCGGCACCGTCAGCAGCGCGGTGCCCAGACTCCCGCCTTGCATGAGCACCGCGGCACCGACCGTCGTCGCGAGGGCCGCGAACATCACGACGGAAACGGTGAAGAACCTGACCCGCCTGCGCAGGGCCGTGTCGAACCACTCCGTCAGCATCGCGCTGAGCAGCGTCATCCCGACCAGGACCAGCGTGAAGGCGGCCACGAAGAAGACGCCGACCAACCGCGAGCGGTACCGCTCGGACGGCGCGGCGGGCGTGACCTCCGTGTCCCCCTGCGCGGTGGCGGCGACGATCTGCCCCCGCCAGCTCGTCAGGACCACGGAGTCGCCGATCCGGATCCGGTCGAACGCCGCTCCCACACCTCGCGGGAACGTCAGGTTCACGTCGGTGGCGCTGGTGGCGACCGTCAGCGTGACCGTCTGGCTCCGGTCCTTGTGCTCCGGCGATTCGGCTGCGACGACCGTGATGTTCTCCACGCAGTCGGGGTCCTGGGCACCCGGGCCAAGTCCCTGTGCCGCGCACGGCCGCGCCCGATCGAAGGCGTGCTCATCGGCTGTCACCGCATGCGCCCGATCGCCCAGGTACACCGTGAACGCGACCGCGAGTCCGGTCACGGCCCCGAAGCCCCACACCGCCCCACGCTTGACCATCGGTTTCCCCCGTTTCACGGGTGACTCTAGCTCAGGCGGAACCACCCGGGGCCAGAAGGCTCTCCCCGATGAACCCGAGCACCCGATCCGTCAGCATCCTGAGATCCTCCTCCGGCGCCGCCCGCAGGGGACCCTGGCCTGTCAGCACCGCCAGGCCGTGCACCGTCGACCACACCGGGACCTCGATCCCCTCCCGCCGGCCCGCGTCCAGCAGCCCGGCCTCGACCAGCTCGTCGAGCACGTCCCGCAGCTGGTCCAACGGCGTGGACTCCGAGCCGGACCCGGACGTCGGCGGCAGGTAAGGATGCTGCTCCGGGACGGAGAACGCCGTCGCGAACAGCCCCGGCTCCTCGCGGGCGAACGCCAGATACGCCATGCCCAGCGCCGCCAAGCGGCCGAAGGCGGCGTCGGGGTCGCCGTGCTCCCCGGGCACGCGCGCCACCTCGGCGGCCATCCGCGCGCCGAGCTCGTCCATCGCCGCCAGGCACACGGCCGCCAGCAGTTCGTCGCGGTCGGCGAAGTGCCGGTAGGCGGCGTTCGGCACGACGCCGACGATCCTGGTCGCCTCGCGCAGCACCACGGCGTCCGGGCCGCCGGTCCGGGCCAGTTCCAGGCCGGCGGCGATCAGCCCGTCGCGGACCGCGCCGCGCGGACGGCGCGCCGCTGACCTGGTGTTCCCGGCTGTCGATCGGTCGGCGCTCATCCGTTCACGATAGCAACGTGGACAGCGTCCACATAACTGAGCTAACGTGGACAGTGTCCACTAAGCGCGCCTCCGACTCCGACCGAACGGAGCTCATCGTGACCGGTATGGCCTCCCTGCTGGAGAACAACGACTGGGCCGCCCACACCTACACCCCGGTGCCGCTCGGCGTGCCGACCGCCCGGGTGATCGTCGTGACCTGCCTGGACCACCGCCTGGACCCGGCCCGGATCCTGGGCCTGGAACCCGGCGACGCCCCCGTCATCCGCAACGCCGGCGGACGCGTCACCGAGTCCGTCATCACCGACATCGCCTACCTGGGTTTCCTGGCCCGGCAGGTGTTCGCCGTCGAAGGACCGCTGTTCGAGATCGCGGTCATCCACCACACCCAGTGCGGCACCGGCTTCCTGGCCGACCCCGACTTCCGTGACCGGGCCGCCGACGCGACCGGCGTCAGCCCCCAGCGACTGGCCGCCACGAAGGTCGACGACCCGTCGGCGACGGTGCGGGAGGACGTCGAGCGCCTGCTCGCCGCGCCGTCGCTCCCGCCCGGGACGTCCGTCTCAGGACACGTCTACGACGTCGACACCGGGCGGGTCACCATGGTGCTCGAGGCGGCTAGCGGAAGGTGAAGCGGTCGACGAGCATGAACGCCCCGCTGTGCTTCACCAGCCGGATCGTGTGCACGCCGGGCCTCAGGCCGTCGATGTGGTAGACGACCTGCTGGGACAGCCGCGTCGGGCTGGAGGCGCTGACAGCCTGCTGCGTCTGCCCGTCCACGGCCACCCCGACGCCGCCCTCGTCGGAGTTCGTCTCGGTGACGAAGTCGACGCCGGTCCCGGACCAGGTGGCGGTGACCGAGTCGCCGTTGGTCGCGGTGTAGTGCACGCCGTCGCCGTAGTCCCCGAGGCCGCGCCCGGCGCTCACCGCCCACGCCCCGCTGTACTGGAGTGAGGCGTCGGTGTCGTCGATGGTCTTGTCCAGTTCGTAGCCGTCGATCGTGGCGTACGTGCCGGACTGCTTGGTGAGCACGACGGTGTGGGTGCCGTAGGGCAGGTTCGCCACCTGGTACACCGGCGCCTGGAGCTGGCGTGCGCCGGCCGTCGAGGTGCCGGTATCGACGGAGCCGGCGGCGGCGCCGTCGAGGGTGACGCCGAGGGTGCCCTGGTCGTTGTTACGCTCGCCGAGGACGCGGATGCCGGTTCCGGTGAAGGAGAAGGTGACGCTGTCGCCGTTGGCCGTGGTGGCGTGGACGTCCTCGTTCAGGTCGCCGTAGTCGCGTCCGCTGTATGCGGTCCACGAGCCGGTGTAGGTGATCGTCCCCGGTGCCAGCAGGGAGCCGATGGCACCGTCGTTGACCAGGTCGGCTTCGGGGATCGCGAGGTTCTTGTACGGGGCCTGAAGGCCTGCGGCGGCAACGATGCTCTGCGCGCCGGCCGGCCATACGCCGTCGGTCACGGAGGTCGTACCGGTGATGGTGACGTTGGTGCCGTTGTTGTTGAGCCGGGTGACGTCGGTGTAGTCGTTGTCGAAGGTGTCGTCGTGGATGGTCGGGGTCCACATGTTGGCCCAGTTCCCGGCGGTCTGGCTCACGACGTTGCCGCTGACGGTCCACCACGAGCTGCCCTCGTCCAGGTAGATGCCCTGGCAGCCGCCGCTGGCCGAGGTACAGGTGCTGAGCACGTTGCCGCTGAAGGTGGAGTGGACGGTGCCGTCGCCCTGGCCGCCGAGGGTGTAGACCAGGCCGCCGTCGTTCAGGACGCGCATGACGTCGTACACGTGGTTGCCGGTGATGGCGTTGCCCTGGGAGTAGATCGTGCCGTGGCGGCTGCCGCCGTTGGTCGAGGCCCAGCCCCATCCCCAGCCCAGGGAGATGCCGGAGTAGGGGGTGTGGCCGATGTCGTTGTGCGCCAGCGTGATGCCGCGGCCGTTGCCGACCAGGATGCCGACGCAGTCCTGGTACTCCTGGCCGACGTAGGAGATCGCGTTGTCGGAGACGGTGTCGCCGGAGGTCATGCGGGCGGGGTCGGTCAGATAGAAGTCGTCGAACTCGCCGACGCTGACGCCGCTGCCGGAGGTGTCGTAGATGCGGTTGCCGCTGACGGTGCTGTCCTGGGTGCCGTTCGCCAGATCCACGGCGGTCCCGCCGAGATGCGCGAACGTGCCGCCGGATATCTCGATCCGCTGCCCGCGACTGACCTGCACGGCGGCCCCGACCCGGCCGGCGACGGCCGGGGTGCCGGTCCAGGTGACGCCGGCCTGGTTGTCGCGGTAGCCGTCAGGGCCGTTGGAACCGAGCCAGGTGGCGTAGGAGAAAGTGATGCCGCGCAGGGCGATGTCGTGCACGGGGGCGATCGGGGCGGCGATGGGGACGTAGCCGTCGATCAGCAGGTAGCTGTTGTCCTTCTTGACCAGCTTGATGGTGTGCGTGCCCTGGGACAGGCCGGTCTTGGTGTAGACGACTTGTTGGGCGAGGCGTTCGGCGGTGCGGTTCGCCGTGACGGTGCGGTCCAACACACCATCCACATAGACGTCGATGTCACCTTCGTCGTTGTTGGCCTCGGACAGGACGTCGATCCCGGTGCCGGCGAAGGTGATCGTCGCGGAGTCGCCGTTCGTCTGCGTGTAGTGGACGTCGTCACCGAGGTCGCCGTAGGTACGGCCGCTGCTGTATCCCCAGCTGCCGGTGTAGGTGATGCTCGGGTCGGTGTCGTTGACGGGGGTCAGGTGGCCGGGGGTGCCGGCGAGGGAGACCAGGGTCTGGGTGGTCGGGAGTTCGACGTCGGCCTGCGCCAGGTTCTCGCCGGCGCGCGGTATGTAGTAGACGTATCCGGCGGCCGAGTCGAGGTAGAACTGGCCCGGGGCGGACAGCAGCGCGTAGTTGTTCTCGATCCAGCTGATCGAGTCCAGGCCCGGTGATCCGCCGCCGTTGTAGGGGAAGTAGCCCGAAGGGTAGGGCGGGGCGCCGGCGTTGCCGAAGCAGGGCTGCGCGAGCGTGAACGCCGAGCCACCGCCGGAGGCCGGGGTGATGGCGGTGACCGGGCAGCGCAGCTCCTTCCAGGCGTTGAGGTGGACGATCTCGACGCTCGCCGGGTTCGACCAGCTCAGGTACTGCGGGTCGCTGGTGGTGAAGCCGGTCGCGGTGACCGTGAACCCGGCGGGGTTCAGCGCGCCGCGGGCGCGGTCGGCGCGGACGCCGTTGACGAAGAGCTGGCGCGACTGGGTCCCGGCGGGCACCGCGGCGCGGTACACGCCCTTGCCGGAGTCGTAGAGCTGCCAGCCGGAGACCTTCCGGCCGCCGGAGAACACCGGTGTCTCACCGGGGTAGGCCTGCCAGATGACGGTGTGGCCGCCGGTGCCGGAGTCGGCCGGGGTGAAGGACAGCGGCGAGGACAACTGGTAGGTGCCGCCGCGCAGGTCCACGGTGATATCGCCGGACATGGTCGGCGCCAGGGCCCTGACGCTCTGCTGCGCCTTGGCCAGCGAGCAGGGGTTGTCGAGGGTGCACGCGGCTCCGTCGCCGCCGGGGCTGGCGTAGAGCATGGTCGCCGCCCGGGCACGGGCGGCAGCAGCCTGATGGGCTCCGGCCGGCACCAGCGCGGCGGCAAGGAGCGCCGCACCGGTCCAGCTGAGCAGTTTCCGCCGGAAAGACATCCGATGACCCTCTCGCCGTTCAGCACATTTTGGCCAGACACACCCGGATCAGAGTGCGTATTCATTGGATGTTTTAGCAACAGCTCCGCATGCTGGCAATCCTTCGGCGATCCTCAATCATGATTGACAACCCAGATTTATCAATTTAGGTTGAGCATATGGACGCCCCCCGCGTGGACGATCTGTCCACCGCGCTCTACAGCGCGATAAGCCTCGTGGTCCGCCGTCTGCGGCAGACCGCCACGCCCGACGAGCCGACCCTGCCGGAGCGCTCGGCGCTGGCCCGGCTGGATCGCCTGGGTCCCACCACGGCCGCCGAGCTGGCGCGGATCGAGCAGATCAGCCCGCAGGCGATGGGCATCACGCTGGCCGCGCTGGAGGAGCAGGGCCTGGTCGAGCGGCGGCGGGACGAGGCGGACCGGCGGCGTTCGGTGACCACCGTGACCGAGGCCGGGCGGGAGATGCTGCGGCTCAAGCGCAGCGCCCGCTCACAGGTCATCGCCGCCGGCCTGGCCGCGGGGTTCACCGACGAGGAACTGCGGACGCTGGCCGCCGCCGCCCCCCTCATAGAGCGCCTCGCGGAGAAGATCTGATGGCGGTCGCCACGGCCGTGGAGCCGGCCGCCGACAAGCGCTACCAGTGGGTCGCGCTGACCAACACCACCGCGGCGATGTTCATGTCGGCGCTGGACGGCTCGATCGTTCTCATCGCGCTGCCACCGATCTTCCGAGGCATCCACCTGGACCCGCTGGCGCCGGGGAACATCGCCTACCTGCTGTGGATGATCATGGGCTACCGGCTGGTGCAGGCGGTGTTCGTGGTCAGCCTGGGCCGGCTCGGCGACATGTTCGGGCGCGTGCGCATCTACAACGCCGGCTTCATGGTGTTCACCATCGCCTCGGTGCTGTTGTCCTTCGATCCCTTCGACGGCGCGCACGGCGCCATGTGGCTGATCGGCTGGCGGCTGTTGCAGGCGGTCGGCGGGTCGATGCTGATGGCCAACTCCGCGGCCATCCTCACCGACGCCTTCCCCGCCCACCGGCGCGGCTTCGCCCTGGGCGTGAACCAGGTCGCGGCGCTGGCCGGGATGTTCATCGGGCTGGTGGCCGGCGGTCTGCTGTCGGCGTGGGACTGGCGCGCGGTGTTCTGGGTGAACGTGCCGGTGGGCATCTTCGGGACGTACTGGGCCTACCGGCGGCTGCGCGAGACCAGCCGGGCCACCGGCGGCCGGATCGACTGGTGGGGCAACGTCACCTTCGCCGTCGGGCTCGGCGCGGTGCTGATCGGCGTCACCCAGGGCCTGCAGCCCTACCACGGACACGCCATGGGCTGGACCAACCCGAGCGTGATCACGCTGCTGACCGTCGGGCTGGCCAGCCTGATCGTGTTCTACCTCATCGAGTCCCGGATCGCCGAGCCGATGTTCGACCTGTCGCTGTTCAAGATCCACGACTTCACCGTCGGCAACGCCGCCTCGCTGGCGATCTCGGTGGCCCGCGGCGGCCTGCAGTTCGTCCTGGTGATCTGGCTGCAGGGCATCTGGCTGCCGCTGCACGGCTACGACTACGCCGACACACCGCTGTGGGCGGGCATCTTCCTGCTCCCGATGACCGTCGGCTTCCTGATATCCGGACCGGTCTCGGGCTACCTGTCCGACCGCTTCGGCTCGCGCGGCCTGTCCACCGCCGGCGCGGCCGTGTTCGGCTCCAGCTTCGTCGGCCTGATGCTGCTGCCGGTGCAGTTCCCGTACTGGGCCTTCGCGACGCTGATCGCCGTGAACGGCATCGGCAGCGGGATGTTCGGCGCCCCGAACACGTCCTCGATCATGAGCAGCGTCCCGGCCGGCAAGCGCGGCGCGGCCTCCGGGATGCGCTCCACGTTCCAGAACTCCGGCACCGCGGTGTCCATCGGCGTGTTCTTCTCGTTGATGATCGCCGGCCTGGCCTCGAAGCTGCCGCGCGCGCTCAGCGGCGGCCTTCAGCAGCAGGGGGTGTCGGCGCACGCCGCGACGCAGGTCGGGCACCTGCCGCCGGTGTCGTCGCTGTTCGCCGCGATGCTGGGGGTGAACCCGGTGCAGCATCTGCTCTCCGGGGTCGGTGCGCTGAACTCGCTGAGTCCGGGGGCGCAGGCGACCCTGACCGGGCGCGAGTTCTTCCCGAACCTGCTGTCGGGGCCGTTCCACCATGGGCTGATCGTGGTGTTCGCGGTGGCCACGGGGCTTTCGGCGCTGGCGATGATCGCGTGTCTGGGACGCAGCAAGGGGCGGAACGTCGCGCAGGACGAGGAGAGCTGACCCTGGCGTATCCGGGTACTGTCTTCCGGCTTCGGACGCTAAGACAGTACTCTGCGAAGGGAGCGCCGTGCGCGGGCCTCGGCGCGACCTGCCGGAAGGTGATCGGCCATGGCCACGTACGACACGCCGCCTGCCGGCGATGACGATGACGATGACTATGACGCCGAGGACATCCCGTCCGTGGTGGTCGCGGCCGCGCAGAGCCAGCGACTCGGTGGCTTCCGCCGGGTCTACATCAACACCCACAAGCCCCGGTTCAAGCCGGAGGCCATCGTCTACAGCCTCTACGAGTTCGCCGAGGGCATCGTCTACCAGCACGAGTCCGAGCTGGAGCGAGCGACCGCGTTCGCTTGGCGGAACGCGATCAAGATCTACCTCGTCGGAATGGAATTCACCGGCTCCGGCCGGAACGAGGTGCAATACGAATATGCCCTTCAGACGGCCGACGGCGGCTCGTTGAAACTGTCCGGAACGTTCACGGTGGCCTCCATGGCCGTCCGCCGGGGCCGGCGTCCGCCGGACATGGAGCAGGACATGTACACAATGCTGGCCACCAGTCAGCAGACCGTCGCTCGACGCCTCCTGCCGATGGCGCTGACCGCTTTGGAGGACGGCAAGAGGGTCCTGTTCGACACGCTCAAGGTGAGCAACACCGGGCTGCACACGCCGAACGGCGTCATCCCGTGGTCCAGCGTGACGTCGGTGAAGGTGGTCAACGGCTCCCTGGTGGTCAAAGAGGCCAACCGGATACGGCCCGCCGTCCACGTGTCGGTGGGCCGGGTGCCGAACAGTCTGCTGTTCCTGGCCCTGGCCGGCCACCTGATGAAGAAGCGATGACCAGGACATCGGTCCGTGAGCTCATCGCACCTCGCGACCCGGAGCTCCCATTCGGACGAATCAGAGACCTTCCCCACGTGTCAGGCACTTGACACAGCTCGGCGCCGGATACACCCACCCGCCCTCGACGCTCACCACCGCCCGCGCCGAGGAGGAGCCGACCGGCAGTGACGCCGGGTACCAGAAGTGGTTCTTCGCCTACGCCGCGATCGAGCTCGTCGGCATCACCGCCGGGGAGACGGCCGAGCCGCGCAAGGTGGTGCCCAAGGCGGTGCGCGCCGTGATCTGGCGGATCGCCGTCTTCTACGTCGGCTGGTGTACCTGGCCGGCGTGCTGCTGAACCTGGTGGTGCCCTCGCGGGCGTTCGGCATCGCCACGTCGACGGCCTCGCTGGGCGTCCTGACGACGTGGGCGACGATCCTGCTGTGCCAGGCCCGGCTCAAGGCGGCCTCGGAACGGCCGGGCAGCCCGGTGGACCGGCCGGGGTTCCGGATGCCGGGCTCGCCGTGGACGAACTATGCGACGCTGCTCTTCCTGGCCGGTGTCCTGGTGCTGATGGCGGACAGCGCCGATGAGCGGCCGGTGCTGGCGCTGGTGCCGCTCATCGTGCTGGTGCTGTGGATCGGGTGGCGCGCGATCAAGCGACGCTTTCCGGCTGATGCGCTGTAGGGGCCGGGACCGTCTCCAGTGCGAACCAGCCGCGCAGCGCGGCGGCGGCCTGGTCCACGGCATGCCGGGCGGCGTCGACGGCCCCGGTCATCGTGAAGAAGCCGTGCACCATCCCCTCGTACCGGGTGAGCTCGACACCGACCCCGGCCGCCGCCAGGCGCCGGGCATAGGCCTCGCCCTGGTCCCGCAGCGGGTCGTACTCGGCGGTGATGACCAGCGCCGGCGGCAGTCCGGCCAGATCCGGGGCGAGCAGGGGCGACGCGAGCGGGTTCGTGGCATCGGCCTGGTCGGCCAGGTAGTGCTCGCGGTACCAGGACACGGAGCGGTGGTTGAACAGCCACGGGTCGACGTTCTCGCGCATCGATCCGTCGACGGCCATCTGGTCGGTGTTGGGGTAGACGAGCAGCTGCCCGGCCAGGCTGCGCCGGTCTTCGCGGGCCAGCAGCGCGGTGACGGCAGCCAGGTTGCCGCCGGCGCTGTCGCCACCGACGGCCAGCGTCCCGGACTCGGTGCCGAAGTCGGCGGGATGGTCGGCGATGTGCCGCAACGCGTCCCGGCAGTCCTCGACCGCGGCGGGGAAGCGATGCTCGGGCGCCAGACGGTAGCCGACCGAGACCACCTGGACGCCGGCCAGGTTGGCCAGCGTGCGGCAGATGCCGTCGCAGGTGTCCAGGCCCCCGAGCGTCCAGCCGCCGCCGTAGAAGTAGAGCAGCGTCGGCAGCACGCGCGCCTCGCTCGGCCGGTACACGCGCACCGGGATGCCGCGCCCGGCGGCCGGCAGCACGCGGTCGGCGACCTCGTGCACCGGCTCCGGATCGTGCGCCTCGGCCTGGATCGCGGCCAGGTCCGCGGCCCGGGCCTCGGCCAGGCTCAGGGTGTAGAGCTGCGGCGCGGCGGCTTCCACGCGGCGGTCGCGCATGGCCTGGATCTGCGGATCGAGCGGCATCAGGGCTCCTTCGGGTGAAGCATCCCGCCCAAGGCGCGGATGGTTTCGGCGGCGGCGACGGACTGGGCGCGCGCGTTGCCGTGCAGACCGTCGGCGCTCGTGGAGTCCATCGCGACGGCGATGGGATGGTCGGCCAGATCGATGTGGACGGTACCGCGCGCCGCGGCCACGGCGGTGGTGCGGGCGCCGAGGGCGGCCATGCGCTCGGTGCCGGTGGGCCGGAGCCAGGACGGCAGGCTCGGATAAGCGGGGCGGACGAAGATCGAGACGGTGATCACGAGAGCCCCACACTCTTGCAGCGCGCTGATGATCGCCGCGAGCTCGGCGTCCACCGCGTCGGCGCGCGCCTGGTAGCCCGGCCGCAGCGCGTCGTTCGCGCCGCAGGCGACCAGCGCGAGGTCGGGGGCGAACGCGAGCGCCGGGGCGAGCTGCCCGGCGCGGACCTCGTGCGCGCGCAGGCCGCGCCGTCCCAGGTTCAGGTAGGCGAGCTCGGGGCGGGCCGCGGCGAGTTCGGCGGCGACCCGGTCGGCGAACGGCATCGGGCTGTAGCCGGGCACGGTGTCCGCGACGCCCTCGGCGATACTGTCGCCGAGTACTGCGAAGCGGCGCCAGGGATGGCCGGCGAGCAGCCTGTCGGCCTCGCCGGCTCGCAGGCAGTACGGATCGAGGCCTTCAGTGAGCACGGTCACGGGAGCCACTCGTTCAGCTCGACGGTGAAGGGGTCGGCGCCGGCCAGGGCGATGGCGGAGCGGAAGCCGTCCGGCGCCTGCACGTCCGCCACCCGGTACACCGACGCTGCGAGCTCGACGACCGCGTCGGACGGGGTCGGCAGCGGCAGGACCTGGGTGAGCCGGCCGCCGGCGGCCTTCGTGACCGCCTCCTTGCGCGCCCACAGCCGCGCGAAGGTGTCCGCGGGATCGGCGGCCTGGACCACCTCGTGCGCCTCGGACTCGGGGAAGTAGCGCCGGGCCATCGCCACGACGTCGAGTCCCGGCATGAGCCGCTGGATGTCGGCGCCGACCGCGCGGTCGCGGGAGACGGCGACCAGACAGCGGTCGCCGGAGTGGGAGAGGTTGGCGTGGATTCCGGTCCATTCGCCGACCAGCTCCGGCTTGCCGTGGGCACCGGCCTTCCAGCGCAGCTCGGCCGGTGGTGCTCCGAGGCACGCTCCGACGATCTGCCGCGTGGCACCGTGCGCGATCACGAAACGGCGGCGGCCCTCGGCGCTCGGCAGCCGCGCGGCCCGGCGGCGTTCTTCGTCGTCGAGGGTGGCCAGCAGGCCGGCGACGGCCGCCGAGGGCACGTCGCCGACAAGCCAGGCGGACGCGTCGCCGCTCACGACACCCGGTCCCGCACGAACTTCCCCAGCCGCCGCACGCCTTCCTCGATCCGCGGCGGTTCCAGGGCACTGCACGACAACCGGATCGCCTGTTCGCCGCCGCCGGCGCCGTAGAAGAACCCCATCGGCGTCCACAACACGCCGTGGTCCCGGGCCGAGACCTCGACCATCGCCTCGTCGGCGACGAACGGCACGGTCAGCACCGCGAAGAACCCGCCGCTGGGCGTGTTCCACGCCATCCGCGCGTCGTCGCCGAACTCCTGCTCCAACGCTGCCAGCAGGGCCCGCATGTTGCGCCGGTAGAACTCGGTCTTGGCGCGGTTGGCGGCGCGCAGGCTGTACTCGGACTCGACCAGGACGCCGCCGACCACCGCCTGCGCGATCGGCGAGGTGTTCACCGTCAGCATGCTCTTGACCGTGGACAGTTCGTCGGCCAGCAGTGTGCGCCGGCCTTCGGCGTCCACCACCTGCTGGTCGGCGACCAGGAATCCGACCCGGGCGCCGGGGAACACCGACTTCGCGAACGATCCGAGATAGACGACCGACCGGTCGTGGTCGAGCGCCTTCAGTGTCGGCCGGGGTTCGTCGTCGAGCCCGAACAGGCCGTAGGGATCGTCTTCCAGGATCAGCAGTTCGGCCTCGGCGGCCACCTCGAGGAGCCGCCGCCGCACCGCCGTGGCCATCGACACCCCCGAGGGGTTGGCGAAGTTCGGCACCGCGTACAGCGCGCGCGGCCGGCGTCCCGACTCCCGCACCTCCCGGGCCACGCGCAGCACCGCTTCGGGGTCCAGTCCGTCGGCCGACTCCGGGACCGGGACGACCTCGATCCCCAGAATCCGCGCCGCCCCGGTGAAACCGACGTAGCAGGGCTCGACGGCGAGCACCACGTCGCCGGGCTCCGCGCACAGCCCGCGCAGGGTGATGATCATCGCCTCCTGGCACCCGGCGGTGACCATCACCGCCTCGGCCGGCACCTCGATGCCCTCGTCGGTGGCGAGCATCCGCGCGATCAGGTCCCCGATGACGCCGTTGGTCCGGCCGTACTGCAACAGCGTCCGGTCCACCGCCGAGCTGGACAGCCCGGTGCTCGCCAGGTGGTCGCGGAAGACCTGGAGATACCGCTCGATGTCGTCGGCCACGTAGAAGCCGTCGTACGGCCGGCCGGCGGCCAGCGACACGGCTTCCGGGAACCGGGCCGCGACCTCGTTGAGGAAGTTCATCGAGGCCGCCGCCGGGTCCCGCACCGCCACGTGCAGGTCCTCGCGCCGCAGGTCCGTGCTCACTGCCCGCTCCGCTCGTCGAAGCGCACCGCGCTGCGGTCGATGACCTCCAGCGACGGCCGTCCGGCCAGCGCCATCGTGTGCGCCAGCTCCCCGGTGGCCAGGTCCAGCAGGCCCGCGACCCCGGCCGCTCCCCCGGCGGCCAGGCCCCACAGCACCGGCCGGCCCAGGAACACCGCCTGCGCGCCCAGCGCCAGGGCCGCGAACGCGTCGCCGCCGCTGCGCACGCCGCCGTCGACCATCACCGGGCAGGCCCCGGCGACCGCCTGCACCACCTCCGGGAGCGCCACCAGGCTCGGCACCGCGCCGTCCAGCTGGCGTCCGCCGTGGTTCGAGACGATGATCGCGTCGGCACCGTGGGAGACCGCGAGGCGCGCGTCCTCGGCGGTGAGGATCCCTTTGAGGACCAGCGGCAGATCGCTGTGTTCGCGCAGCCACGCCAGATCGGCCCACGTCACCGAGGCGTCGATGGCCTGCGCGGTGTGCGCGGCCAGCGCCGAGGTCCCCACGCCCCGCATGTGGGCCGCGGCCATCAGCGCGGCGTCCAGGTTCACCGCGGCGCACTCGGGGCCGACCGCGAAGCCGTTGCGCATGTCGCGCAGCCGCCGGCCCATGCGCGGGATGTCGACGGTCAGCACCAGGGCGCGGTAGCCGGCCGCGGCCGCCCGATCGATGAGCCCGGCCAGGGCCTCGCGCCGGCGCAGCCAGTACAGCTGGAGCCACAGCGGACCGGAGGCGGAGGCCGCGATGTCCTCCAGTGTGCGGCTGGCGAAGATGCTGACCACGTACAGCGCGTCGGCCGCGCCGGCCCCCTGAGCCGTCGCGACCTCGCCGTCGGGGTGCACCAGCCGGTGGTACGCCGACGGCGCGACGGCCACCGGCGTGCCCAGCGTCGCGCCGAGGATCGTGGTGCGGGTGTCGCAGACCTCGGTGTCGACCAGGGCCCGGGGCCGCAGGTCGACCCGGGCGAAGGCGCGCCGGTTGGCCGTGATGGTCCGCTCGGTGTCGGCGCCGCCGTCGATGTAGTCCCAGATCTCGGGGGTGACGCGCTCCTGGGCGGCCTGCCGGTAGTCCTCGAAGCACAGCAGCGGCTGCGCGGCCTCGGGCCCGGAAGCACCCCGGCGCCCCCGGACCTCGACGGCGGCCGTGCACAGGAAGCCGAGGTCGGGATCGGCGTCGGCGAGCACGATGCGGCGCTCGCCCAGCTCGGCCTCCAGCGCCCCGGCCAGTTCCCACCACACGCCGGTGAAGGGCCGCCCCGGCGAGGCCAGCACGACGTCCGCCCGCTCGGCGAGCGCGTCGGCCTCGGCTTTGAGGACGGCACCGAGGATCACAGTTTGGGCCCGGGCCACGGGCTGTGCCTCGCTGAGCTCCTCGATCTCGGCGCACGGCGAGCCCTCGAACGCCCCGGCCCGCACCCGGACCGGCCCGAGCGTCGCCACCGGCTCGGACGCGCCGGGCTGAGCGGCCGGGACCGGCAGGTCCGGCTCCCCGACGGGCTCCGCCATCCCGGCGCACTCGGCGTCGCCGAACAGCAGCGCGACGCCGCTGTGCCCGGACGGCATGGCCGCCGGGACCCCGGGGTCGTAGGCCAGCCAGGCCTGCTCGACCACCACCAGCAGCGCGCGCCGGAACCCGCCGCCGCGCGCGTATTCGCGGATCAGCCGCAGCCCGGTGAACCCCGCCGCGGTGCCCTCGTCGCTGATGGCGAAGGCCATCGGGTTGCCGGGGCAGACGTGGCTCAGGTAGGTGGTGGTGGCCCGACCGGGCGTGATGTCGGGGATCGCGTACGCCATGACCAGCAGGTCGACGCCCTCCCCGGCCGGCACCGCCAGCTCGATCAGCGCCTCGGCCATCTCCCCGTAGGACTGGCCGCGCGGGGCCAGCGCTCCGGGGTTCAGCGCGAGCCCGTGCGGCTGCAGCAGGTCGGTGAGGTAGACGTCGAGCCTTGCCGTATGCACCGTGTCGGCGGCCAGGCTCGACGGTCCGGGGAACGCCAGCCGCACCGCACGGCGGATCCCCCACTGGTCGGCCGGCCCGGCGGCGGTGCCGGGGCCGGGCGGGACGGTTGTGTGCACGGCCTGGTTACCTCAGTCTTCGGGGATCACGTTGCCGGCGACGTAGTCGGCCAGCGTTCCGACGGTTTCGAAGTGCTCGCGGCCCAGATCCTCGACGCTGATCTCGACCTCCAGGTTCTCCTCCAGCAGCAGCACGATCTCCAGCGCGCCGGTGGAGCTCATGCCCAGGTCCTCCATCAGGGTCGTGCTCTCCCCCGCGCCCTCGACCTCGTGCTTGAGGACGTCGGGCAACAGACCGCAGACGGTGTCCACGATCTTGGCGCGGAACACCGGATCGGCCTCCGCGATGGCGCCGATGTGCAGCTCCAGACTCTGCTCCGTCATGACGGTCCTTTCCCAGGGGGCTGTGTTGCCTTGCGTACTCAGTGTTCGAGGGGTCTTCAGTGTTCGAAGACCATGGCGGAGAAGGTCGCGCCGCGCCCGGCGCCGGCCGCCGCGACGACGTACCGCTCCCCGGGCCGCAGCAGGCCGCGGCGGGCGGCCGTGCGGTAGTTCAGGAAGGCATCCGCGCAGAACACGTGCCCGTCGGCGGCCACGTTGTCCAGCACCACCTTGGCCAGCGGGAACCCGATCCGCTTGCAGACCCGCTGCCAGGCCACGACGTTGACGTTGTGCGGCAGCACCAGGGCGATGTCTTCCATCTCAAGGCCGGCGCCCTCGACGGCGGCCAGGATCGCCTCGCCGAGCGCCTCGGAGTAGACCCGCTGGAACTCCAGCGCCTGCTCCATCGAGTCGCCGTCGAACTCCCCGTGCAGGTCTGCGCTGTAGGACAGCAGCCGGTCGCGGTCCCCGGAGGCGCTGATCAGGCACGCCGCGGCGCCCTCGCCGAAGAACGAGGTCTCCGGCACCATCTGCGCCTCGCCGGTGAACGCCTTCTCCCCGGCCAGGACCAGCGCGAGCGCGTCGGGGTGGGTGCCGGCGTCGGCGGCCAGCAGGCGGCCGGCGACGTCGATGGCCAGCAGCCCGGAGGCGCAGGCGTGGTGGCCGACGGCGAAGGTCTCGGCGTGCTCCAGGCCGCGTTCCCGGCACAGCTCGCGCAGCGGGTTCAGCGGGTAGGGCGTGACCGTGGGGAAGGTGCGGGCGTGGATGACGTACCGCACGCGGTGCTCGTTGCCGGCCAGGCCCTCCAGGTCGTCCAGGGCACCGCGCAGCAGGTCCGACAGCGTGCCGCCGGCGTCGCGGCTGACGGCGCCGAGCTTGTGGTAGCGCCGGAAGACCTTGGTCTGCATGGCGGTCAGCCCGAACCGCTCGGCCAGGTCCTCGATCGGCACGCGTTCGGGCGGCAGGTAGGTGCCGATCGCGGTCAGTGCGGTCACCGGGCACCGCTTTCGGCCGCGGCGGTGCTTGCGGGGACGGTGACTGCGTCGGCGGCGGTTGCGGCGGCGGCGGTTGGGTCGGCAGCGGTTGCGTCGGCGGCGGTTGTGTTGGCAGCCACCGCGTCGGCGGCGTGCCGCTGGCGCATCAGGAACTTGCGGACCTTGCCGGTCGGGCCGATGACCAGCTTGTCGTCGCCGATCACCAGGACGCTGCGAAGGGTCGCGGCCGCGGCGTCCGACAGCGCGCCGCGCACCGCCGGCTCCCAGTCGCGGTGCGGGTCGGCCCACGGATGCAGGGTGAGCAGCACGTCCGTCACGACGCCGGCGTCGGTCGGCACGGCCACGACCGTGCAGTCCAGGACATCCGGGCTGGCCTTGAGGATCCGCTCCTCCGACATCGCCGTGTACAGCCAGCGGCCCTGGCCGAGGTCGACCGCGTCGACCATGCGGTCCACGTGGTAGTAGTAGCCCTCCTCGTCCCGGTAGAGCAGGTCGCCGGTGAGGTAGTAGCCGTTGCGGTGGTTGCGGTAGGTGTTCAGGGAGTCGTTCCAGTAGCCCGGCGACAGCGACGCCGACTTCATCCCGCACAGCCCCACCTCGCCGACCGGGACCTCGTCGCCGGTGGCCGGGTCGAGCAGCTTGATCTCCACGAAGTCGTGGACCTGGCCGACGCAGCGGCCGTAGCGCTCGGTGTCGGGGGTGTGGGTGATGTGGAACGCCGAGTGGCCCATCTCGGAGGAGCCCAGGCCGTCGACGAACATCGAGCCGGGGACGCGCTGCACGCCCTCGCGCGTGACCCGCTCGTAGGAGCCGGCGGTGACCAGGTGGCGGATGTGCGGCTCGTGCGCGCAGTCGCCGGTGTTGTACCAGAGCGACACCGAGTCCACGGCCCGCTCGGACAGGTCGATCCGGGCCAGCTCGGCCCAGGTGACCGCGAAGCCGAACACGCCGGTGGGCCGCCAGGACTCGATGGCGTCCACCACCGCCGGGCCGTCGTCGGGACGGGAGATGTACAGCAGCTCGCTGCGGTTGCACAGCGCGTGGTTGATCGCCATGATCCCGGCGGCGTGCGGCGCCGGCAGGACGCTGAGGATCCGGTCGGTGCCGCGGGCCCGGGGCTTCTTCAGGCGCAGCAGGCGCGTGCCGACGAACAGGTTCCCGTGCGTCTGGGTCACCGCGGCGGGCATCCGGGTGGTGCCTGAGGAGTGGGTGATCGCGATCGGGTCCTCGTCGGCGTGCCGGTAGGGCACCGGTGCCGCGGCCGGGTCGCCGACCGGCGTGGCCGTCACGTCGTACACCGCGTCGATCCGGAACCCCAGTTCCAGACCGCGCTCGGACCGGGCGAGCAGCCGCCGGTGATCCGCGTCTGTGAGCAGCCCGACGGCCCGCAGACGGCGGATGTACTCGGCGGCCACGTCGCCCGGCAGATTGGGGTTCATCAGCGCCGGGATCGCGCCGAGCCAGTTCAGGGCCATGAAGTGCAGGAAGGTGTCGGCGGCGGTGGTGACGTAGACGGCCACCGGGTCGCGCGGGCCGATGCCCTGCTCGGACAGCCAGGCGGCGCGCGCCGCGACGGCGTCGCGCAGCTCGCCCAGGGTGAGCGGGTGCCCGGCGGGGTGCTCGTCGACGGCGGTGTCGAAGGTCATGCCGGGGCTGTCCAGGGCCGCGCCGTGCTCGATGAGCTTGTGCAGGACGTTGCCCGCGCCCAGGCCCGGATCGGCGGCGAGCGCGGCGCGGATGCCGGAGACGGTCATGGCGTGTCCTCCTTCTTCGGCGCCTTGCTCAGGAAGGGCCGGAACTGCGCCTGGGTGCCGTCGGGCATCAGGGTCGTGGGCAGCGGGGGGAAGGCGAAGGGCTGGGGCGGGCGGCCGGCGACCAGGGTCCAGGCCTGCCCGGTGCCGGGCGTGTCCAGGACGGTCAGCGCGGCGGCGGCGACGTCGTCGGGACTCAGCAGCGGGAAGCGCTGCTTGCGGATCAGGAGGCGGGTGATGCCGAGGATCGCGGTGTCGGTGAAGCCGGGACACAGGGCATTGATGCTGACGCCACGTTGCGTGAGCGAGGCGGCGATGGCGCGGACGTAGCCGATGGCGGCGGTCTTGGTGAGCGCGTAGAGCGGGTTCGCCTGGTCCGGGCCGAGGCCGGCCAGGGAGGCGGTGACCAGGATGCGCCCGCCGTGGTGCGCCAGTTCGGGGGCCGCGGCGTCGATGCCGAAGGCCAGGCCGTCGATGTTCACGCCCAGGACGCGGCGGTAGCGGTCGAGGTCCAGCGGGAGGTCCGGCGGCTGGTCGGAGCTGACTCCGGCGTTGAGGACGGCGACGTCCAGGCGGCCGAAGCAATCGACGGCGTGGGCGACCATCGCAAGGTTCTGCTTCGGGTCGCTGACGTCGGCCTCGAAGGGGAGGCCGCCGCAGCTCTCCGCGACCTTCGCGGCGGCCTCGCCGTCGACGTCCACGACCACGACGCGGTGGCCGGCCCCGGCGAGCTTCGCGCACAGCGCCTCGCCGATGCCGTTGCCGCCGCCGGTGACCAGAGCCACGGGGGTCGCGGAGTTCGCGGAGTTCGCGGAGTTCGCGGAGTTCGCGGAGTTCGCGGAGTTCGCGGAGTTCGCGGAGTTCGCGGAGTTCGCGGAGTTCGCGGAGTTCTTCTCGGTCATGCGGTGGTACCCGCTTTCATCACGCCCTGGATCGCATGGCGCAGTTGCTCGCGCGTCGGCTGGAGCGCGCGGTCGAGGCCTTCGGCGAACGGCAGCACCGCGCCGTCGGGCCGGGTGACGCGTCTGGGCGGGGCGACCAGGCGCATCGTTTCGGCGGCGGTGGCCAGGACCTCGCCGCCGATGCCGCAGGAGCGGTTGCTGTCGTCGACCACGACCAGGCGTCCGGTGCGCTCCAGCGAGGCGGCCAGGCCCTGCCAGTCGAAGGGGTGCAGGCTGCGCGGGTCGAAGACCTCGACGTCGACGGTCTCGGCGAGTTCCTCGGCGACCTCGAGCGCGTCGTGCACCAGGTGGCCGACCGCGACGACGGTGACGTCGGTGCCGGGGCGGTGGATCCGCCCGACGCCCAGCGGCACCGGCGCCAGCTGCGCCAGGTCCATGTCGGCCCGCCGTCCCATCGCGCCGGCCGGGGCGAACACCACCACCGGGTCGTCGTCGCGGATGGCGGTGACCAGCAGCCCGTAGGCATCGGCGGGGGTGGCCGGCACGACGGTCTTCACCCCGATGTGCGCGAACAGGCTGTAGGGGTGGTCGGAGTGCTGGCCCGCCCAGCCGTCGCGGGACCCGGAGCTGGGGACCAGGTACGTCACCGGCACCCTGGCCTGCCCGCCGGTCATCAGCGAGAACTTGTGCGCCTGGTTGACGATCTGCTCGAAGGCGATGAACAGCAGCGCCGGGATCTGGTACTCGATCAGCGGACGCCGCCCGGCCAGCGCCGCCCCGGTCGCGATGCCGGTGAAGGCCTGCTCGGAGATCGGCATGTCGAGCACCCGCTCGGTGCCGAAGCGCTTGACCAGGCCCGCGGTGACGTTCGAGACGGCGACGCGGACGTCCTCGCCGAACACGCACACCGCCGGGTCGCGCTCCATCTCGTCGCCGATGGCGCGGTTCAGGGCCTTGAGGTAGGAGAGGATGGTCATCAGAGCGCTCCGGCGCGGGCGGTGGTGCCGTCTGCGTAGAGGAAGTCCAGCGCCGTGGCCGGATCGGGATGCGGGCTGTCCAGCGCGAAGCGCACGGCGTCCTCGAGCAGCGCCTCGATCTCGGCGTCGATCTGCTCGCGCCGCGCGCCGTCGATCCGCGCACCCTGGATGTCGAGCGGATCCACGCCGCGCCCGAGTTCGATCTCCTCGGGGCTGCGGTAGCGGGGACGCGCGCTGTGCTCCCAGGTGTGGTGGGCGTCGTAGCGGTAGGTGGTGCACTCCAGCAGGGTCGGGCCCTGCGCGCGTCGAGCACGGGCCACGGCCCTGGCGGTCGCGGCGAACACGGCCTCGGGGTCCATGCCGTCGACGCGCTCGGCGGGGATCCCGAAGGCCTCGGCGCGCGCGGTGATGGAGCCGGCGACGGCGTCCTGGGTGCGGGTGGTGGTCGCGAAGCCGTTGTTCTCGCAGACGAAGACGACCGGCGCCCGCCACAGCGCGGCGAGGTTGAACGTCTCCAGCACCACGCCCTGACTGACCGCGCCGTCGCCGAAGTAGGTGAGCACCACCCGATCGGACCCGGCACACCGCGCAGCCCACGCCGCCCCGGTCGCGATGGGCGCGGCGGCCCCGACGATGGCGTTCGCGCCGAGGATGCCGATCCCGAAGTCGGCGGCATGCATCGACCCGCCCCGCCCCTGGTTCAGACCGGTCGAACGCCCGGTGAGCTCGGCCATCATGCGCGCCGGGTCGGCACCCTTGGCCAAAACGTGGCCATGGCCGCGATGCGTGCTGGTGATGAGGTCGTCGGGGCGCAGGGCGGCGCAGGTGCCGGCCGCGATGGCCTCCTGGCCGGTGTAGGGGTGGATGCCGCCGAAGATGTCGCGGGAGCGGACGAGCTCGACGGCGCGCTGCTCGAAGCTGCGGATGAGGCGGACGGTGCGGTAGAGGGCGGCGGAGTCGGCGACCGGAGGGGTGGGGGCGGGGGCATCAGCATTCGCCGAGTCGGCCGCAGCCGAGCCGGCCGCGGGCAAGCCGAGCCCGGCCGGCTCAGCCGCAGTCGCCGAGCCGGCCGCGCTCGAACCCGAGCCGGCCGCCGCAGTCCCGGCCGCAGCCGGGCCGAGCCCAGCCGACTCAACCGCCGAGCCGGCCGCAGCCGAGTCAGCGGCAGCCGAGCCGGCCGCGGCCGAGTCAGCACCCGCCGACCCGGCCGCAGCCGCCGAGCCGGCCGCAGCCGCCGAGCCGGCCCCGGCCGGGCCCACACCCGGCCGGTCCGCCTCAGCCGCGGCCTCCGCCGCGACAGCACCCACCACCTCAGCCATCACTGCTTCCGACCAGCGCCGCCTCGCGCTCCCCGATCGAGGCCAGGATCCCGTCCCACAGCTTCGCCCGGGCCCGCAGCGCGCGCGTCACCGTCTCGGCGCACTCGTCCCACTTCGTGTCGTCGTCGCCGCACAGGTCGGCGAGCATCTGCATGGCCATCGGCGTGTGCTCCTCGCCGTCGACCTCGATGTGGCGCGCCAGGTAGTCCACGAAGGTGTCGAGGCTGCCGACGTTCTCGTTGACCCGGACCACCTGCTGGAACATGTCGGGGATCAGGTCCTCGCGGCCGAAGGCGAAGGCGGCGGCCTGGCAGTGGACCGGGGCGGTGGCGATGATGTCCCAGGTCAGGGCCACGAATTCGGCGGAGGGGGCGGGGACGCCGGCTTCGGTCAGCGCGGTGTCCACCGGGACGCCGGCGCGCAGCAGGGCGATGAAGGCCTCGATGACGGAGGTGTCCGCGCCGGCCTCGGTCATGCCCTGGACGTACAGCTCGAAGTGGCTGATGAAGCCGCCGCGCAGCTCGTCGCTCTCCTCGACCAGGACGATGTCGTTGATCAGGCGGCGGCTGCCGGTGGGGCCGGTCGGCACCCACGGGACCGCGACGCACGTCAGGTTGCGCTGCAGCGACTTCAGCAGCGACATGAAGTCCCACACCGCGAACACGTGGTGCTCCAGGAACGCGCGGATCGCCTCGGTGTCGCGCAGCCGCGCGTACAGCGCGTGCCCGACGACCTCGTTGCGCGCCTCCGCGATCCGGTTCTCCAGCTGCTCGATGCCCGGGTGCCGCTGGCCCCAGTCGTAACGGGTGGCTGCCATTTCAGTTCCTCCAAAGCACAGGGCAGAAATCGGGGTCTGCGTAGTCGGGTCGGCCGTCCGGCAGGCGCCGTACGAGCACGTCGTGGTTGTAGGCGGCGAGGGTCCCGTCGCCGAGTTCGAAGCGCTGGTTCTGGTTGGCGCCGTCCTGCAGGTGGAAGGAGATCGCGCGCCGGGGCCGCGGGCTCAGGTTCGGGCCGCTGCCGTGGTAGGTGCGGCAGTGGTGGAAGCTCATGTGGCCCTTGGGGATGTCCATCGGGATCTTGCGGATCTCGGCGCCGTTGTGCGCGGCGTTCTCGGCCAGCACCCGCTCCAGGTCCGCCTTGTCGCGCTCGGCGAAGTGCTTGACCATCGAGTCCTCGCGGCCGATCTCGGTCCAGCGGTGGCTGCCGTCGACCATGGTGATGGTGCCCATCTCCGGTCCGCAGTCGTGGAACGGGATGAACGCCGTCAGCATGTCCTCGGACGTGCACGAGGCCCAGTAGTGCCGGTCGAAGTGCCAGGGCACGACGTTGCTCGGCTCGCCGGCGATCGGCGGCTTGTAGATCAGCGTGGACTGGAAGACCCGGATCTCGTCGGCGCGCGCCAGCCGGGCGGCGACCGCGCCGATCAGCGGCTTGCACAGGATCTTGGCGATGGCGTCGCTCTCGTAGTGCACGTAGTCGTTGTGCCGCTGCACCGGTCCGTCGGACGGCTTCCACGCGGCCAGCTTCGGCGGGCGCGCCGGCAGCTCCCGGCTGCGCTCGCCGTCGTAGTACCGGTCGGTGGCCTCGACGAGCGCGTCGACCTCGTCATCGGAGAACAGCTTGCCGGTGAGGAACCAGCCGCGCTCCTGGTACTCCCGGACCTCGGCGTCGGTCGGCAGCAGCGCGGTTTCCTCGTCGGTGAGGAGGAACTGCTTCTGTACGGACTCGGTCGTCATCCCGCAGCTCCCATCGCTCCCAGTGCTCCCGTTTCCAAGGAGTCCCGCACACCCGCGAGCTCCCGTTCCTTCGCCGCGTACAGCGCGGGGATGTTGCTGGTGCCGAACGTCTTGGCGCCGTGCCGCTCGATGAGCTCCCAGAAGAAGGTCCGGCGGATGTGCATCGACTTGGCGAAGATCTGGAACATCTGGCCCCAGTGGTCGCGGTCGACCAGCACGCCCAGCGGCCGCAGCCGCTCCACCGGCAGGTCGATGTCGCCGAGGCGCTCGGTCAGCGCGTCGTAGTACGTGCCGGGGGTCTCGGCGAAGCCCGCGCCGTTGGCGGCGAAGGTCTGCACCGTGGTCACGATGTCGTCGGTGCTCAGCGCCAGGTGCTGCACGCCGGCGCCGCCGTGCCAGGCCAGGAAGTCGTCGATCTGGCCGCTCTGCCGGCTCATGTCGGGCTGGATGATGGTGAACGTCGCGCCGCCCGACGGGCTCTGCACCACCTGCGAGTACATCCCCTGCGCGCCGACCTCGATGTACTCCTCGAAGATCAGCTTGAAGCCGAAGACCCGCTGGTAGTACTCGACGGTCGGCTCCAGCTCCCCGGCCGGCACCAGGGCCGCGACGTGGTCGATGGCCCGGACCAGGCTGGGGTGCTCACGCGGTGGGGCCGCCTGAGCCTCGATCGCGCCGGGCCAGAAGGAGTCGCCGTGCCGTTCCACGAAGCGGTGCACCACGTCGCCGAACCCGCTGACGCTCGCGGTGGTCACCGAGTCGGCGCCGTCCTTGTAGGTACGCGGCGCGTCGACGGACGTCGCGCCGGCCGCCACCGCCTCCTCGTAGTCGGCGGTCGCGTCGCCGGTGGCGAAGGCGATGACGCCGACGCCGTCGCCGTGCCGCGAGACGTAGCCGTCCGCGGGGTGCGCGCTGCCCAGGGCCGAGGTCAGCAGGACCCTGCTGTCCCCGTGCGCCAGCAGCAGGCTGCGCTGTCGGGGCAGCTCGGTCTCCGGGCCGCCGTGCCCGGCGATGTGGAATCCGAACGCGGTGCACAGGAAGAACGCGGCTTGTCTCGCGTCTCCCACGTAGAACTCGACATGGTCGATGCCGAGGATGTCCATTCCTATATCGCCTTCCGCTAAGCCGTACGGGTCTGGCGGGTGCTGGGCCGGCCGTAGACGACGCTGACGTTGTGGCCGCCGAACCCGAAGGAGTTGGAGATGACGTGCTCGGCCTGCGCCGCGCGCGGAGTCTTGCGGACGTGGTCGAGGTCGCAGTCGGGGTCGGGGTCTTCCAGGTTGTGGGTGGGCGGCAGCTGGCCGGTGCGCAGCGCGTGGATCGAGACCGCGGACTCCACGACCCCGGAGGCGCCGAGCATGTGGCCGGTCACCGCCTTGGTGGAGCTGACCGGCGGCGTGTCGGCGCCGAACAGGGTCCGGATGGCCAGCGCCTCGGCGTTGTCGCCGAGCTTGGTGCTGGTTCCGTGCGCGTTCAGGTAGCCGATGTCGGCCGGTTCCAACGCGGCGTCCTTCAGGGCGCGGCGCATGCACTGGCTCGCGCCCTCGCCGTCCGGCCGCGGGGTGGTCGGGTGGTGGGCGTCGTTGGTGACGCCCCAGCCGAGCACGTCGGCGTGCGCCGCGGCGCCCCGCGCGTCGGCGAAGTCCTTGCGTTCCAGGACGAAGACGCCCGCGCCCTCGCCGAGCACGAGCCCGTTGCGGCGCCGGTCGAAGGGGCGGCTGGCGCCCTCGGGGTCGTCGGCCCAGCCGCGGGCCAGCGCGCGGGCGTTGCCGAAGGTGTCGGCCAGCGTCGGGAACAGCGGCGCCTCGCTGCATCCGGCCACGACGACGTCCGCCTCGTCGGCGCGCAGCAGCCGCAGCGCCTCGCCGATCGCCTGGCCCCCGGCCGCGCAGGCGGTGCCGCTGGAGGAGACGTAGCCGCGGATGCCGTACTTGATGGCGATGCGGGCCGCGCCCATGTTGGGGAGCATGCCGGGCAGCAGGTACGGGCTGACGCCCAGGCGGCCCTTCGCGGTGCGCAGGACGACCTGCGCTTCCAGCGTGGCCAGCCCGCCGGTCCCGGACAGGATGACGGCGACGCGGTAGGGGTCGGCGTCGCGGCCGACTTCGAAGTCGGCGTCGCGCAGCGCGTCCTCGGCGGCTTTGAGCGCCAGGACGATGTAGCGGTCGACGACGCGCGCCTCGGTGGCGGGCATGAGGGTGGCCGGGTCGATGGGCGGGCCGAACGCGCCGACTTCGAGGGCGTCGCCGACCTGGTGGCCCTCGGGCGGACGGCGCAGGCCGGAGCGGCCTTCGCACATGGCGGCGTGGACGTCGGCGGCGGTGGTGCCGACCGGGGTGACCATGCCCATGCCGGTGACGACCACTTCGGGGCGGGTCATGCGCGGCCTCCTGGGGCTTTAGGGGCTTTGGGGGCGGTGAGAACTGGTGTCGCAGGGCTTTGCGAAGCGCGGGCGGCGAGCAGGACCGCGTGCGCCTGGTCGTGGCCGCCGGTGCCCTGCTCGATGCGCACCAGCAGCGCTTCGTCGGCGTCGCCGTCCTCGATGAGCAGCGCGGCGCTCTCCAGGGCCGAGCCGGGATCGGCCAGGCAGACGACGGGACCGGTGAGGTTCCAGCGCGCGGCGATGTGGCCGGCGACGGCGTTCGGCACCGACTGGAAGAACAGCAGCGGGCCGAGCAGGCCGCCGGTGGCGACGGTGCGCGCGACGTGGGCGGCGCTTTCGCGGTCACCGCGGGCGGTGGTGATGAGGACGGCGGTGACCGGGGCCGCGAAGGTTTCGGCGGCCTCGAAGGTTTCGGGGACTTCGGGGCCGGTGGTCTGTGGTGCTGAACGGCGGCTGAGGCAGCGGGAGGCGGTCTCGGCGGCGATCGGGTTGAAGCTGGAGACGATGAAGCCCGGCAGGGAGGGGGCGGTGTCGTCGTGGGCTGATTCGGGCCAGCGCGCTTCGGCGCGGATGGCGAGGCCGAGGGCGGCCGCCTGCTGATCGGTGGCCGCGGTGATGACGCGGCCGGGTGCCGCGGCGGGATCGGTCGGCAGGTTCTGCGCGACCCCGGCGGCGCTCTTCTGCTCGGGGATGTTCGCGAGCGCTTCGGTGGTGCTGCTCATGGCGCACCTACCAGCAGGGCCGTGTTGGCGCCGCCGAAGGCGACGTTCAGCGTGAGCGCGTAGTCGAGCCGCGCGGCGGCGGGTTCGAGGACGAGCGCGAGCGGGCAGTCCGCGTCCGGGCCGAGGTAGCCGGCGTTGAGCGGCAAACGTCCGGCGCGCAGCGCGGCGATGGTGAGGATGAGTTCGAGCAGCGCGCCGGCTTCCAGGGCCTGGCCGTGGATCGATTTGGTCGAGCTGACCGGGATCTCGGCGGCCGCCTCGCCCAGCGATACGCGCAGGGCGGCGGATTCTGCGACGTCGCTCTGCTTGGTGCCCGAGCCGTGCGCGTTGATGTAGCCGAGGCCGGCGGGCTCGACGCCGCCGCGGTGGAGTGCGTCGTTGATGGCGCGGGCCAGGCCGTGGCCGTCGGGGCGGGGCTTGCAGACGTGGTAGGCGTCGCCGCTGCGTCCCCAGCCGGCGATGCGGGCCAGGGGCTCGGCGCCGCCGGTGGCACCAGCGCCACCGGCGGCTTCCAGGACGAGCGCGCCGACCGCGTCGCCGAGAAGCAGCCCGCTGCGTCCGCTGCTGAAGGGACGGACCCGGCCGTCGAGGGCCAGGGCACGGCCGGCGTCGAAGAGGGCGTACTGGTCGGCGTCGACGAGGTAGCCCGCGCCGACCACGACCCGCTGCACACGACCATGTGCGATCAGGGCGGCGGCATCGGCGACGGCGGTGCTGGCGGCGACGCACGCGGAGGTATAGGCACGAGCGCCGGCGAAACCACACGCCGCGGCGATACCGGCCGCGAACGCGTCGGCGCCACCGTGGGGCTCGCCATGGACGGCCAGAAAGAGATGGCAATCGGCGCGGGCCGAACGCGCGAGCCCGGCATCATCGCAGGCCTCGTTGACGGCCCGAATCAGCTCCCGCACAAGCTCCGGCGACCCGGGCGCCACAGCCGCGACCTTGGCCCGGCGCGCACCGACATCGAAACGCTCGACCGGCGCGAACCCGGACGTCCCCTCGACCGCGGCCCGAAGCAGAGCGTCGACGCCCGCGCCGAACGCGCTGAAGACGGACATGCCGGAGACGACGACCTCGGTCGGGCCGCGCCGGGCTCGGGAAGTGCTTTCCGCCCCGGCCACCGCCCCCGCGCTCACCCCGTCCCCCCGAACCCCAACTCCCCCAGCACCCGCACCACCGCGCTCACCGTCGTCATCCGCGCGAGCGCGTCGTCGTCGGCGTCGAAGGGCCGGCCGTAGCGCTGTTCGACCTGGTGGATGAGCCAGGCCAGCTCCAGGGAGTCCACGCTCTCCGGCACTTCGTCGGGGGTGCGCTCACCGTAGGTCGCCAGCATCGCGACCACCTCGTCGCGGTGCGCCGTCGCGGGCTCGGCGCGCTCCAGGTCCGTCACGGGTCAGGCCGAGGCGTGCGCTGCGAGGCGGGTGGCGACCGCGGTGCAGAACTCGTCGATGGTCAGCGTCGCGAGCTCGTCGAGCTCGTCGTCGCTGAAGCGGATGCCGAAGCGCTCCTCGACGCGGACGCCGAGTTCGGCCAGGGCCAGGGACTCCAGGTCCACGCCGGCCGGGCCGAGCTGGGTGTCGCCGTCGAAGTCGGCGGTGTCGTAGTTCATCTCGCCGAGGGCTTCGAAGGCGAAGGTCTTGATCTCGTCGAACGAGCTCATGGGCTTGTCGTTCCTTCCGGTAGAAAGTTGCTCAGCGCGCGCCGGAGAGCACGCTCTGGTCGCGGACGAGCTTTCCGGTCGCGGTGCGCGGCAGCTGTTGCACGGCGTGCCAGGCCCGCGGCCGCTTGTAGGCCGCCACCCGTTCGGTCAGGGCGTCCTGGACCGCGGACAGTTCGGCGGCCGGCTCCAGGACCACGTACGCCTCGATCGCCTTGCCGAACACCACCACCGCGGCCTCGACGCCGGGCAGGCCGGCCAGGGTGTGCTCGACCTCGCTCAGGTCGACCTTCAGGCCGCCGATCGAGACCTGCGAGTCGCGCCGGCCGCGGACCCGGACCAGGCCGGTCGCCTCCTCGACGCTGCCAGCGTCCTTGGTGTGCAGCCAGCCGTCGGACCAGCGCGCGGGATCCACGAGGCCGACGTAGGGCGAGTTCTCCATCGCGATGTGCAGCTCGCCGTCATCGGCGCGGATCTGGATGCCGGGGGCCGGCAGCACGGCGGGGCGGTGGGTGCCGAACAGGTCCGTCGCGATGACGCCGAGCTCTGTCATCCCGTACATGTTCCCGAGCCGGATGCCGTACCGGTCGGCGAAGGCGTCGTGCACCTGCGCCCGCACCAGTTCCCCGCCGGTGGTCATGCCGGTCAGCTGCGGCAGCCGGGGCGGTTCGGCGACCGCGGCCAGCAGCTCGATGTGGAACGGGACGCCCAGCAGCGTGGTCGGCTCGGGGCCGGCGGCCACGGCGTCCAGGATGGCGTCGGCGGTCATCCGGCCCGGCAGCACCAGCTGCACCCCGGCGTGCAGGCCGTACAGCAGCCCGCCGACCAGGCCCAGCACGTGCACCATCGAGGCCAGCGACACGATCCGCTCGCCGGGGGCCGGCACGCCGGCGCCGATCGCCTTGTACCGGTCGATCTCGGCGATCAGGTCCGAGGCGGTCCGGCCGATCGCCTTCGACGGCCCGGTGGAGCCCGAGCTGAGCTGGATGAGCGCGTGCGAGGTGTCGGAAGGCCGGCCCTCGCTTCGCGCGACGACCTTCTCCTGCACGTCCTGGAACGCCCGCAGCGCACCGCCGCTGGACTTCTCGACGCCCACCACGAACTGCGGCGCGAGCCGCTCGATCGCCTGCTCCACCTCGAACGCGGTCAGCCGGTGGTCCAGCAGCGCGGCGCGGGCGCCGATCCGCCAGATCGCCAGCAGGTTCGCCACGAACGCCAGCGACGGCGGCAGGCACACCGCGACCGAGCCGCCGGCGCGCAGGCCGGCCTCGTGCAGGACCCGCCGCCGCTCGGCGACCAGCGCCCGCAGCCTCGCGCGGTCGACCGGAGCGTCCAGGACCAGGCACACCTGGTCCGCAGGGCCAGCCAACAACACTTCGTCGACCCATTCCGGGTCCGTGGGATTGTCGATTCCCGCAGCCATCACCGACACCTCCGCCCACGCCAAATGGAAATACCGAAAAGAGAGAGCCCGAAAAGATACACACGGTAAGCACGCAAAGAGATCCGCAAGGCTGCGGCACGGACCCGCCACAACCGTTCGGCGACGGCGCAAGCTTTGGCGCAAGGCGACTCGATCGTCAAGGAGTCCGCCAAGTCCCCGTAAAGTTGGCAGGTCAGAGCGCTGAAATAAGGCCATTGCGTCGTGCAAATTTTCACCGTTGACCCAGCACAGGCCACGCCGCTAGCGTCATCGCCGGTCGTCCCGGAATCCCCCTTTCCCGCCCTGCATTCAATGGAGCACCGGTGAAAGCTGACATCAACCCGGCGGTCGAGCGGTATTACGACACGACGCTCGATCTTTACGAAGAACTGTGGGGCGAACACGTCCACCACGGCTATTGGGACGAGGGCGAGCGCCCGGACTCCGACGGCGCGGACCGGCACACCGCCACCGACCGCCTGGTCCACGAACTCGTCTCCTACGCCGGCGTCCCGGACGGGGCGCGCATCCTGGACGTCGGCTGCGGCATCGGCGGCCCGGCGCTGTATCTGGCCGGCGCGCTCGGCGGCACCGTCGTCGGCGTGACCCTGAGCGCGCAGCAGGCGGCCCGCGCCACCGAGAAGGCGGCCGAGGCCGGCCTGGCCGACCGCGCCGAATTCCACCAGCTGGACGCGCTGAGCACCGGCTTCCCCGACGCCTCCTTCGACGTCCTGTGGGCCGTGGAATCCCTGATGCACATCGCCGACCGCGAAGCGTTCTTCGCCGAGGCGATGCGCCTGCTGCGTCCCGGCGGCCGGCTGGCGATCGCCACCTGGTCGCAACGAGACGGGGTCCTCGAGCCGGACGAGCAGGAGCTCATCGACCTGATCCTGAAGCACCAGGTGATGCCCAGCTTCTCCTCGCTGGAGGAGCACGAGCGCATGGCCGCCGCGGCCGGCTTCACCGAGGTCGCCTCGGTCGACTGGAGCCGCGCCGTGGCCAACTCCTGGGACCCGGAGTTCGCGCTGATCAAGAAGCCCGAGCACGGCCGCGCGACGATGGTCTCGCTGGCGCGCGAGCGCGGCGCCGACGTCCTGGGGTTCTTCTACGCCGGGCCGTTGATGAAGAAGGGCTTCGACACCGGCGTCGTGACGTACGGCGCGATCCGCGCGGTCAAGCCGGCCGAAGCGACGCAGAACTCTGACATCTTCGCCGATGTCGTCGAGCAGCTGCGCGTGGTCCTGGACCAGGACGCCGCTTGGACGGCGACCGTCACCCCGGCCACGACGCTGGACGGCGACCTGGAGCTGGAGAGCATCGAGCTGACCGCGCTGAGCCAGGCCCTGCAGGCGCGCCACGGCGCGAGCGTGGACCTGGCCGCACACGTCGCAGAGCTCGATGTCGACCAGATCATCGCGTTCACCGTCGGCGACGTCGCCGCCTTCGTCACCGAGCACGCCGCGCAGGCCGACGGCGCATGAGCCGGTTCCTGTTCGTCAGCCTCCCGCTGACCGGCCACGTGAACCCGATGGCCGCGGTCGCGAAAACGCTGACCGCGCAAGGCCACGACGTCGCGTGGGCCGGCTCGGAGTCGTACCTGCGGCCGCTGGTCGGTCCGGACGCGGTGATCCAGCAGATCCCGCTGCGTCCGCACCGCCGCCAGGCCGATCGCGGGATGGCGGCGGCGAAGACCCGGTGGGAGGAGTACATCGTCCCGCATTGCAAGGTGTCGCTGAAGGGCGTCGACAAGGCGGTGCGGGCCTTCGCGCCGGACGTGGTCGCGGTGGACCAGCACGCGATCGCCGGCGCGCTGGTCACGCACCGGTACGGCCTCCCCTGGGCCTCGATGGCGCCGACCACGATGGAGCTGACGCGGCCCTACCGCGCGCTGCCGAAGGTCGAGGCCTGGATCCAGGCCCACATGGCGAAGATGTGGGCCGACGCCGGCCTGCCCGGCGAGCCGCCGCACGACCTCCGGTTCTCGCCGCACCTGCTGATCGCGTTCACCGGCACCGCGCTGACCGGCGAGCTGTCCTGGCCGGACAACGCGGTCCTGGTGGGTCCGGCCCTGGCCGAGCGTCCCGCCGATCTCGACTTCCCCCGGGATTGGCTGGACCCCGGCCGCAAGCACGTCCTGATCTCGATGGGCACGCTGGCGGCCGAGAACTCGCACGGCTTCTACCAGCGCGCCCTGGAAGCGGTGCGCCCGCTCGGCGACCGGGTCCAGGTCATCGTGACCGCGCCGCCGGAGAGCATCCCCGATCCGCCGGAGCACGTCCTGGTCCGCGCCCGCGTGCCGGTCCTGGAGCTGATGCCGCAGCTGGACGCGGTGGTCTCGCACGGCGGCCTGAACACCGTCTGCGAGGCGCTGGCGCACGGCGTCCCGCTGGTCGTCGCGCCGATCAAGGGCGACCAGCCGATCAACGCCGCCCAGGTGGCCGCGGCCGGGGCCGGTGTGCGCGTCAGCTTCGCCCGGGTCCGGCCCGAGGCACTGCGCGCGGCGCTGGTGTCAGTGCTCGAAGAACCGTCCATCGGCAAGGCCGCGGCAGCCGTCCGCGACTCGTTCGCCGCCGCGGGAGGTGCCGCCGCCGCCAGTGCGCGACTGGCGCGCCTGGCCGGGGCCGGCCAAGACGCCTCACGGCGAGAAAGGGAGGGATCCCTTGAAAGTCCTGCGTGACACCTGGCTGATCTTCCACCGCAACCTCCAGCTGATGCTGCGCTCGCCGCTGTGGGTGGTGCTCGGCGTGTCCCAGCCGGTGGTCTTCCTGCTGCTGTTCGCGCCGCTGCTCAAGCCGGCGCTGGCGACGATGGGCGCGCATTCCCAGGCCCAGGCCTACCGCATCTACGTCCCCGGCATGCTGGTCGCCCTCGCCCTGGCCGGCGGCTTGTACGCGGGCTTCGACCTGCTGCGCGAGCTGGCCTCTGGCATCGTCGAGCGGGCCCGGGTGACCCCGGTGAGCCGGCTGGCGCTGCTGCTGGGCCGGGCCCTGCGCGACGTGGTGGTGCTGGTGGTCCAGGCGGCCATCATCATCGTGCTCTCGCTGCTGTTCGGGCTGACCGTGAGCATCCCGGCGCTGCTCATCGGCTACGGCATCCTGGCCCTGATCACGCTGACCAGCGCGTCGTTCTCCTACGGCGTGGCGCTGAAGATCAAGAACCCGGCGGTGCTCGGCCAGCTGATCAACAACGTGGCGCAGCCGCTGATGCTGCTGTCCGGGACGCTGCTGCCGATCGCGCTGGCGCCGCTGTGGCTGCGCGACACCGCCAACGGCAACCCGTTCAACTGGGCCGTCACCGGGATGCGCGCGCTGTTCACCGGCCACCCGGGCGACCCCTCGATCTGGAAGGCCTTCGCGATGCTCGGCGCCCTGGCGGTCATCACCATCGCGTGGTCGGGCCGCAAGTTCGCCAAGTCGGTCCGCTAAAGCCCCCGGCAAGGAAGGAGAAGACGATGGGCATCATCGAAGTCAAGGGTCTGGCCAAGAGCTACGAGACCCGTTCGAAGCGCAAGACCACCAAGGTGGACGCGGTGGTCGGGGTCGATCTGGACGTCGCCGAGGGCGAGATCTTCGGGTTCCTGGGCCCCAACGGCGCCGGCAAGACCAGCACCCTGCGCATGCTGGCCACGCTCATCCCGCCGGACGCCGGCGAGGCCACGATCGCCGGCGCCGACCTGCGCACCGAGCAGGCCAAGGTCCGCGAGGCGATCGGCTACATCGCGCAGGGCGGCGCCACCACGGACGACGCCACGGCGCGCGAGGAGCTGGTCCTTCAGGCTCGAATGCACGGCATCAGCAAGGCCGAGGCACAGCGCCGGGCCGTGGCGGCCCTGGCCGCCTTCGACCTCACCGAGTACGCCGACCGGCCGTGCAAGACCTACTCCGGCGGCCAGCGCCGGCGCGTCGACATCGCGATGGGCATCATCCACCAGCCCAAGGTGGTCTTCCTCGATGAGCCGACGACCGGCCTGGACCCGCAGAGCCGCGCGCACATGTGGGACGAGGTGCGGCGGCTGCGCTCGGAGGGCATGACCGTCTTCCTCACCACGCACTACCTCGAAGAGGCCGACCAGCTCTGCGACCGCGTGGCGATCATCGACGGCGGCACCGTCGTCGCCGAGGGCACGCCGGACGCGCTCAAGCGGGAGATCTCCGGCGACATCGTCACGGTCGGCGTCGGCGAGGACTTCACCGAGAAGGCGGCCGAGATCCTGAAGGGCCAGGACTACCTGTCCGAGGTCGAGGTCCGCGACGGCGGCCGGCTGCGGCTGGCGGTCGAGGCCGGCGAGACCGCGGTGCCGCGGGTGATGCGCACGCTGGACGAGGCCGGGATCGCCACGGCCACCATCGAGGTGCACCGGCCGACGCTGGACGACGTGTTCCTGACCAAGACCGGCCGCTCGCTGCGCGAGTCGTGAGCGGGGGCAGCATGACCGGCACCACGACAGAACGCGAGATCCGCCGGGCGGTCGTGACCGGCGGCGCCGGTTTCGTCGGCTCCCACCTGTGCGACCGGCTGCGCGACTCCGGCGCGGCCGTGGTGTGCGTCGACAACTTCCTCACCGGCTCGCCGGAGAACGTCGCGCACCTGGCCGGCGACCCCGGATTCGAGCTGCTGGAGCACGACGTCACAGAACCCTTCGACGTCCGGGGCCCGGTGGACGCGGTGTTCCACCTGGCCTCCCCGGCCTCGCCACACGACTACGCGCGCCATCCGCTGGCCACCCTGAAGGCCGGCGCGCACGGCACCCTGCACGCGCTGGAGCTGGCCGGCTGCAAGAACGCGCGTTTCCTGCTGGCCTCCACCTCCGAGGTCTACGGCGACCCGCAGGTGCATCCGCAGGTCGAGTCCTACTGGGGCAACGTGAACCCGATCGGGCCGCGCAGCCAGTACGACGAGGCGAAGCGGTTCGCCGAGGCGCTGACCGCGACGCACCGCGCGCATCTGGGGTTCGACACGACGATCGTGCGGCTGTTCAACACCTACGGCCCGCGGATGCGGCCGCTGGACGGCCGCGCGGTGCCGACGTTCGTCACCCAGGCGCTGGCCGGGCGGCCGATCACGGTCGCCGGGGACGGCTCGCAGACCAGGTCGCTGTGCTACGTGGACGACACGGTCGCCGGCATCCTGGCCGCGGCCCGCTCCGGCCACCCCGGACCGGTCAACATCGGCAACCCTGCCGAGCTGACCATCCTGCAGCTGGCCGACCGGGTGCGGGAGCTGTGCGGGTCGGTGGCGCCGACGGTGTTCGTGCCGCGCCCCGGCGACGACCCGGACCTGCGGCGCCCGGACATCACCCGGGCGATCGAGGCGCTGGGCTGGGCGCCGGTCGTGGACCTCGACAAGGGGCTCACCGCGACCATCGACTGGTTCGCCGGGCGGCAGGATTCTTGAGCGCGGAACGGGCGGTGACACTGATGCGGCACACGATCATGGTGCCCTTCGAAGGCGACGGTGCCGGCACGGAGGAACTCACCTGGGGGCAGTGGACCGTCTGGCGGATGATGAACGGCTTCGGCGGGGTGTTCCTGGTCGGCGGAGCGATGAAGCTGGAGGAGGGGACGACCCTCCAGCACCTCGAGCACCTGCTGGCGTTCATCATGCGGCGGCACGAGTCGCTGCGCACCCTGATCCGCACCGAGGCGGACGGCTCGCCCCGGCAGGTCGTGGCCGACCGGGGCGAGGTCGGGCTCGAAGTGGTCGACATCGCGGACGGCGAGGACCCCGCCGAGGTCGCCGAGGCGGTGCGCGAGCAGTACGAGTTCGAGCCCTTCGACATCGCGAAGGACTGGCCGGTGCGGATGGCCGTCATCCGCAAGGACGGCGTGCCGGACCATTTCGTGGCGATGTACCCGCACATGGCGATCGACGCCTACGGCTTCGACGCCCTGGTCGGGGACCTGGAGAACCTGGACCGCGACAGCGGCGCCGAGCTCGGCGAGCGCGGCGGCGTCCAGCCGCGCGCTCTGGCCCGCAAACAGCGCGAGTCCTCCGCGCAGCGGCAGTGCCAGGCCTCGCTGCGGTACTGGGAACGCTGGCTGATGGAGGTTCCGGCGCGGCGCTTCAACGGGCCCTACCCCGGGAGCGATCCGCGTTGGTGGGACTGCACGTACGACTCGCGCGCGGCGTACCTGGCGGTCGGCGCGATCAGCGCCCGCACCGGCTTGCACAGCGGCCCGGTACTGCTCACCGCCTACGCGGTGGCGCTGGAGAAGGTCACCAAGGCCGGACCGAGCGCGATCCGGATGGTGGTGAGCAACCGGTTCCGGCCGGACTTCGCCCGCTCGGTCAGCGCTTTGGCCCAGCCCGGCCTGTGCGTGTTCGACCTGCGCGACTGCACCTTCGACGAGGCGGTGTCGCGTGCCTGGCACGCGCAGATCGCCACCGGCAAGAACGCGTATTACGACCCGCGCAAACTCGCGGAGCTGCGCGAACGGGTCGAGAAGGAGCGCGGTGAGTCGCTGGACCTGATGCTGTACTTCAACGACCGGCGCAAGACGCTGGCGCAGCCGGTGGCCGAGCCCGAGGCGGTGGCGGACCCCGGGCAGATCTGGGACGCGGTGCCGCTGTCCCGCCTGACCTGGGGGATCCGGTCGAACTCGCCGGACGTCAAGGCGTACCTGGACGTCAACGGCAGCCCGGACACGGTGAACGTGACACTGCGCGCGGACACCCAGGCCCTCACCCCGGCCGAGCAAGTGAGCGTGCTGCGGACGATGGAGGAGATCCTCCTGGCGGCCGCGTTCGACCCCGACTGCCCGACCGGGGTTTGACAGCCCACACATACAAAGGAGCCGGTGTGGAAACCTACCCGATGACGATAGGCCAGTTATCAGTCCATCGCGATGTGGAGCGCCTGCCGGCCGACCGGCTGTGGGAGGCCAACCTGCAGCCGGTGGTGTGGGACATCCGGCAGGAGTGCACCGTCCCGGACGTGTGGCGGGCGCTGGGGGCGCTGGCCGAGCGGCACGAATCGCTGCGCACGAACTACGTGTTCCTGGCCGACGGCTCGCCGCGCCAGTTCCTCGGCGCGCGGGACGCCGCCGAGGTCATGGAGCGCGTCGAGCACAGCGTGGCAGACATCTCCGAGCTGCCGGCGTTGCTGGCCGGCAAGTACCAGGAAGTCCTCGACATCTACCACGGGATCCCGTGGCGGGCCTTCGCCATCACCGAGGACGGCCGGCCGGTGAAGGTCCTGCTCGTGGTGCACCACATCGCCGCCGACGGCGCGGCCGCCCTGATCCTGCAGGACGACTTCCACGCGCTGCTGGCCGGCGAGGCACTGGAGCCGCCGGCCGGGCAGCCGATCGCGATGGCCGTGGACCAGCAGGGCGCGGGCGCGTTCCGCCTGCGCGCCGCCGAGCGGTATTGGCGGCGGACGCTGGAGGCAGCGCCGCGCGTGCCCGAAGTCGCGGCCCCCAACACCGCGATGCTCGGCGCCTCAGTGCACACCGGCATCCCCTTGGAGGCGGCGCACACCGGGGCGGAGCGGCTGGACGTCAGCACGGCGACGATCGTGCTGGCGGCGTACTACCACGCACTGCGCACGGTCCTGGAGCGCCCGGCGATCCTGCTGATGGCGATCTCCGCCAACCGCTTCGACCCGAGCATGGCCGGCGTGGTGACCTCGTTGACGCAGTGGGCCCCGATGCTGCTGGACTTCGACGGCACCGAGACCTTCGCCGACCTGGCCGCCAAGGTCCACGGCAAGGCCCTGAACGCCTTCAAGAACTCCATCTGCGACCCCGACTACGTGGTCGACATCCGCGAGGAGTACTTCGAGAAGACCGACCCCCCGGTCGACAAAGGCTTCAACACCAACGTGATCCTCGCCCCGCCCGGCTTCGCCCCGGCGGTCGCGCAGGAGCCCCGCAGCGTGGAGTACGCCACGCCGGCCCGGGCGACCGGCCCGGGCTTCTACTTCATCGTCAGCGGCATCGAGCGCATCGACGTGGCCGTCCGCTGCAACCGCCCCGACGTCGACCAGGACAAGCTGGCGGCGATCCTCGACGTGTTCCAGGAGACATTGCTGGAGGTCGCCGGCTTGCCGGCGATGGGGTGAGGGGGGCGGCGCCGGTCCGGGTGCCCTAGGGCTGGAGGCATCCGGACCGGTGTGGCCGCTGTTCGGGCTGGTCCACAGGCCGGCGGTAGACCTGCCGCGAACCGCCCTCCGGCCCGACAGGAGCGGGCTCGGCAGGGCTGAAGCCGAGCCGCTCGTAGAACACCCGCGCGCCGCTGACCGCGGCACCGGGGTGGTCGGCACCGAAGGTCTCGACCTCGAGCGTGCCATCGCAGCGCACGAACCTGCGCACCGCTTCGTCCACCGGCGCACGGCCGACGCCCTGCCCGCGCGCCGCTTCGGAGACCACGAGCCAGCGGATGTGGTGCCGCGGCGGCCGAGCGCCGAACAGCAGCCCGCCGAGCAGATCCGGGCCGGAGGGTGCCACGGCGACGAGCGCGGTGCCGCGGTCGATGTTCCGACCGACTGCGGCGTGGAAGCCGAGGTCGTCGACCATGGGGCCGAACCAGGGCTCGACCTGGGCGGCCAGGGTGAGGAAGCCGGGGAGGTCGGCGGGGCAGGCGAGGCGAACCGTCATCCGGGCAGTATCACTGAGGCGGGCCCGCCGCCGACTCACCCCACAGAGTCGGCGACCGCCGCCGTCACCCCGCTCGCCGTCCCCGCATCGCAAGCCGCCGCGACCGCCAGCGCCTCCATCGTGCGCGCGAGCATCTCCATCTCCTCGCACGAGACGTGCCAGGTGTCGGCCGAGACCAGCACCGTGATCGCCTCGTCGTCGTCGGGGACGTTGTCGATGGTGACCATGAGGTGCTCGTTGAAGAACGGCAGCTCGGTCCAGGTGATCTGGCCCTGCTCCGCCGAGTTCACCGCCTCGGTGCTCGGCTGCGTGCCCGGCGCCGTGCCGCCGCGCTGCGAGGGGCGGTCGTTGTAGTAGCACAGCGCCAGTTCCTCGCCGCGTTCGCGTTCGGCGTCCGCCAGCAGGGCCTTCCACTGCTCCAGGTCGAAGTACGCGTACTTATAGGTGCGCGTCACCGCTCGCTGGGCCCGTTCGATCACCTCGTCGACCGTCGCGTCGGCGACGTCGACCACGAACAGGCCGCTCTGGCTGACGTTGCCGACGATGTCGGCCATGCCGGGGCGGAAGCGGTTGCTGACCAGCATCTGCGCGGCTGTCGGGCGGTCGCCGGTCAGGCGGGCCAGCGCGGTGGCGAACAGGCCGAGCAGCACCGCGCTGACATCGCAGTCCAGGCGGTGCGCGATGCGTGTCGCGCCCCGCGACAGGGGAACCGACCGCAGCGTGGCCCGGCGGTAGCGGGATCCGGGTTCGGGCACCGCCGCGGTCGGTCGTCTTCTCGGCAACGCGGCCAGCTGCTTCTCCCAGTAGCGCAGCGACGCATCGCTCTGCCTCCGTCCGGCGGGGGTGGCCTGCTGGGCCGTCAGGTCCAGCGGGTGGGTCGGCGCCGGACCGCGCGCCAGGCCCGTCACCGGGTCGCGGCGCAGGTAGTCCTCGTACATCGCGAAGGCGCCCGCGCCGTCGGTGGCGAAGTGGCTCAGCACGGTCAGCAGGTGCGTCAGGACCCCTGAGCGCCGCAGCAGGACCATGCGGATCGGGTACTCGCGCTCGTCGTCGAAGGAGCGCTGTTCGTGCTCGGCGACCAGTGCCGCGACGGCGGCGGCCGGGTCGGCGTCCTCGGCCAGGTCCAGGATCCGCAGCGGGGCGGTGCCGGTGGCGTGCACGATCTGGATCGGCGGGCCATCCGGTGGGAAGCGCAGCAGGGTCCGCATGGCCTGGAAGCGGTTCAGGTAGAAGCGGAGCTCGTCGGCGAAGTCCTCTACCGTGGCCGTCGCCGACAGCTCTCGCACCGCGCACATGTTCATCGACGAGCCGAGGTTCCGGATCGCGCCGAGGATGTGCTGCTGGCCCCAGTTCAGGCCGCCGCTGCCGGCGCCCTCGCCGGCGAAGGGCACCTCGATGGTCCGGCCGGCGGCGAACAAGGGTGCCTCCGATGAGGAAGCCGCAGACATCGCAGAAGCCGTCATCCCACGCCGCCCATGCTCTTGATCGCCAGCCGCAGCCATCTGCGGGTCTCCTCGGGGCCGAGCGCGGCTGCGCGCTGCTGCTGGAAGGTGAACGTGTACCGGTCGATCTCGTCGCCGCCGTCGACCAGGCACCAGCCGACGACGCCGCCGACGAACCCCACGTGCTCGGCCGGCTTGGCCGCCGTCGGGCTCTGCCTGACCTGCTTGACCTGCTTGCCCGGCTTGCTCTGCTGGTCGCCGGAACCCAGCGTCATCAGCGTGAACCCGGTGTGCGCGCCGGGATAGACCCGGCCGTCGGGGATGACCCGCACCTCGGTGCGCGGATGCCGCGACACCTCCAGCAGGTACGCCGCCTGCCGCACCGCGACCGACCGGTCGCCCCAGCTGCGCAGCACCGCGTGCGCGTCGAGCACGACCTGCACCCGCGGCCCGGCCTCGACCGCCAGCCGGCTCTGCCGCCGGGTCAGCACCGAGGCCAGCGCCTGGCGCTCGCCGGGGTTCTTGTCCGGCCACAGCCCGGCTATCAGCATCCTGGTGTACGCGGCGGTCTGCAGGATGTCCGGGACGAACACCGGCGCGAACACGTCCAGCGCGACGCACGTGTCCTCGTACTCCAGGTAGCGCTGGAACGGGGCCGGCAGCGCCCCGGCCTCGCCCTCCTGCCACCAGGTGCGGCGCAGCGCCTGCGAGGCCTGCTCGACCAGTTCGTCGGTGAGCGCGGCGTCCAGCTCGTACACGCGGCACAGGGCCCGCACGTCGTGCGGGTTGACGGCGTACTGGCCGTTCTCGATCCGGGAGATCTTGGCCGCGGACATGGCGTCGGCCGGGGTGAGCCGGTGGGCCACCCGCTCCAGCGTGAGGCCCGCGTCCACCCGGTGCGCCCGTAACGCGGCCCCGATCCTGCGGTGCCGCAGAGTCGCGCGTTCAGTCATGGATGTCGATCCGCCCCCTGACGTCATCACGGCTCCATCAGGCCTCGACCTTACTGGTCCGCACGCCCGCTGTAAACTGGAGTGAATCGATTGACGCGATGACATTCACGCCAGCTGTCGTGACGCGGTGGCCGACGCACGACGTGCTTCCTCAAATCGCGTTCGATGACGCGGTAGACGTTTCCGTGCTGGGCGCGGAACCCGGAGTTGAGGGCCCGGAGGATCTCCGGGGTCCGCGCGTGGAGCCGAAGGCTCACAGGTTGTACTAAGCGATCAGCTTGTTGCTGATGACCTTGTCGGCGTCGGCGGAAGCGATCAGCTTGGCGCTGATCACCTTGTCCGCGTCCGCAGAAGCGATCAGCTTGTTGCTGATCACCTTGTCCGCGTCGGCCGAGGCGATGATCTTGTTGCTGATGACCTTGTCGGCGTCCGCGGACGCGATCAGCTTGGCGCTGATCACCTTGTCCGCGTCGGCGGAAGCGATCAGCTTGTTGCTGATCACCTTGTCGGCGTCCGCCGAGGCGATCAGCTTGGCCTTGAGCGAGTCGCGGACGTTGCGCTTGAGCGGCTCGCGGACGTTGCACTTGACGTCGCGCAGGTTGGCGGCGCGCAGGGTGTCGCGCACGTTGGTGCTGCGGAGCGTGTCGCGCACATTGGTGCTGCGCAGCGTGTCACGCACGTTGCTCCTGAGCACGTCGCGTACGTTGCGAACGGGCTCGCGGACGTTTGCGGTGGGCATGAACGACCTCCAGGTTGGGAGGGATCAAGGAATGAGTCAGCGGTCTGACCCGTTGGGGAACTTAGAACAATTCATTCTGGCTGACAAGACCTCAAGTCCCGTCCACGACGGCTGACGCCCGGTCGATTAACATGGAAGCGATTTCGGGCTCGTGGGGGCAGGCATTGAGGGGGTCGACGGGGTGGCACATGACGGGCCGGGCGGCCGCCGGACGCTGGCGGAGAAGATCGACATCCTCTTCCAGACGGTGCGGCGGCCCAACCGGGAGTTGTTCAGCAACGACGAGGTGGCCACGGCGTGCCGGGAGGCCACCGGGGAGAGCTTCTCGGCGACCTATTTGTGGCAACTGCGCACCGGTCGCAGGGACAACCCCACAATGCGACATCTGGAAGCCCTGGCGCAGTTCTTCGAAGTCCCGGTAGCCTATTTTTTCGACGATGATCAGAGTACTGCCATCGCCCGGGAACTGGAGCTGCTCGGCGTGCTGCGCGACGCCGGCGTGCGCAACGTCGCGCTGCGGGCCCTGACGTTGTCCCCGGAGGGCATCGACACGCTCAACGACATGATCGACGTCCTGGTACGGCACGAGGAGAAGGCCCGCACGGCGCAGCAGGGCAGGGGCGGCTCGGAAGAAGACTGACGTCGGTCATCCGGCGACGCCAGGAGGCGTGGAAGAGGTGGGCTGTGGGGACGGGCGACGGCCGGACCAAACTGTGGCGAAGGTGCCAGGCCTTGGTGGACCGGCTGGACCTGCCGGACCCGTTCGACGCCGAGTCCTTCATCGCCGCCCTGGCCCGCAAACGCGGCCGGCCGATCGAGCTGATCGGCGTCCCGGCCCGCCCGGACCGCCCCTGCGGCCTGCTGGTCACCACCGCCCGCACCGACCTGATCATCTACTCCAGCGACACCAGCTCGGTGCACCGCCGGCACATCCTGCTGCATGAGGCCGCGCACCTGGTGCGCGGGCATGACGCGGCCGGCGCCGGGACCGGCGGCGTCGGCGCCCTGCTGCCGCACCTGTCCCCCTCGCTGATCCGCAGCGTGCTCGGCCGCACCGTCTACACCGAGCCGCAGGAGCGCGAGGCCGAGCTGATCGCGACGCTGATCCACCACCGGGTGGCCCGCGGCCGCCCGCCCCTGGCCCGCCCCGAGGCGTCGCGCCAGCGGATCGAGACGATGTTCGGCCTCGGCGAGTCCTGAGCCACGATGTCCGATATCGCCGCCTATCTGGGCGCGGCGGTGCTGGTGGCGCTGGCCGCCTGGGCGTTCGCCAGCGAACGGCGCGGCGCCCGGCGGCCGATCCGCCGGGCCGGCCTGGCCTTCGTGCTGTGCGAGGGCTTCTCCCTGGCACTGCTGGCACCCGGCACCGTCGCGCTGAGCCACGCCGGCGTCGACGGCCTGTCGGTGATCGCGCTCGGCGACACCGTGCGCACCGCCGCCCTGAGCTTCCTGATGCTGCTGGCCTGCCTGCTGAACCCGCGCCCGGCCCGCCGCCGCTCGCCGCTGGGCCAGGCGGCGCTGGCGGTGGGCCTGCAGACCGTGATGGTGCTGCTGTTCGTCGCCGCCCGCCCGACCCTGACCCCCGGCGGCGATGTGATCACCGGCTCCGGCGGGCGCTGGCCGCTGGCCGTGCGGGTGGCGCTGTTCGCCGGGTACGCGATCTGGGCGCTGGTCGAGATGTTCATCGCGCTGCTGCCGCAGACCCGCCTGGCCGCGACCGGACCGCTGCGCTGGGGCGTGCGCCTGGTGCTGGCCGCGATCGGCATCGGCGTGGTGTGGACGCTGTGGTCCTACGACGACATCGTCCACGTCCTGCGCTACGGCAGGCTGGACGGCAGCGAGGACACGGTGTCGAACACCCTGGGCGCGCTGTGCGCGACGCTGGTCGTCGCCGGCTCGCTGGCCGGCAGGTGCAGCGCGACGTTCGAGGCCGCGGTGCGCTGGGTGCGGCTGTGCCGCTGCTACGTCGTGATGGGGCCGCTGTGGTCGGCGCTGCGCGAGGCGATGCCGCAGATCGCGTTCCCCGAGGGCGGCCGGCCGCTGTTGGCCGGTTGGCCGGCGGGGATCGAGTACGCGCTGTACCGGCGGGTCATCGAGATCCACGACGGCCGCCTCGTGCTGCGCACGTACCACCATCCGGCGGTGGCTGCGTGGCTGGAGGACGACAGCGGCGCCGCGGCCGCGACCGACGCGGCGCTCATGGAGGCCGCGACGATCGCCACCGCCTTGGAGAACATGCGCCGCGGCCGCCGTTTCACCGGCGCGGGCGAGCGGTCGGCACGCGGCGCGGCGGACGGCGACCCCGCGCTGATCCCGACCGACCTGGACGCCGAGGTCCGGTGGCTGTCGCGGGTGGCCTGGGCCTTCCGGCGCTCGCCGGTGATTCCGGAGCTGCTGGAGAGGCTGCGGGCCGAGGAGGGGTACGGGGTCGCCAGCCGAGGGTGATCGCGAGGGCGAGGGCGAGGGTGATCCGCCGCCTCAGCCGGCCAGCATGATCCCGACGAACACCGAGCCGAGCGCGGTGATCCCGGTCAGCGCCCCGAACGCGGCCATCGCGCCCTTGCTCTTGGCCTGCGAGTGCAGGTAGGCGGTGAGGCCGGAGGCGGCCACCACCGCGTACTTCACGATCAGCGTGACGTGGTAGGCGCCGTGGTCCTTGTCGTGCTCGGCGATGACGTTCCAGATCCCGGTCAGGATCAGCACGGCGAAGGCCGGCCAGGCGATCCGGTTGAAGCCGTTGGCCGCCGCCTTGGTCACCTCGGACCCGGACTTGCGCAGCACCGGGACCAGCGCGGCCAGCGTGATCTGCCCGCCGACCCAGATGGTCGCGGCCACCACATGGAGGAACAGGCGGATCGTGTCCCAGTTCACGGCGAGCATGGTGGGCCTTTCTTCGGGGGCGTGGCGCCCGGGCGGACATGGAGGGCCTGGACGCGGGCCATATTCTGCCGCACGCCCTCCGGCCCGCCCGCAGGTGGTCGGGCCGAACGCGCCGGTGTGAAGCGGATCACCCGCGAGCGGTGATCATGTCAGAGTCCTTATCGGGCGCCTACTAGGGTTCCCATACGGTGTTGCGCGGACTACGGCCCGAGCCAACGGGGGCAGAGCCAGTCCGCTCCGCGAAAGAGTTCAAACCCCATGTCATTGCGTACAAATCGCCGATTCCGCATTCGGGCGGTCGTAGGCGTCACGCTGGCCGCGGGTCTGGCCGCGGCCACCGCGACGGCCGCGATGGCCGCGATGGCCGGAGGCCCGGCTGCGAGATCCGCGTCCGCTTCCGCTTCCGCCTCGGTCACAGTCGGCACCGGTCAGTCGCACAGCCTGTCACCCAGCTACTTCGGCGTCGCCTTCGACTACGGAGGCGGCAGCATCTACCCCAACCCCGGCACCACCGGGTACCCGGCAGCCGCCGACACCCAGCTGGCCGCGCTGTCGCCGGCGACGGTGCGCTGGCCGGCCGGCACGTCGGCGAACTACTGGCACTGGACAAAGGGCCAGCCGGTGGGCGACCCGTACATGACGCCGAATCCCACGCCCGACTTCCACACCTACCTGTCGAGCCTGGTGAAGGCGTACGCGCAGACCAAGGTGCCGCCGGTCTTCGTGCTGAACGTCATGACCTCGAGCTTGTCGGACCAGAAGGCGATGCTGGCGCAGGCCGGCACCGACGGCCTGCCGATCGACTACGTCGAGCTGGGCAACGAGCTGGACCTGTGCTTCAACGCCGACTACGCGAAGGCCTTCCCGACCGGCACGGACTACGGCACGAACGTCGTGGGCCCGTGGTCGCTGGCCCTGCACAACCTCTACCCGAACCTGCAGATCGCCGCGGTCGCCGGCTACGAGGACCCGGCCACCGCCTGCGTCCGCGACCGCACCTGGAACCTGGACACCCAGAACGCCGTCGCGGCCACGGTCGCCGCCGGCACCGGCCGCGAGCCGGACGCGTACGTCGAGCACGTCCACCCGACCTACCCGGACGCCCTGACCGCGACCAACGTCGGCGACTTCCTCGCCGGCCCCGACAATTGGCCGGCGATGGTCCAGAAGACCGCCGCCCAGAGCGACTTCCCCCTCCCCAAGCCGATCTGGCTGACCGAGGTCAGCTTCAGCCTCTCGGACACCTTCACCGATCCCCCGCAGGACACCTACGGTGTCGCCCTGTACAACAGCAGCCTGCTGATGCAGCTCGCAGCCGGCGCCACCGCCACCGACATGGCGGAGTTCTGGTCCTCCTTCGGCAGCGAGAACTCCTTCGCCTACACGGCCGACCCGGAGAACAACGTCCCGCTCGCCCTGACCCCCGACGGCCTGGCGACCCAGTGGCTGAACCGAGCCGCCATCAAGGCGACCACGGTGACCCCGCTGACCTTCACCGGCGGCCCGACCATCGGCACCGGCAGCCCCGGCCTGATCGGCGTCAGCTTCAGCGGCGGCGGCACGACCCACGTGATACTGCTGAACCTGAGCAACGCCCCGGTGAGGCTGCCGGTCGGCGGCCCGGTGCTCGGCGGCACGTACCAGCAGGTGAGCGGCGACCCGACCACCGTCGCGCAGTCGGCCGCCGCGCTGCACCCGACGACGGTCAGTGCGAGCGGGACGCTGACGCTGCCGGCTTACTCGATCAGCGAGATCTGATGCGCTGATGATGTGGATGAGGGTTTGGTGACGGCGATCCCGGCTCGCTTCGGCGGGCCGGGATCGCTCGAGGAAGGTTGGACCTGTGGGTCGCACGGCCGCGTTCTCAGCCCGCCACACCCAACTGGGCATAGAACGGACAGTTCGCCAACACGCTCGCGACGACCTCAGCGATGATCGCCGCGACGGCGGCATCTTCGGTGGCGGTCAGCGGGCCGGCGGTCGCGACGAGTTCCTCGTCCGACTCATCCGCTTCCGGGTCCGGGGCGTCGGCGTTCTCGGCGACCCAAGCGCTGGCCGTGACTTCACCGGCGGCGAAGCGGACGTCGAGCGTGATCCTGACCCCGCGGCGGTAGGCGATGGCGAACTCATAGCCGTCGCGGTAGTGCACCATCCCGGGTTCGGCCAATCCCGCACCCCACTGTGGGCCGATGGCCTCGAAGCCGGTGATCACTCCTTTGGTCGCGCGGTCAAGATCTGTCACGTATTGCCGTATTCGGTGGTGCGCATCGCGAAGCGCCATCACGAGGGCAGTTGAATCAAGCACGGCGCCCGACGCTACCGCTCCCCGCCGACCCCCACCCCACCCGCGATCCAAGCCAGCACCGTATCCAGCACCTCGTCCTGCGGCACGCCCCGCGAAACCCCCTCGGCCGCGAGCACCGCCAGCGCGTGCACCGCCGACCACAGGGCGAAGGCCATGCCGGGGCGCCGGGCCGACAGCGCGTTCAGGAACGGGCCGAGGCGGTCGGTGATCAGCACCCTGATCGTCTCCGGGCTGCCGTGGCACGCCATCGCGAACAGTCCCGGGCACGAGCGCGCGAAGCCCACGTACGCCTCGGCCACCGCTCGCAGGCACGCCGCCGCATCCATGGCCGCGGCCGCGCCGATCGCGGCGTCGACGCGCTCCGCGAGCAGGATCAGCGCCCTGTCCTTCGTCGCCGTCAGCAGCTCCTCCACCTCGGTGAAGTGGCGGTAGGCCGCCGGCGGCGTCACCCCCACGCTGCGGGCCACGCCGCGGACCGTCACCGCCGGCGGGCCGCCGCGGCGGGCCAGCTCCAGGGCGGCGTCGGTCAGGGCGGCGCGCAGGTTTCCGTAGTGGTACGTCGAGCGGTAGACCGGCATCGCGGTCAGCGTTTCGGCTGCGGGGCCGGGAACTGGCGTGCCACGAAGCGGTCGAAGGCCGCGTCCGGGAGCAGGCGGCGCATGCCGAGCGCGCCGCGGGCCAGCGGTCCGACGGGGTAGCGCGCTTTGGGGCGGCGGGAGTGGACCGCGCGCTCGATCGCGGCGGCGACCTTCTCCGGCGGCACTGCGAGGCGTCCGGCCGTGGTGCGCCCCTCATGCACGGCGATCGCCCAGGCCGCCAGCTTGTCGTAGAACTCCTGGTACGGCGACTGGGGCCGGCCGGCGAACTGCATCAGCGCGGTGGCGAAGAACTGCGTGCGCACCGTCGCCGGCTCGATCAGCGACACCCGCACCCCGAACTGCGCCACCTCCATCCGCAGCGAGTCGCTGTACGCCTCCGTCGCATGCTTGGTCGCGTGGTACAGCGCGCCGCCGGGCGGGGAGAAGCGGCCGAGGATCGAGGAGATGTTCACGATCCGTCCCGCGCCCTGCTCGCGCATCCCCGGCAGCACCAGCTGGGTCAGCCGCAGCGCGCCGAACAGGTTCGTCTCGAAGGAGTCGCGCACGCTGTCCAGCGGCACGTCCTCGACCGCGCCGTGCACCCCGCTGCCCGCGTTGTTCACCAGCACGCCGACCGCGCCGTGGTCCTGGACGACGCGCTTCACCGCCGCGTCCGCGGACGCCTCGTCGGTCACATCCAGCCGCAGGGTCTTGATACCCAGGTCGGCCAGCTCGGCCAGGGCCGCGGGATCGCGCCCCGTGGCGTAGACCGGAAGCCCGGCACGGTGCAGCCGCAGGGCGGCGGCCCGGCCGATGCCGCTGGAGCAACCGGTGATCAGCGTCGCACGCGAAATCGTCATCGGACGTTCCCTTCCTCAAGGTCCACTATGACGACAAGCCTCTGCGGGGATTTATCCTAGATTGCCGGATTCGGCTCCAGATCTGCGTCTCCCACCTCAATGGCGCCCAGATCGCGTGCGATCTCCTCCAGCCGCCGGCCCCTGGTCTCCGGCCCCGAGATCAGGAAGCACAGGGCGGCGATCACCAAGGGAATGGCCCCGATCAGCGCGGTGGCGCGGATTCCGGGCACGTTCGGAGATCCGACCACCACCGCCAGGATCAGCACTCCCCCGGCCTTCGTCATCCCGGCGGCCAGCCCCGTCCCGCGGGCCCGGATCCGGGTCGGGTAGACCTCCGAGGCGTACGCCGCCACCATCGCCACCACTGAGCTCACCGCCGACAGCGGCACGATGAGCAGCAACGACAGCAGCATCCGGTGGTGCGCCAGGGAGTCGCCGCCGATGACGAAGCCGGCCATGGCCGCGGCGGTCGCGGCCGAGGAGACGGCGATGGTCCGTCGGCCGCCGAACCGGTCGTACATCCACGCCAGCAGCACGGTCAGCGGCAGCCCGATCAAGGCGGCGTTGCGCACCACGTAGGCGGAGTTGACCGCCGAGTACCCGATCCGCTGCAGGTTCGTCGGGACCCACAGCTGGAAGCCGTAGGTGACCAGGCCGACGCCGAGCCCCAGCACGGTGATGGCAGTGGTCGGCCCGAGGAGCGGCCGGCGCACCAGCGTGCCGTAACCGACGCGCGCGGCGGTGACGTCGGTCGGAGCCATAACAGGACTCTTCACCACTCGGGCGCCGTATCGCGCCATGATCGCCTCGGCCTCGGCGCGCCGGCCCCGGGCGATCAGATACCGCGGCGACTCCGGGATCCAGTGGTTGAGCACCAGCAGCAGCACCCCGGTCGGGATGCCGACCAGCCACAGGATGCGCCAGCTGTAGTGCGGGACCAGCTTCGCGGCCAGCCAGCTGGTGATGACGTACGCCGCGGCGATCTCGCCGCCGATCAGCACCATGAGACCGCCGCGGTGCCGGGCCGGGATGGTCTCGGCCATCAGCGCGAACGTGATCGGCAGCATCCCGCCGGCCGCGATGCCCATCATCAGGCACATCAGCAGGTTCCACTTGAACCCCGGCATCGCGCCGCAGATGGAGGTCGTCACGAACAGCAGGCCGGCGTACATGATCGAGGCCCGACGCCCGGCCCAGTCCGCGAACGAACCCCACACCAGCGAACCCAGCACCGTCCCGCTGATCCCGGTCAGCGGCAGCCAGGCGGCGGCCGGATGCCCGTGCGGGTTGCCGGGGGCCTTCAGGCCGTACTCCTTGGCGAAGCCGGGGACCACGAACCCCAGCGCGGTCGGCTTCATGACGTCGATCGTCACCGCCACCGCCATCACCGCCAGCAGGGCCACGTGCTGCCGCCGGATCGGCGCGTCGTCCAGCGCCTGCACGCGCACGCCGGTGACGGACCGCCGCAGACCGGCGCGATCGCGCGGCAGGACGCCGTAAAGCGCGGCGACCAGTCCGATCCCGATCAGCGCCATCCCGGTCAGCATCGGCGCGTCCGGCGCCATCCCCTTGAGCCGGTAACCCATGTCCCGGGCGCCGTAGTACATGGGCAGGTGGAGCAGCACTCCGGCGGTGCAGCACAGGGCGCCGAACCAGAAGGCGACCGGGTGCTCGAAGCCGCGGGCCCAGCCCGCGCGCTGGCTCGGTCCGGTCTCGGTGGGCGGGGTCGAGGGCACGCGGGGAGCTCCTTTCGGTGGCGGACAGCGGTCGTCACACATATTCGAGCTCTGCTATACGTGCCGCTTCTCCCAACGTGCGGTCTTGCCGTCCGTTTGCCCGCCGCGGGTTTCGTCTCAGGCGCAGCGGGGCGACGCGAGGAGGTCGACGGCTGCCCGCGGGGCCGGCCGTTCGGTCCGCGCGGGACGGGAGCAAGCCCTGGGTTCCGAGCGGATGACGCGTTCGACCGCCTCCGGCAGCGCGGCGCTGTCCAGCTCCGGCAAAGCGATGAGCACCGGCAGGTCCAGCAGGCCCAGCGGATGCAGTTCGAGGTCGAGATCGAGGGTCTTCTCCCGGCGGATGTGCAGGGGTTCGACGGCGCCGACGAACAGCGGCTTGCGGTTCCACGGCCGCGGGTCGACGTCGCGCAGCGCGACGGCCGCGGCCCGGATGAACCACGCTCCGTCCGGGACGCCTTCGAGCCGGAAGCGTCCCGGCGCGTCGAGGACGTCGCAGGCCACTGGCATGCCCTGCGCGATGGGGCTGTCGAAGGCCCCGATGTAGATCCGCAGCGGTCCGGCCTGCTCCGGCAGGCCCACAAGGCCGCGCACCACGCCGCGGGCCCCGGGGACGGCGACCGGCAGCGGGACCGGCATCCCGGAGCGGGACAGCTGCCGGTAGCGGGCCGGCGACACGCCGACGCTCTTCGTGAAGCGGCTGGTGAAGGTGCCCAGGCTGTTGTAGCCGACCTCGTAGGCGATCTCGGTGACGTTCCGGGAGGTCTGCAGCAGGGTGTCCTTGGCCTTGGACAGCCGCACCGCGGCCAGGAACCGGCACGGCGAGGTCCCGGTCAGCGACCGGAAGACCCTGGAGAAGTGGAACCGGCTCAGACTCGCCGCCGCGGCCATCTCGGACAGCGTCAGCGGTTCGTCGTACCGGTCCCACATGGCTTCGATGGCGTGTTCCACCGCCGGTTGCATGATCGCCTCTTCCCTGCACGGAACGCTGAAACAGAACTGTCGAGTCGGGAACGGTGAGGTGGTCCCGGTCCGGCCGACGGCGTGGATCGGCGTAACGACATGATCGATCCTTGATCGTCGATTGCCACCGATGTGGCAGGTCAGCCTGCCACCGGGAATAGGAGTGACGGGTATTCGGCACAGAACACCCGCATCTCCCGTCGCGGCGAGCTTATACGAACACTGAGCAACCCCGCAATAGCCGCATCCCCGCGCATGAGACCCACGTCCGGATGATGAATTCACAATGAGATAGGTCGGTTGATACCGGAAGTTTTCCGACAGATCTCATCGGTCTCACGCATCCGGCGGCGGTGTACGGCCGGCGCCGGCACCGGCCGGCCGGAGGTCCGCCGCGCCGACCAGACCCGGCGGTCAGGCGGCGATCGCCATGGTCACTCCGATGACCTGACCCTGACATCTTCCGGAGTGCTCGACGCGCGGAGCCGTCCTGATGGGCCCGCGAGGCGGGTGCTGGAAGAATTCGGCTTTCGCCGCCGGGTAATTGCCACCGCGGACTCCGGTGTCGGTATAAATACCGTCACGGCTTCGGCGTCGTCCTTTTGCCGGACGCTCTGCTCAAAGGGCTGCGATCCATCCGGCGTGGAACCCGTGCGGCACGCGCACCGGCAGCCGGATCTCGGCGGCCGGCGGCCCGGTGAAGTCGGCGGTGTCCAGCACCACCAGGTCGCTGCGGTCGTCGGCGGCGTCGTAGACGAAGCTGATTAGCCAGCCGTCGCCCTCGGGGGCCCGGGGACCGCGTGGGAGGAACGCCGGCTCGCCGGTCAGGCGGCCAGGGCCGAAGCGGTGGACGTCGGTGCCGCCGGTGACCAGGTCGTGCCGAACCAGCGCCGGTCCGGCCAGGGCGCCGCCGGCGCCGGGGCGCATCGACACCGCGAACGCGTAGCGGTACGGCATGCCCTTGAAACGGTCGTCCATGCGCGGGAACTCCACGACCGTGTCGTCCAGCCGCCGGCTCTCGGTCACGGTGCCGCGCTCGGGGTCCAGGATCCAGCGCCACAGGGTGGGCCGGGACTCGCCGGGGCTCAGGCGGTCGGCGTCGAAGACCCGGTCGTGCCGGACGACGTCCAGGACGAGCCGGCCGCCGGCCTCGTGGGCGTTCACCGGGTGGAAGACGTAGCAGGGGTCGACGTCGATCCAGCGGACGTCGGCGGCGGTGCCTTCACGCGGCAGCACGCCCAGGCGCGCGGGGACGGCGTCGTCCCAGGCGTAGGGGACGCGGCTGCCGGCCGCGACCGCCGCGGGGCTGTAGACGACGGGCAGGTCGTACAGGACGGCGTGCCGGTCGGTCAGGGAGAACGCGTGCATCATCGGGGTGTGGCCGAGCTCGATCGGCTCGCGGCGCCGGACCCGGCCGGCGACGTCGACGGTCAGGTACTGGATGTGCGTGCGGCCGGGCCGGTAGGCGACGGCGTAGAGCTCGCCGGTGACCGGGTCGCGTTCCGGGTGCGCGCACAGGCCGTCCGGAAGCGTCTGGTCGAAGTCCGAGCGCGCGATGGTGGTCAGCTCCGGGCACAGCTCGACCGGGAGCACGCCGCCGTCGCCGAGGGCCAGGGTGCGGCCGGCGTGTCGCAGGATGTTGTCGTTCGCGTTGTCCGACAGGCCGTGCCGGGGCCCGGGCGTCGGCAGCGTGCCGAGCGCGCGGCAGACCCGGTCGGTGCGGATCCAGCGGTTGCGGTACCACTCGGCGCGGCCGGCGCGGATGCGGACGCCGTGGACCATCGCGTCGCCGGCGAAAGCGTGGTGGCGCCGGGCCGGGTCCGGGGCGTGCACGGGGTTCGGGCCGATCCGCAGCAGGGTGCCGTCGAGCTCGGGCGGCAGCAGGCCGGCGACGTCGAGGTCGAAGACACTGACCTCGTCGGCGACCGGCCGGTAGCCGCCGAGCGGACCGGCCGGGACGAGGGTGCGTGATCCGGTCATCGTCAGGCCTCGATCGTTCGATATCAGCGTTACATAACGATGTTATGCCCGCATCTTCCCTCCGGATCCGGGCATCGGTCAAGATGAGCACGGACCCTGATTCCCCTGACTCCCCCCGATTCCCGTGACTCCCCCCGACTCCTTCCACCCGATCGGCGGACCCGTACTGATGAGCCCCCGCCAGGCCGACCCCGAACTCGGCGCGAACCTGCTGGAGGCCGCGGCCCGCCTGCTGGCCGAGCAGGGGCCCTCGGCCCTGACCACCCGCCGCCTGGCCGCCGCCGTCGGCACCTCCACCATGGCCGTTTACACCCGCTTCAGCGGCATGGACGACCTGGTCCGCGCCCTGGTGCACGAGGGCTTCGGCCGGCTGGCCGCGGGCATGGGCGCGGTCGGCGCCTCCGACGACCCGGTCGCCGACGTCGCCGAACTCGGCATCGCCTACCGCGAGAACGCGCTGGAGCACAGCCACCTGTACGCGGTGATGTTCGGCGGCTCCACGCTCGTCGGCTTCTCGCTCACCGACGAGGACCGCAGCCACGGCCGCTACACGCTCGCGATCCTGGTCGACGCGGTGGAGCGCTGCATGCGGGCCGGGCGCTTCGCAGACGGCGACGCGCAGCTGACGGCACATCGGATGTGGATCGCGCTGCACGGCCTGGTGACCCTTGAGCTCGGCGGGTATCTGACGGAGCCGTACGACGCGGACACCTGCTTCGAGGCGCAGGTACTAGGGCTGATTTGCGCAGCCGGGACCGACGCGGACGCGGCCACGGAGTCGATGCGGGCGGCCCGGGAGCGGCACGGCGTGCGCAAGAAGGTGAACCAGGAGCCTGCGAATCAATTGAGCTGACCCCCTGCCCCGCACGCCAGGAGAAGCCCGCGCGGCAGCCATAGCAGCATCCTGAAAAAGACCGATTCCGCCCCGCGGCCGCCCACTGGCGCGCCGCAACCGGCATCCGGGAGACAGGACACTATGGCGCCCTTGCTGGGGACACTACGCCGGCTCGCGCTTACTCCGTCGTTCGCCAAAGTGAGCTTCCGTAAGCGGGGCTTCCCCGTCGAGGCGAACGCCGCGACCGTACGGCTGGAAGCGATCCCCCAGGCGGTGGTGTGCGGGTTCGAGTGGGGCATCGAGGTGCGGCGGCAGTGCGAGCTGGAGCAGCGCCTGGCCCTCGTCCACGACGAGGTGCGCGGCTTCGCCTATGAGGGTGCTGCGATGGCCTACACGATCCGCGACGCGATGGCGGCCGGACGAGGGCACCGGGCCCGGGATCTGCTCATGGGGTCCGGACAGCCGCACATCTTCCTGACGTACATCGGCATCGGTTTCGCGATGTCGCATCTGCCGCGGCCCCTGTGGCGCAACGTAATGCCGGATCTGGCCGGCTCGGCCTTCTACCCGACGATGAGCTGGTTCGCGGTCGACGGGTATGGATTCGACCTGGCCTACTTCAAAACCCGCAAGTGGGTCGAGCGACAGCGGATACCCAAACCGTATCCGTGGGACGACTCGCCCGGCTATTTCCTGCGCGCCGTCGACTTCGGCATCGGCCGGGCGCTGTGGTTCATCCACGGCGGCGACCCGGAAGCGACCGTGGCGGCGGTGCGGCGTTTCGCTCCGCGGCGCCAGGCCGACCTGTTCTCCGGGGTCGGACTGGCCGCGGTGTTCGCAGGGGGCTGCGAAGCGGAGGGCCTCGGTGTGCTCCTGGACGGCGCCGGTGAGCACCGCGCCGAAGTGGCTTTGGGAGCGGTGCTGGCCGTCAAGGGCCGGCACTTCTCCGGCCACGTCCCGGGGCACACCGAGGCCGCCGCGAAGGTGCTGACCGGCCTGGCCGTCGAGCAGGTGGTCGACCTCGCCGACCGCACCGAGGTCCCCCACCGGGACGGCACCCCCGAGCAACCGGCCTACGAGCAGTGGCGCCGGCGCATCCGCGAGCACTTCACCGCCCCGGCGGCCCCCGTCGCCGACGCGAACCCCCACTTGGAGAGGAGTTGACCGTGGCCGGCACCCTGCGCGCGCTCCGGCGCCGCATCCTGACCCCGAATCCCAAGGCCGTGCTGATGACCGAGCGCGGCTTCCACATCAAGAACGCCGACTCCGCGGCCCTGCTGGAGCAGATCGGCGGGGTCTTCCTCGCCGGCTACGCGCACGCCGCCGAAGCCCGGACCATCGCCGACGCCGAAGCCGGCCTGGAGCAGATCCCCGTCCGCTTCCGCGGCTTCGGCTACGAGGGCGCCGGCATGGGCTTCACGATCCGCGACGGCCTGCCGATCGGCGGCTCGCACCACTTCGCCGACTTCCTCGCCGGCCGGGCCAAGAAGCACGAGTACATGGCGTGGGTCGGCCTGGGCTGGGGACTGGCCCGCCTGCCCCGCTTCCGCTGGCGCCGCTTCACGTGCGAGGACCCGCTGATGCGCTGGCTGGTCCTGGACGGCTACGGCTTCCACCAGGCCTTCTTCAAAACCGAGCAGTACGTGCGCCAGCAGTACCGCGAAGCGCACTTCCCCTGGCCGGGAGGCGAGCACGCCTGGTACGCCCCGCGGGCCATCGACCAGGGCATCGGACGCGCGATGTGGTTCGTCTGCGGCACCGACCCTGATCTGGTGGCCGACACCTTCGAGGGCTTCGACGCCGAGCGCCGCGCCGACCTGTACGCCGGCGCCGGCCTGGCCGCCACCTACGCCGGCGGCGTCGACGAAGCCGAGCTGCGCCGGTTCTGGCAGCGCGCGGGGCAGTATCAGCCGCAGGTGGCGCAGGGGGCTGCGTTCGCCGGAACAGCGCGCTACGAGGCCGACCTGGTCGTGCCGCACACCGAGCTGGCCCTGAACGTCTTCTGCGGGATGACAGCACGCGAATCCGCCGAACTGTGCGACAAGGCGCGGCCCTCCGGCGAGGAGGGCCCGATCCCGGCATACGAGGTGTGGCGCCAACAGATCTCCGAAGCCGTCGCCGCCCGCACGAGGAGCTAGGCCATGACCGCCACGAACCTGGCGCCGCCCCCGCAGGCCAAACTCTGGCCCGGCCCCCCACGCCGCCAGACCCCCGGTCTGGTCAGGAAGCTGATGCGAGACCGCCTGGCCCTGATGAGCACAGCGGCCGACGGCTACGGCGACGCCGTCCGCATCGCCATCGGCCCCAAGACCCTGTACTTCGTGAACCACCCCGACTACGCCAAGCACGTCCTGGCCGACAACGCCGGCAACTACCACAAGGGCATCGGCCTGCTCCAAGCCCGCCGCGCCCTCGGCGACGGCCTCCTGACCAGCGAGGGCGACCTGTGGCGCAAGCAGCGCAAGGCGATCCAGCCCGGCTTCCAGGCCAAGCGCATCGCCCAGCAGGCCCCGGCGGTGGCCGAGGAGGCCGCCGCCCTGGTGGCGCGCCTGCGCTCGCACATCGGCCGCGGCCCGGTGGACGTGATGCACGAGATGACCGGCCTGACCCTCGGCGTCCTGGGCCGCACCCTGCTGGACGCCGACCTCGGCGCGCACGAGGGCATCAGCGGCGCCTTCCAGGCCATGCAGGACCAGGCGATGTTCGAGGTCGTCACGCTGAGCATGGTGCCGATGTGGGTACCGCTGCCCAAGCAGCTGCGGTTCCGGCAAGCCCGCCGCGACCTGCAGGGCGTGGTGAACGCACTGATCGCCGAGCGCGACGCGCGCCCGAAGGGGACCGCGGGCGACGACGTGCTGTCGCGCCTGATCCTGTCCACCCGCGCGGAGACCGATCCGCGGGTGCGCGACCTGCGCATGCGCGACGAGCTGGTGACACTGCTCCTGGCCGGCCACGAGACCACGGCCAGCACCCTGAGTTGGACCTTCAACCTGCTGCACGAGAACCCATGGGCCTGGGAGCGCGTACACGCCGAGGCCGGCGAGGTACTCGGCGACCGGCTCCCGACCTTCGAGGACCTGCACCGCCTGCGGTACACGTCGATGGTGATCGAGGAGGCGATGCGCCTGTACCCGCCGGTGTGGATGCTGGGACGCATCGCGCAGGCGGACGACGACTTCGACGGCTACCGAGTCCGCGCAGGATCGGACGTGGTGGTGTGCCCGTACACGATGCACCGGCATCCGGCGTTCTGGGAGCAGCCGACGCGGTTCGATCCGGAGCGGTTCAACCCGGACGTGACGCACGATCGACCCCGCTACGCCTACATCCCCTTCGGCGCCGGCCCGCGCTTCTGCGTCGGGAACAACCTCGGCCTGATGGAGGCGGCGTTCGTGCTGGCGATGGTGGCTCGCGAGCTCAGGCTGGCGACGCAGCCGGGCTACCGGGTGGTGGCGGAGCCGATGTTGTCGTTGCGGGTGCGTGGCGGGTTGCCGATGACGGTGGCTGCGGCGGGGTAACGGCAGCCTCGCGATGAGCTGTACGCGGCCTTGACGGGCGTGGCGACTGTCGGGTGACCATTGGCCGTGACTCGTGATCTGTCGACGCCGCCCGTCATTCCTGCTGGTTCGTTCGCGGACTCTCGGCAGCCCACGCTGCCCGTCGCGCAGGGCTTGGTGCTGCGGCCGTGGCAGCCGGCTGATGTGCCGGCGTTCCTGTCCGCTTACCAGGACGAGGAGATTCGCAAGTGGCATACGCGCCGCCCGTCGTCCGAGGCGCGGGTCCGCGAATGGTTCGACCGCTATCGCCGGGACTGGGAACAGGAGAAGGGTGGCCACTGGGCGATCGCGGGCGAAGACGGTGAGGTGCTCGGCCGTATCGCCCTGGGCAGCGCGGACCTCGACGAAGGCATCGCCGGGGTCGGCTATTGGGTACTCCCCGCAGCCCGCGACGCCGGCGTCGCCACCCGCGCCCTGTCGGCGCTCAGCGCCTGGGCCTTGGACGAGATCGGTTTCTTCCGCCTTCACCTGGACCACTCGACACGCAACAACGCCTCGTGCCGGGTCGCCACCAAGTGCGGGTACTTGCTGGAAGGCACCAAGCGCAGCGCCGGACTCCACGATGACGGCCGCCATGACATGCATTTGCATGCCCGCGTCCGGGACGTCTGAGGAGCTCCGGCCAGCGACGTGCGCGGCTGCATACAGACTGCGCCAGCCACTTCGTTCTGCGGTTCGCGCGCATAGCCACAACTGCGGCGGAGCGTAAGACGCTCCGCCGTACTTAGCGCTACCGTCCTCAAGCCCTCACGAACTGCCCCGCCTTACGCCCCTCCCCAGCCGGCCCCCGATAAGCCTGGGCGATCTCAAGCCAGCGTTCCGCCTCCGCACCGCTCGCGGTAATCGCCAGATCCGCGTGGTGGCGTCGGCGGCTGACCAGCAGGCAGAAGTCGTATGCGGGCCCTGTTATGCGCTCTGCGGCGTCGTCCGGGCCGAAGTTCCACACCAGGCCGCTCGGTGCCGTCAGCTCGAAGCGGAACTCCTCGGCCGGCGGCGTGAGTCCGTGCGCCAGGTAGCCGAAGTCGCGGGTACGCGAACCGAAGAAGGCCAGGTGGCCGATGCGGTCGGTGGGGGTGCGGTCTATGCCGAGGGCGTCGTAGACGTCCTGGCCGTGGCCGAAGAGCTCCATCATCCCGGCAGCGGCCAGGATGGACGGCGGCAGCGGGTTGACGAGCCACGGCACGACCTGCCCCGCCGGGACCTCGGCCAGGGCCTTGGTAGCCGCCGCCTGCTCGGTGCGCCAACGCTCCAGGGTCTGGTCGGGCCCGCCAGTCAGGTAGTCGGTCAGTGCGGCGTTCACCGCGCCCTCGAAGTCGTCCTTGGCGGCGGCGGCCATCTTGGCGAAGGTCTGCGGGTCGGCGGCCGCGGTCCAGGCCAGGTGGGCGACGAAGCCCAGGTGCGCGATCTGGTGCGCCACGGTCCAGCCCGGAGCCGGGGTCGGGGTCGCCCAACCGGCCGGATCCAGGCCGGCTACCGCACGCTCGAGTTCCGCCGCCTCCGCGGCCAGATCGGTGAAGACGTCCTGCATCGCGTTCACGGGTCCTCCCTGTGCGCCACATATTGGGCGAAGGTCGCAAGTCGGGTGCTCACTGACGAGTATCGGGACCAGGGACGCCGCCATCTTCTTCCCCTGTGCGCAGCGAGCTGGATCAGGCCGAAGCCGCAGGCTTCTTCTGCGCAATCTCGAAGGCGCCGAACCTCGGGCATTTCATGGATCATCAAGACATATGCCGCGTCCACAAACCAACCGACCGGTCGTCGAAGGAGCGAAGATGAGCGCCAACCCCATCCGTCCAGTGCTCCGCCGCACAGCCCTGGCGCAGATCCAGCGCGTCACGCCCGTGGACGTGCGCTCAGCGCAGCATCTGGTGGCGCGCGTCTACCGGGAGATGGAACGCGACTTCGGCGTGCTGGCGCCCCCGCTGGCCCTGCACTCCCCCGCCCCCGAACTCCTGGCGGCCAGCTGGCTGACGCTGCGCGAGACCCTGGTCGCCGACGGCCTGGCCGAGCGGCCGACCAAGGAGGTCGCGGCCTCGGCGGTGTCACTGGCGAATTCGTGCCCTTACTGCGTCACCGTGCACACCGCGACCGTGAACGCGCTCGTGCGGGGCCGCGACGCGCAGGCGATCGCCGGCGACCGCTTCGACGACGTCGCCGACGAGCACCTGAGGGCCGTCGCCAAGTGGGCCCGGGAGAGCGCGGTGCGCGAAAGCGCGGCAGAGCACGAACTCCCCTTCCCGCCGGATCAGGCCCCTGAGCTGGTCGGCGTGACCGCCGCCTTCCACTACCTGAACCGCATGGTCAACGTCTTCCTCCCGGACGCCCCCATGCCCGACGGCACGCCGCGCGGTGCGCTGCCGATGGTGGCCCGAGTGCTCGGCGCCCTGATGCGCCGCGCCTCGCGCCGTCCGACCCCCGCCGGCACCTCGGCCGACCTGCTGCCGGCCGCGCCGCTGCCGGCCGATCTGGCCTGGGCCGCGGGCAGCCCGGCGGTGGCCGAGGCCTTCGCCCGGGCGGCCGGGACGGTCGAGCGCGCCGCTCACGAAGCCGTGCCGGAGTCGGTCGCCGAGCTACTGCCGCGGATGCTCGGGTCCTGGGACGGCCGGCCGCCGGGCCTGGACCGCCGCTGGCTGGACCGCGCGCTGGCCGGGCTGCCGCCGGCCGACGTGCCGGCCGGGCGGCTGGCGGTGCTGGTGGCGATGGCGTCCTGGCAGGTCGACCAGGAGAGCGTCGACGCCTACCGGGCCACGGCCGGCGGTGCCAGAACCCTGATCCAGCTGACGTCCTGGGCGAGCTTCACCGCGGCGCGGCACATCGCCTCCTGGACGCCGCTGGGCGACCACCACAACCACCGCTCCGCGCGGTGAGCAGCCATCCCAGCTCCGCGAGCCGCACCTGGGTCCGCCAGATGGTCTCCTGAACCCCCCGCACCGGCCCCCACTTGGGCGAACCCGGAGCCGCGATCGGCTTCAGCGCCGACCACGCGCCCCCGCGCCGCCCGGGCTGCCAGGAATGCCCAGGCTGCCCGGGCTGCCCCGACTGGCCCGACTGGCCCGACCGCCCCGACTGCCCGGGAACCCCTGGCAGCCCCCGAGCCGGATCCCGTTCCCGGGGCACGGCCAGGATCGCCGCGGCCGCGGCCAGCGCCAGCCCGGCAGCCCAGCACAGCGCCGTGCGCGCGGCGCGGTCCGGCCCCGGAACGCCGGTCCGGCTGGCGTGCGCGGCCACGGCGATCAGCGCGATCCCGACCGCCGCCCCGGCCATCGGCAGCGCGCCGAGCAGGGCCGCCGCCCGGCCCGGCTGCTCCCGCCGGGTCCGGCCGAGCCCGGCGATCCGGGCCCGGGACAGCGCCAGACCCGCGCCGATCCCCGACAGCGCCAACGGAATCGCCGCGGTCCCCGACAGCCGTCCGGAGGGCGCCAGGAACGCCAGCCAGACCAGGCCGACGGCGTGCAGCGTGGAGCCCGCCGCCGAGACCCATTCCCGGCGGAACCGCCCGCGCGCCGGCCAGATCATCGCCCCGGCCATCAGCACGGTCCAGGGCATCAGCCGCAGGCCGATCCCGAGCGGTCCGTGGCCGCCGTAGCCCGCTTGGCCCGCTAGGCCCGCTAGGCCCGCCTGGCCCCCTTGGCCCCCACGACCCCCGTCGCCACGCAGCTCGGCGGCGACCAGGAAGCCGGTGCCGTAGACGGAGGCGAACAAGAACAGGTCGGAGGCGTTGGCCGCCAGGAACCTCCAGCGATGCAGCGGCCCGGACGGCGTGTCCCACCACAGCACCGCGGCCAGGGCGACAGCTCCGGCGGCCACCAGCGCGAGCACTTCCGGCGCGGCCCAGCCGACGCGTTCGGCCCGGATCAGGGCCCAGACCGGGGCGCCGGCCGCGACCAGCGCGGCCAGCGTGCCCTCCGGGTCCAGCTGCCCGCCCCGCCCCCGGTCCGGCCGGATCGCGCGGCAGGCCAGCGCCGCCGCGCAGGCCCCGATCGCGGCGTCCGCGGCGAAGATCCAGCGCCAGCCGGGCCCGGCCGCCACGGCGCCGTCCACCAGCGGCCCGGCGACCAGGGCCAGCGCGAAGCCGGGCGCCACGCGGTGCGCCGCGGTGCCGCGGGAGTCCGCCGGGAACGCCAGGTTCATCAGGCCCAGCGCGGCCCCGACCGCCAGGCCCGATCCGGCGCCCTGGCCGGCCCGCGCCGTGACGAGCACGATCCCGTGCGTGGCCAGCGCGCACGCCGCCGAGGACGCGGCGTACAGCGCCGATCCGGCGATCAGGGCACGCCGGTTGCCCACGCGGGCGCCGATCCGGTCCCCGGCGGACAGCGCCGCGACCAACGCCAGCAGGTGGACCAGCAGTGCCCACAGCAGGGTCGGTGCGGAGGCCACGCCGGTGGCCTGGATCGAGTGCAGCGCCGTGTTGACGCCGAGGTTGTCGGCGCCGGCGGTCGCGATCATGGTCCAGGCCACGGCGGTGGTCCACCGTTGGGTTGCGGTCATGAGTCCGCCTTCCGATGCGGGGCCGAGGCCGGAGTGTCCCCCTGTGTCTGGCGGCCGTTGGCACACACGCGCCGCCACCGTTCGATGACGGAGGGTGCGTGGCGGTTAACTGCGAGCGAATAGAATGCTCTTGCATCTAGATCACGTCAGGCTTCTTCCAACGTGCTCTGATGCACCGCGCGCGCCGATCGGGGCGTAACAAACATAAGTGAACGTTCGTATATTCACGCTCATGAGAACTCATGACATGATAGAGCGCGAACATCGGCATATGCCGGACTTGTGCCCCGGAACCCTGGCCTGCCGGGCAGGCCAGGGTTCCGACGGGGGCGCTCCTCAGGCCCCGGGCTCCAGCCGGTGGTAACCGCCGCCGAAGAACAGCAGCGCGTCCCCGGCCCCGCCCTTGCCCATGTCCAGGACCGAGCCGACGAAGATCGAGTGGTCGCCGCCGTCGTACACGGCGGCCAGCCCGCACTCGATCCAGGCCAGGGTGTCGGCCACCACCGGCGCCCCGGTGACCGCCCCGGGCCACCAGCGGACGGTCTCGAACTCCCGCTCCCCGCGCGGCCGGCCGCGGTTGGCGAAGTGCCGGGCGACCGGCTCCTGATGCGCGGCCAGCACCGAGATCGCGAACGTGCCCTCGCTCAGGATCGCCTTGTGCATCGCCGCGTCGTGCACGATGCACACCAGCACCAGCGGCGGGTCCAGCGACACCGAGGCGAAGGAGTTCGCCGTCATGCCGCACGGCACCTCGCCGCCGACGGCGACCACCGTGATACCGGTGGCGAACATCCCGAAACAGCTGCGCAGATCCGCCGTGGCGTGCAGCCGGGAGGGAAGCCGGTCGCGCAGCGGCGCCGGCTCCTGCTCCTGTCCCTGCTCCCGCTCCTGCTGCACGGCCGCCGTCCCGATGACGCTCACGGCCGCGACCCTTGCAGCACCGCCTCGCCGGCGCGGTCACCGGCCGCCGCCGGCTGCGCCTTGGACACGGACGCGGGCCCCGAGGCCGATGCCGATGCCGACGCCGACGCCGACGCGGACGCCGCCGCAGCCACCGCGCCGATCCGGTACCGCGACAACGCCTCGCGCAGCGCGTCGGGCACCTTGGCCGGCCGGGTGTCCCCGTTCGGGCCGCGCATGCACGCGATCCGCTGCCGGCCGCGGGCCACCAGCACCTCCTGACCGCCGGTGAGCTTCACGTAGTCGAACGCGAACCCGACCTGTGTCTGCGTCAGGTCCTCCAGCCGCATCCGGATCGAGAGCTCGTCGAACGCGGTGATCTCGGCGAGGAACTCGCAGTCCACCTTCAGCGTGAACAGCTTCAGGTCGTCCTGGACCTCCGCCAGCACCTCGGGTGCCTGCTCGCGCAGGAACATCTCCCGGCACCGGCCCTGCCATCGCAGATAATTGACGTAGTAGACGTTGCCCACCAGGTTGGTCTCCTCGAAACCCACCAGGTGGCGGTATTCGTAGTAGGACTCCACCGTTACTCCTTGTCGTCGGCGAGCAGGGCGAGCACCACAGGCTCGGACCGCCCGCGCAGCGCCGTGGCGAAGGTCGCGATCCGCGCCCCGCCCGAACGCAGCAGGACCCAGCGGTCGTCGCGGGCGGGCCCGTCGGCGACCAGGTCGGCCCGCGCCCGGCCGTTCTTGCCCAGCGTCTCCAGCGCGCCCCAGACCCGGGTGGCCGCGGTGGCCAGCGGTTCGCCGGCGTCGGCCGCGATCAGCCGCGCCAGGGCCAGGCCCGCCGGGTCCAGCAGATCGGCCCACGCCTGCTCGGACCGTTCCGTCGCCGCCTCGATGTCGCAGGCCACTGTGACACCCTCGGCGGCGACGCTGAGCGTCACGCCGGCACCGTGCGCGGAGGACACCGCGAACCCGCCGGCGGCCTCGGGTCTGCCGTCGGGCCGGTAGCGCAGGTCGGCCTCGCCGCCCAACAGCCAGCCGACCGTCTGCGCGGTCTGCCGGCGCCGGGTCGCGATGCCGCCGTCCTCACCGGGCGCGTCGGGACGGAGCCCGACGCGCACCGCGACCGGCAGCACCTGCTCCGTACGCCGCTCCACGTAGGGACCGAGCAGCGTCGGCGTCCAGGGACCGGAGCCGTCCTGCTTGCGCACCGCGCGCAGGGTCAGCCCTTCCCAGCGCTCAACCAGGGCGCCGGAGCCGTCGCGGACGTCGACGTCCCAGACATAGGTGTCGCCATCCCGACTGCGCTCGCGGCCGTGCAGCGTGACAGTGTCCTGCGTCCGCACCGCGGCCGGATCGGCCAGGTGCAGCCGCTCGATCCCGGCCGGCAGCAGCGTCGCGTCCGGCACACAGCACTGGATCGAGTGCATCATGGCGTCGCGCGTGCCCGGATCGGCGAGCACCAGCTCGTCGGCCAGGAACGGCGCGAACCACGGCGCGCCGGGCTGATTGGCGATGTCCGCGACGCACGACTTCGCGGCCAGGGACCGGTAGCCGAGCAGCCGCTGGAACCGGCCGCCCTGGAACAGCACGGGACCGTAGAGGTCGCCGGCCGGATCCAGCGGAAGGCGCCCGGTTCCGGCGCCGGGCACCGCGACGTCATCCAGCGCCGGGACCCCGTACCGCAGCCGGGCCCGGAAGTGGTCGGCGGCGAAACCGGTGTCGCTGCTGCGGATCACGGCCGAGACCGTGTCCGGACCGTCGGCCAGCACCGCCACTCGCAGCGTCGTCGAACCCTGAGTCGGCACCACGATGGGCCGGAGGAATTCCACATCCTCCAGCACCGGGGCCTGAGCCCGCCCGGTCAGCGCCGTGGCCGCCTGCGCCATCGCCTCCATGCCGAACACCGCCGGGAACAGCAGGTCGCCGTCCAGGTAGTGGTCGGGCAGGTAGAGGTCGCCGTCGCCGGACAGGTCGCTGTCGGCCACCAGCTCCACACCGGGGTAGTGCACCTGCACCCGGTCCAGGAACCGCAGCAGCGGAACCTCGGAGCGTTCCAGGGTGATCGTCGGCAGCCCCTCCGCGCGTCCCATCACGACCGCGGACGTCGGCGCCGCCGGATCGGCGATCATCCGGGACAGCAGCGCCACCCCGGCCTCGGCCGGGATGGGCTCGATGCCTTCGCGCACCAGCGACTCCAGCACACCGAGCCGCTCGCCCATGCCGGCGCCGGACCACACAGACCATTCCAACGCCAGGCACTTGCAGCCGGGGAACTCCTCGGCCACCCGGTGCGTCAGGTCCGTCATCCAGTCGTTGGCCACGGCGTAGTCGGCCTGGCCGCGCAGGCCCGCGCGGCCGATGATGCTGCCGAAGGTGACCAGCAGCCGCAGCGAGGCCGGATCCACCGCGGACAGCACGGCTTCGAGCCCTGCGATCTTCGGTGCCAGGGTTCTGCGGAACGCGGCCTCGTCCAGGTTCACCAGGGCCGTGGGCACGTTGCGCCCGGCGCCGTGCAGCACCGCGGTCACCGCGCCCAGCGCGCCCCGGACCTGCTCCACCGCGGCCTTCACCTCGTCGGCGACGGTGACGTCGGCGCGCGCGTAGTGGAACCGCACCCCGGCCGCCGCCATCCGTTCCAGGTTGGCCGCGAGCTCGGGGTCCTCGGCCGGGTCGGAGCGGCCCAGCAGGCCGATCGCGGCGCCGGACTCGACACCCAGAGACAGTGCGCACTCGGCGGTGATGCCCTTGCCGCCGCCGGTGACCAGCAGCACGTCGGCGTCGGTCAGCAGGCCCGGCCCCGAAGGCCCGGGAGCCTCCGGCAGAGCCCTGAGAACCGGCACGCGCCGCTCCCCCGCCGAGTCGTAGTGCACCTCGCTGAACCCGTCGGTGGCCGCCACGTCCGCGACGATCCGGTGCACCGCGCGGTCGGCACGCGCCTCGGACATCCCCAGCGGCATCGGCAGGGTGACGACGGTGGTGGCGATGTTCGGCGCCTCCAGGTGCAGGGTCTTGGCCAACCCCGCTCCACCGCGCCGTTCCCCGACCACGACGAAGCGCACCGGGTCCACCGCCGACAGTGCGGCGCGAGCCGCGCGCAGCATCATCAGGACGTCGTCCTCGCCGGCTTCACGGGGCAGGCACAGCAAAACCCCGTCGCCGAATCCGGCGCTCCGCAGCGCCTCGTGCAGCGCGGTGGCCAGCGGATGCCGGTCGGGGGCGAACAGCCGCCACTCGCCGGCCTCGGCCCCGGATGCTGTCGGCGCGCCGACAGCTGTCGGGACCAGGTCCACGGCGAACGCGCGGACCCAGGGACCGACGCCGGGTACGGCGCGCGGCCGTCCGGCGTCCTGCTCCTGCGCGGTCCCGCCGAGCTCCTCGAGCATCGCGGCCAGTTCGGCCATCGTGGAGGTGGCGAACGCCGAGGTGGTGGCCGGCGGCACCAGGCCCAGTTCGCGGCAGGCCTGGTTGACGATCTGGCCGACCGTGATGGAGCTCAGGTGCAGCTCGTCCAGCGGGTTGCTGTCCGGGCGGACGGCTTCGGCCGGGAGCTCGGCGCGCTCGGCGGCCAGCCGGGTCAGGACCTCCAGCACACTCTGTCCCTGCGCGGAGCCTTCGGGCGCGGCCAGTTCGATCCGCGAGGCCGCGCCGGCGGGCACCGCCGTGCCGTTCCCGGCGGTCACGACGGCGGTCGGGATGTCCTCCGGTGCCGTCTCGCAGGGGCTGGCGAAGAAGCTGAACTCCTTGTCCAGCGGCAGCGGCCGGGTGAACCGGTCGGCGAACAGCTCGCCGTGGCGCACCGGGGCGCCGAGCACGTAGGCGGCGGCGACCGTGCGCAGCAGACCGGCCAGCGAAGGACTGTCGGTCTCCAGCGACACCACCGGGACCGCCGGGGCGGTCTCGGCGGCCAGGCCGCGCAGGATCCGGCCCGGGCCGACCTCGATGAACAGGTCGGCGCGGGCGGCCAGCGCGGTGACGGCGTCGGCGAACCGGACGGGCTCGCGGATCTGGCGGGCCAGCAGCTGCGGCAGGTCCGCGTCGGCCTCGGGCTCGGCGCCGGTGACGGTCGAGACCATCGGGCGTCGCAGAGTACTGAAGCGCCGCTCGGCCAGCCACGCTCCGAACGCGTCGGCCGCCGGGGCGACCAGCGTGGAGTGGAACGCGTGCGACACCGCGATGCGCGCGACATCCAGGCCCTGGGAGGCGGCCCGGGCCGCGACCCGCTCGACGGCGCCGGCCGGTCCGGACACCACGGTCTGCGTCGGGCTGTTATAGCCGGCGACGACCACCGGCTCGCCGGCCAGCAGCGGCTCGACGGCGTCGGCGGCGGCCGAGACGGACGCCATGGCGCCGTTCCCCTCCGACGCCGAGGCCATGATCCGGCCCCGCGCCGCGGCCGCCGCCAGCAGCCCGGCTTCGTCCATCGCCCCGGCCCAGTGCAGCGCCGTGAGCTCGCCGAGGCTGTGCCCGGCCGCGCCGGTCGCCTCGATGCCGAGCCGGGTCAGGACCCTGAGTCCGGCGACCGAGGAGGTGACGATGCGCGGCTGCGCGACCTCGGTGGCCACCTGGTCGCCGTCGGCCGGCAGGCCGGCGGCGCGGTAGAGCTCGTCGATCTCGGCGAACCGGTGCCGCAGCGCCCCGCCGTCGCCCCGGCGCCCGGCGCCCTGACCGGGGAACAGGAACGCGATGCGCGGCAGCATCGCCGCGCTGCCCAGGAACACGCCGTCGGCCGAGTCCAACACCGACCGCGCGCCGGAGTCCAGCAGTGTCAGGAGTTTGCCGAACTTGCGCTCGGCCTCCTCCGGCGAGTTCGCGACCACCGCGGCGCGCAGCGGCCGGTCGGCGGTCTCGGCCTGCAAGGTGGCCGCCAGGTCGCCGACCTCGGCGTAGGACAAGCGCCCGGACAGCGCGGCCACCTGTGCGATCCGGCCGCGCAGCTCCGCGACCCCGGCGGCGTCGACCAGCAGCAGTTCCGCGTCCTGGCGGGAGCGGACGAGCCGGTGGACCTCGGCGCCGATGCCGGTGTCTCGGTCGTCGTCGCCGTCGCGGTCGCGGTCGCCGTCACCGTGCTCGACGACGATGTGCGCGTTGATGCCGCCGAAGCCCATCGAGGACACGCCGGCCCGGACTTCCTTGCCTTCCGGCCACAGCTCGGCGGTGCTCGGCACGCGCAGCGCCGGACGGTCGCCGGTCAGTTCCGGGTGCGGGTCGACGTGCCCGGTGGCCGGCGGGATCACCCGGTGGCGGACCGCCAGGATCGCCTTGAGCAGGCCGGCGATCCCGGCGGCGGCCTTGGTGTGCCCGAAGTTGCCCTTGACGGTGCTGATCGCCGCGGGCGCGGCGTCGGGGTCGGCGGCGCGCCGGGCCTCGGAGAAGGCCCGCAGCTCGGTGGCGTCGCCCACGGCGGTGCCGGTGCCATGGCCCTCAAGGTAGGCGACGGCGTCGATGCCGAAGCCGGCCGCACTGTACGCGCGCTCGATGGCCAGCCGGTGCCCGGAGGCCTCCGGCCGCGTCATGCCGCCCTTGCCGTCGGAGGAGTAGCCCCAGCCGGCGATGGTCGCGTAGCGGAACAGGCCGCGCTCGCGCGCTTCGGCGTCCCGCATCAGCACCAACATCCCGCAGCCCTCGCCGGGCCAGAAGCCGTTGGACTTCTTGTCGTAGACCCGCATCTCGCCGGTGGCCAGGGCCCCTGTCTTGGCGAACCCGATCACCTCGAAGGGGTCGATGCTCAGGTCCACGCCGCCGGCGATCGCGGCGTCCAGCCGGCCGGCGGCCAGCGCGTCGCACGCGGTGGCCACCGACAGCAGCGAGGAGGAGCAGGCCCCGTCGACGGTGAAGCCGCCGCCGGCGAAGTCGAAGTGGTTGCAGATCCGGCCGGCGATGGTGTTGGCCAGGCCGCCGGCCAGGGTGTCCTCGTCGATGCCGGGGAACGGTGCCTTGTACCGCTGCTCGAGAGTTTCCAGGAACGCGGTGAGCTCGGCGTCGTCCCAGCCCTGCTCGCGCAGGGCCGCACCGACCGTGCGCCGCACGTAGGGCCAGCGCAGCCGCATCACGTTGGCCCGGGCGAACTCCCCGGTCAGGGTGTTACCGATGATGACGCCGGTGGCCCGGCCGTTCAGGCCCGCGCCGTCGGGGAACCCGGCGTCGGCCAGCGCCCGGGACGCGGTGTCCAGAGCGAGCCAGTGGGTCATGTCGGTGGACCGGAAGGTGCTACCGGCGATCTTGTACTTGACCCGGTCGAATTCGAACCCTTCGATGACCGCGGCCTTGGCGGAGTAGAACCGGTCGGGGGCAGTGGGGTCGGGTGAGTAGTAGTCCTCGGCGCGCATCCGCTCGTCCGGCAGGCGCCGGAAGGCCCGGCGTCCGGCCAGCACGTTCTCCCAGAGCCGCTGCGGGGAGTCGGCGTCGGGATAGCGGCAGGCGATGCCGACGACGGCGATCTTGGCGTTCACGCCGCGATCGTCCCGGCCTCGGCCGGCGCCGGTCTGCCGTACGGCAGCGGCGCCATCGGCCGCGACCCGCGCGCGGCCTTGCGCTTCTGGAGCAGGTGCGCGACCCACCAGCCGGCGCCGCGAGCGGCGCAGACGAAGGAGGTCGCGAAGAACAGGGTGTAGACGATGTTGAAGACCATCATGATCCCGTAGACCGTGGCGACGGAGGCGCCGAACATGAAGCCGTTGCGCGGCCGCGAGGGCGTGGTGCCCGGGTCGCTGATCATGTAGTTGCTGAACAGGATGAACGCCACGCCGGTCATCGGACCCCAGGCGTTGAACAGCGCCACGTGCCAGATCCAGTGCCGCACCACGGCCTGCAGGAAGAAGCCGCCCATCCAGCCGGTGATCAGCAGGGTCTTCTTGGTCAGCAGGGCGTTGATGACGGTGCCCGCGGTGGCGATGATGACGATGATCATCACCCGGAAGAAGGTGTTCGCCTTCTCGGTGAACTCGTACGGCGGCGCGATGCTCATCCAGGTGCCGCCGAACACCAGCAGCGTCATGGTGATGCCGAAGTTCGACGGGTTCATGAAGTGCCGCATGCGTCCCTGGACCGGCGCCTGGAGCGCGTGCTTACCGGTGACGCCGACGCCGACCGCGAACAGGATCGGCCAGATCTGGTTGTTGGCGTACAGGAGCATGTTGCAAGCCAGGGCCGTGATGTGCGCCGGGAGCAGGAACTCGTACATGCCGCGGAAGCCGCGGCCCATGAAGCGCCGGGGACGCCGCTGCGCCCACGCGCTGATCATCTCGAAGCCGATTTCCAGCGTGTACGCGTACAGCACCGAGATGAACGGCCACAGCCACGGCTGTTCGAAGCCCAGCAGGGTGTAGCCGAAGATGTTGAACACGCTGATCGATATGCCGAAGTTGCGCAGCGCCAGATAGCGGGGGTCGGTGTTGCCCCGTTTCTTCTTCGGCGCGGCCTGGGACGGTGCGGGCGCCGCCGGCGACGCCGCGCTCCCGGCACCCGGATTGATGGTGGACGTCATTTCGCCGGAACCTCCTGCGCGTTGCCGGACAGCATCAGGGTGTGGCTGCCCTCGGGGAGTTGCATGTCCTGGGAGTGGAGCCGGCCCTGGGTGTCGCGCCACTGCAGGTGCACCTGGACCGGGCCCATGTACATGCCGAAGCCGAAGTGCACGTCGAAGCTGCGCTTGCCGGTGTGGCCGCTGCCGCCGTCCAGTTGCGAGATTTGGGTCTTGCCGCCGGCGGTCACGGTGACGGTCGCGCCGTAGGCCGGGGTGCCGGCGCCTTCCAGCCCGGTGCCCGTCTGGCCGTCGGTCGAGGGACGCACCAGGTTCAGGTCCAGGTAGTCGCCGAGATCGGTCTCGGTGTTGGCGTAGAACGCCGGGGCGCCGAACTGGCGGGAGATCGCGAAGTCCAGCCGGCCGGTGCCGGTGGTGTCGCCGGTGGCGATGCCGCGGGTCGGGGTCGGCACGGCCAGCCCCAGCTGCTTGCTGACGTTCACGTACTTGCCGCTGGAGTTGGGCGCGTAGAAGGCCATGGACTGGTCGCCGGCGATGTCGTCGCCGGGCCCGACGTTCGGCCACATCGCGGGGTTCGACAGCAGGTCGTCGTTCATCATGGCCATCTCCTGCAGCCACGGCCACCGGTCGATGTCGCCCTTGACGAAGCCGTCGGCCTGCAGGATCTCCGGCTTGCCGCTGTTGGTGAAATCGGCCATCTTGGTGTCCCAGCACCAGCCGGTCCACGCCACGCCGTACTGCTGGGCCTGCTGCGTGAACGGCGCGTAGCCGTCGTCCAAGTCCTTCTTCATCTCCGCGCCGGTGCTCGCCTGGTTGATCCACAGGAAGTTGCTCTCCTCCAGACCCCAGGCGGTGGTGATGTTGGAGACCATGGCGTCGAAGCGGCCGTTGTCGTCCACGTCGCCGAAGTCCACGCCCATGCCCTTGAACGAGCCGTTGCCCATGACGAAGGACTTCGGGGTGGTCGCCGTGCGCTTGCCGAAGACGGTGGAGAACTTGATGGTCTTGCCGTCCGAGACGTTGTGTAGGACGAAGGCGTGCCCGAAGTCGTTGGCGATGTAGACGTCCGGCAGGCCGGCACCGGTGAGGTCGGCCGAGGCGATGGCCAGCGTCCAGCCCGCGGAGTTGGCGAACGGGATGGCGTCCTGGTCCTCGACGTAGCCGGCCGTGGGGTCGGTGCCGGAGGTCGCGCTCACCCAGCGCAGCACGTGCGCCCCGCCGCCGTTGTTGGCGCTGGACAGGCTGTTGGGCATCTGGACGTTCTTCTGCCCCCTGGGGTCCAGGACCGCGGAGTTCGGGAAGTAATTGCCGACGATGATGTCGGGGTGGCCCTGGCCGGCGAAGTCGCCGACGGCGATGGCGTTGGTGTTCCATTGCGGGCCGTGGTACTTGCCGTCGGGGCTGGCCGAGGGCACGAGCTCCACGGGCTTGTAGGACGCCGCCGACAGCGGGCCGGACCCGTTCGTGGCCAGGAACAGCACCGGTGTGCGGCCCCAGTAGCTGACCAGCAGGTCCATCCGGCCGTCGCCGTTGAAGTCGCCGGGGGTGCAGCCCATCGGCGCCATCGAGGAGCTGTCGTACGGCAGCGGCGCCGGCTCCAGGGTGAAGGGGGTGAACCGGTCGGCGGCCGCGGCGGTCGGCGTGTAGGTCACCACCACCTTGTCGGTCCGGGTGTCGACGATGCACATCCCGTCGGCCTTACCGTGCCCGGTCAGGTCGTTGATGGCGACGCCGGCCCCGACCGAGGAGATCCAGGACCGGATCTTGTAATAGGCCGGATTCACCTGGCGGACGGTCTGCTGGGGCAGGCTGTCGTAGCCGGGCGGATAGGCGATCGGCATCTCCTGGAAGGAGAACTGTTTGGCGACCGCGTCGCCGCCGCTGGCCTGGACCGGAACATTCGAAACGAAGACCATGACGATTCCGAGAATCAGCGCCGTGACGCCTGGAACCAGTCTGCGAAGACGTTCGGAGAACGCCATTCCCTACTCCTCTTCTCCATCAACGGGTCGCGGCTTGCGGGATCCGCGCAGGGCACATGGACTCGGTGGGCCGGAGTTTTGGAACATGACAATGGACAAGACTCAGTCATGGCCTTGCCGCAGCATGGGCATCCCGCCCTTATCCCCAGCATGCGTCGGGAGATCCACGGTTACTTCTCTGGGATTGCTCGGCTACGCATTGTCAAAAGGGCCCTGAAACACGCCTAATGGCGACGCCTGGAGAACAGGCGCCGCCGCGACGGAAATCGCTGATCGGAATTCAGCTCAGGGCAGGCGGACCTTCCGCAGAAAGGCCGGGAGCAGCCACACCCGCCGTCCCCACACCCGCACGCCGCCGCCGAGAACCGTCCGGAGCCGCCCCACATGGTGGAACAGCATCAGGTTCAGCGCGGCCGGCTGGAAGGACAGGTGCACGTCCACATCCCGGCCCGGCTCCTCAACGGACACCACCCCGTCCGTGACGACGACCGCCACCGGCGTGGTGTACGCCGAACGGAACTCCACGGCGATCCGCCCCGGGCGCGGCGGCCCGGCGACGTCCAACAGCACGCCGACACCGTTGCGGATGATCTCCACGATGAACAGGTCGAAGAACAAAGCGGCCTGCTCCTGCGGGATCGGCCACGGCACCCCGCCGGCACGCGCGATGTCCCGGCCGTGCAGCAGCATCTCGTTGGTCAGATGCGCCAGCAGCCCGGCGCGCGGCAGGCTCGCCCCGCCGAGCCAGACCACGGTCGAGGCCGGGTCGGCGTCCCGGGTCAGCTCCAGCACCCTGGCGATCGAGGATCGCAGGGTCGCCACCAGCGCTTCCGGGTCGCGCTGCGTGAAGTTGCGCCGCATCGCCTCGTTCAGGCCGGTGTGGATGTTGTCGACGGTCGTGCCCAGAAGGAGATCGCGCACGCCGTCGATGGGGCGCTCGGTTTCGTAGGAAACAACCAACGACGTGTACTGCCACGCGATCGCCGCCACGTGCGCAGCGGTGTCGGCCACGGTCCAGTCCGCGGTGGCCATCACCGCGGGGTCGCTGGAGAGCACCAGATGCGCGAAGCGTTCGCCGACGTCCTGGACGGCGACGCGCACTTCGGACCATCGCTGAGGGCTGATCCTGGACACCGCCGGCGCGCGCCGGTCCCGATCTCGCCGGTCTCGATCTCGCCGGTCTCGAACGTCGGGCACAGGTCCCCCTCGGCATCCGGTACGGGTAACTTTCCCACCTTCGAGTGTGCGTGCGCTGATATGCCCGGCGCCCCTTCGCTATTGCTGTGTACGCCGGCGGCGGGTACTACTCCGGGATGCTGCCGCGGTACTGCGCGGGACGTACATCGCGGTTGCTGCCCTGGTAGGACGTGGCGCAGGCGGCCTGGCGCATAGCGTGGAACCATGGTCCATCCGCAGGTCGCCGCCGACTCGCTGCCCGACGTGCTGGTCGGCGTCATCACGGCGGCGGTGCTGGTGGTGGTCTCCGCGCACATCTCGCCGGGATCGGACGGCCGGTCCGCCGACGCGGTGCAATATGTGCTGCTGGTGTCCGCCGGCGTCGCCATGGCGTCGATCCGGCGGTGCCCGCACTTGGCGGCGGGGATCGCGACGCTCGTCCTGTGTGTCGAGGTCGCGCGGCGGTATCCGGACGGCCCGATCTGGGCCGTCGGCTGGATCTCGCTGGCCGGCGTGAGCTGGCGGACCAGCCGCCGGACCGCGCTGGGCTGGGCCGGCGTCATGCTCGCCGCGCTGACCCTGGCCGCGGTGGTGGTCGGCTCCTCCGGCCTGGTCCTGCCGCTGATCTTCCTGGGCTGGTCGGCCGCCGCGATCCTGTGCGGCGACGCGCTGCGCGACCGCCGGGAGCGGCTGCGGGCCCTGCGGGAGCGGGCGCGGTTCCTGGAGATGACGCAGGAGGAAGTGGCGCTGCGCCGGGTCGCCGAGGAGCGGCTGCGCATCGCCCGCGATCTGCACGACAGCGTCGCGCACGGGATGGCGACGATCAACGTGCAGGCGGCGGCCGCGGCGCACGTGATCGAGCGCCGGCCGCAGGCGGCCGCCGAGGCGCTGGTCGCCATCCGGCGCGCGAGCGGCGAGGTCCTGGAGGAGTTGGGGGCGATGCTCTCGGTGCTGCGCGACGAATCGCAGCAGCCTGATCGGGCGCCGGCACCGGGAGTGGGGCAGATCGCGCGGCTGGCGGAGTCGGTGGCGGCCTCGGGGTTGGAAGTCGAGGTGGTCATCAAGGGCTCGGCGCTGGATCTGTCGCCGGCGGTTGGCACCGCGGCGTACCGGGTCGTGCAGGAGTCGCTGACCAACGTCATCCGGCATTCGCAGGCCCGGCGGGCCCGGGTCGAGGTGGTCGCGATCGGCAAGGCGGGCCTGAGTGTCGCGATCAGCGACGCCGGCCCGGCCGCCGCTGCCGGTACCGTGGAAGCCGGCAGCGGGGTCGGGATCCGCGGCATGCGCGAACGCGTCACGTCCACCGGCGGCGTCTTCCACGCCGGCCGTACCGCGCGCGGCGGGTTCCTCGTCCGCGCCGAATGGGATGCGGAGGAACGCTCATGATCCGGGTGGCACTCGCCGACGACCAGTCCCTGGTCCGCGCCGGCTTCGCGATGATCCTCGACGCCGAGGACGACATGACCGTGGTCGGCCACGCCGACGACGGCGCGGCCGCGCTGGAGCTGGCCGGCTCGGCGCGGCCGGACGTGATGCTGATGGACATCCGCATGCCCGGCCTGGACGGACTGGCCGCGGCCCGGGGGATCTGCGGGGACCCGGCGCTGGCCGACGTGCGCATCATCGTGCTGACGACCTTCGAGCTCGACGAGTACGTCTTCGAGGCGCTGCGCTCCGGGGTGAGCGGCTTCCTGGTGAAGCACACCGAGCCGGCCGATCTGGTGCGCGCCGTGCGCGAGGTGGCGGCCGGGGAGGCGCTGCTGTCGCCCAGCGTGACCCGGCGGCTGATCGCCGAGTTCGCCGCCCGGCCGGACCGGCCGACGCTGGTCCCGGCGACGATGAACCTGCTCACCGACCGCGAACGCGAGGTGGTCGCTCTGGCCGCGCTCGGGATGAGCAACGAGGAGATCGCCGCGGAGCTGGTGGTCAGCCCGGCCACCGCGCGCACCCACGTCAGCCGGGCGATGGTGAAGCTGCACGCGCGCGACCGGGCGCAGTTGGTGGTGTTCGCCTATCAGTCCGGGCTGGTCAGTACTCCCTGATCGCTGCCGAGTACGGCCGACGGCGCAGCGCGAAGTTACGTTCCTGCTCGGACGATCGGAAGGCGCCGCGGGCGAAGGCTGGAGCCATGGACACTTCAGCCGCGATCAGAGTCGCGGACCTCAGCAAGGACTACCACGGCACGCGGGCCGTCGACTCGGTCTCCTTCGACGTGCCGCAGGGCTCGATCACCGGCTTCCTCGGCCCCAACGGCGCCGGGAAGTCCACCACCCTGCGCATGCTCGTCGGGCTGACCCAGCCCACCGGCGGCTCGGCCACAGTACTGGGCCGGCAGTACACCGAGCTGGTCAACCCCGGCCGGCGCGTCGGCGTGCTGCTGGACGCCTCCGCGCAGCACAGCGGACGCACCGGCCTGGAGGTGCTCAGGCTCGGCGCGACGATGATGGGCCTGCCCGCCGGCCGGGCCGAGGAGATGATCGAGAAGGTCGGGCTGTCCGCGAGCGAGGCCCGCCGCCGCACCGGCACCTACTCCCTGGGGATGCGCCAGCGCCTCGGCGTTGCGCACGCGCTGCTCGGTGATCCCAGGGTCCTGATTCTTGACGAGCCCGCCAACGGCCTGGATCCGGCCGGCATCCACTGGATGCGGACCCTGCTCAAGGAGTTCGCCGACGAGGGCGGCAGCGTCCTGCTGTCCTCGCACCTGCTGCACGAGATCGAGGTCGTCGCCGACGACCTGGTGGTGATCGGGCGCGGCCGGATCGTGGCCCGGGGCAGCAAGGAGGACCTGCTGGCCGGCAGCGGAGTGGCCGTGCGCAGCACCGACGACGAGGGGCTGGCCGCGGCGATGCGCGCGGCCGGGCTGTCCTTCACCGCCACCGGCGACGGCGGCTTCACCGTCACCGCCGAGGCCGAGCACATCGCCAACCTCGCCGGCGCGGCCGGCATCACGCTGCGCGAGCTGCGCACCGCCGACGACGCCGGGCTGGAGCAGCTGTTCCTGCGGCTGACCGCCGATGACGCACGAGAGGACGTGAAGTCGTGATCGCCACCGATGACGCACGAGAGGACGTGAGGTCATGACCACCGCCACCGTCACCCGGATCACGCACGCCGACCGGGCCCGGTCCCCGATCCCGTTCGGCCGCCTGGTGCGGACCGAACTGCGTAAGCTCACTGACACCCGCGCCGGCCGCTGGCTGCTGGTCACGCTGGTCGCGGCGACGCCGATCGTGGCGGCCGTCATGGTGGCCACGATGTCGGCGAAGGACCTGAACTACGCCAAGTTCGTCGACTTCACCTCGACACCGGAGAAGCTCCTGCTGCCGATCCTGGGGATCCTGACCATGACCGGCGAATGGAGCCAGCGGACCGGTCTTGCCACCTTCGTGCTGGAGCCCAGGCGCGGACGGGTGCTGACGGCGAAGGTGGTCGCGGCGCTGGCGCTCGGCGCCGGGATGACGGTGCTGATGCTGGCGACGTCGGCGATCGGGAACGTGCTGGGCGCCTGGCTGCGGAACGGCAACGGCAGCTGGGCCTTCGCCGGGCAGGTGGCCGGCGAGGTGACGCTGGTGCTGATCAGCTGGCTGCTGCTGGGGATGGCGCTCGGGATGGCGTTGCTGGTCACCGCCGCGGCGATCCTGGTCGCCTTCGTGGTGCCGAACATGTTCAGCGCGTTCTTCGGCTCGGGGGCGAAGAACACGACGGCCTGGTTCGACCTGAACCAGGCGCAGTCGCCGCTCTACAGTCACGACATCACGGGCAAGGGCTGGGTTCAGCTGCTGACGGCGTCGGCGCTGTGGATCGGGGTGCCGATGCTGCTCGGGGTGATGCGGGTGCGGCGGACGGAGGTGAAGTAGCCGGGGTGCCTAGCCCCATTCGGACCCTTGGTCGCGAATCGAGTGAATTAGACGCCTTCGTGGTATACCGCTGACTGAGCAGACGTAGACGCCCTGCTCCCAAGTCGTTCCCACGAGATACACCCATCCGACGTAGAATAGAACAACACCCACGAAACCCACCAGAATCGCAAGATTCTGGTGGGAGTGAAGAACCGTTGCGTCCACAACGAAGAGAAGATCGCCAGGAGAGCCAGAAAGCTTCCCCGAATCCGGTGCCTGTCCCGATGCGCCAACCGGAGCCCCCATAGATCCCTAGGCGCAGCCATGTCTACGGTCCCTTCCCCGCTCATGCTCCACCCATCATGCACCCGGTGGCATCAGCCTATAGCCGAGAGTGTCAGAGCCGCGTGCGACCATGGCCCAGCCCCGCAACACCCTCAGAGGACTGATCGCCATGACCACCAGCTCTCAAAAGCAGGACCTCGCCTGGCTCCTGGACAGCGACCCCGCGATCCGCTGGCAGGTCCTGCGCGACCTCGCCGACGCCCCCGAGGAGCAGGTCGCCGCCGAGCGCGCGCGGGTGGCCGACGAGGGGTGGGGCGCCCGGTTGCTGGCGTTGCAGCAGGCTGACGGCAAGTGGCCCGGGGGCGAGCCGGCCTTCTCCTCCGAGGAGGCCGCGCAGTGGTGGCGTTCGATGGAGCCGGCGCGGCAGGGGACCCTGTTCCCCGAATGGACCTCGATCGCCTGGAGTCTCACGCTGCTGCGGGAGTTCGGGGTCGAGCCGGGGCATCCGGTGGTGCGCCAGGCCGTTGCCCGCGTCCATGAGAACGCGCGCTGGGAGCACGATGGCGAGCCGTTCTTCTCCGGCGAGGTCGAGCCCTGCATCAACGGACGCACGGTCGCGCTCGGTGCGTACTACGGCATGGACATGACGCCGGTCGTGACCCGGCTGCTCGGGGAGCAGATGGCCGACGGCGGGTGGAACTGCGAGCAGGAAGAGCCATTAGATTCAGCGCCGGGGAGCGGCTCCTCAACGGGTGGCGGTGGGCGACGGGCGGGGGGCTCCACGCGCGGATCGTTCCACACCACCATCGAAGTACTCGAAGGCCTGACCGAGTACGACCGGGCCGCCGGCGGCGGCAGCGTCCCCGAAGTGGCCGGAGTGGCCGAAGCCGTGGCGCGCGGCCAGCAGTACATGCTTCAGCGCCGCATGATGCGGCGGCTGTCCACCGGCGAGCTGATCGAGAAAGACCGCCAGACCGGCGCCGCCACAACCTGGACACAGTTCTCGCACCCCACGTACTGGCACTACGACCTGCTGCGCGGCCTGGACCACCTCCGCGCGGCCGGTGTCGCGCCCGACCAGCAGGTCACCGAGGCGGTCGAGATCGTGCGCGGCAAGCAGGACCCGCAGGGCCGCTGGCCGCTGGAGAACCGGCATCCCGGCGAACTGCACTTCCCGATCGACGACGGCGAAGGCCGTCCGAGCCGGTGGAACACCCTGCGGGCGCTGCGCGTCCTCAAGTGGTACGACGCGGCGCGAAGGCAGAAGCACTGGCGCGCGCCGAAAAGCCACCGGCGCGCGCCCCGGCCTCAACCGTCAGACCGCATCAGTGCCCGTGCTTCGCCGCAAGCCACACGGTCGCGTACGGCCCGACCGTCACCACCCCCGACGCGGGCAGCCAGTCCTCCCCCCGCTCCGCGTCGGCCGTGACCGTGCCCAGGTTCCCGACGCCGGCGCCGTCGTAGAACTGCGCGTCGGTGTTCAGCACCTCCTGCCACGTCCCGCCCCAGGGCAGGCCGATGCGCCGGTCGCGCACCTGCTGTCCGGAGAAGTTCGCGATGCAGACCACGGCGTCCCCGTCGCGGCCGTAGCGGACGAACGAGATCAGGTTCGTGTCCGCGTCGGCGGTGCCCCAGTGGGTGCCGGACGGGTCGTCGTCGCGCGACCACAGGGCCGGATGCTCCTGGTAGCGCCGGTTCATGTCGGCGACCAGACGGGTGACGCCGTCGCCGTCGGCGGCGTCGGCCCAGTCCAGGCCCCACTGCTCGCTCCACTCGCCGCGCTGGGCGAACTCGCCGCCCATGAACACCAGGTGCTTGCCGGGGAAGGCCCACTGGTAGGCCAGCAGGCCGCGCAGTCCGTCCTTCTGTTCGCCGCGCCAGCCCGGGAGCTTGCCGGCCAGCGAGCCCTTGCCGTGCACGACCTCGTCGTGGGACAGCGGGAGCAGGTCGTGTTCCATGAACGCGTAGGAGGACGGCCGGCGGAGCTCGTCGAAGTGGTAGCGGCGGAACACCGGTTCGACCGTCAGGCATTTCAGGGTGTTGTTCATCCAGCCCAGGTTCCACTTCACGTCGAAGCCGAGCCCGTTGTCCGTGACCGGGTGCGTCACCCCGGGCCAGGCCGCCGACTCCTCGGCGGCCAGGACCACCGAGGGGTGCCGGTGGTGGACCTCGTTCGTGAGCATCTTGATGAAGTCCAGGGCCTGCAGGTTGGCGTTGCCGCCGAAGCAGTTCGGCTCCCAGGTGCCCGGCGCGCGCGAGTAGTCCAGGAACAGCATCGAGGACACCGCGTCGACCCGGAGGCCGTCGGCATGGAACTCCTCGATCCAGTACAGGGCGCTGCCGATCAGGAAGTCCTGCACGTCGGGGTGGCCGAAGTCGAAGATCAGGCTGCCCCAGTCCGGGTGCTCGCCGCGCCGCGGGTCGGGGTGCTCGTACAGGGGCGCGCCGTCGAACCAGGCCAGGGCCCAGTCGTCGCGCGGGAAGTGCGCCGGCACCCAGTCCAGGATCACCGCGATCCCGGCCTGGTGGAAGGCGTCGATGAGGCGGCGCAGGCCGTCGGGGTCGCCGAGGCGGGCGGTCGGGGCGAAGAAGCCGGTGGTCTGGTAGCCCCATGATCCGCCGAACGGGTGCTCCATCACCGGCAGGAACTCCACATGGGTGAACCCGAGTCCGGCCACGTGCCCGACCAGCTGCTCGGCCAGGTCGTCGTAGGACAGCCCGGGCCGCCAGGAGGCCAGGTGCACCTCGTACACCGACATCGGCTCGTTGAACGAGAAGCGCTCGCCGGTGCGGCGGCGGGCCATCCAGTCCTGGTCGGCCCACTGGTGTCCGGAGGCGAACACCACCGAGGCCGAGGCCGGCGGGGTCTCGGCGGCGAAGGCCACTGGGTCCGCCTTAAGCCGCCACACCCCGTCGCGGCCGAGGATCTTGTACTTGTAGCGGTGGCCGGGCCGGGCGTCGGGCGCGAAGCCGGACCAGCGGCCGGACTCGTCGCGCCGCAGTTCGACGCCGCGGTGCGGGTTCCAGTCGTTGAAGTCGCCCTCGACGTTCACCTGCTGGGCGTTCGGCGCCCACACCGAGAACCGGACGCCGTCGGCCTGTGCGTGCGCGCCGAAGCGCTGCCAGTAGCGCGACTCGTCCGGCTGCTCCGGCGCGGCCGGCGCCGGCCGGTCGGCGGCCCGGACCCGCGGGCGCTGCCCGCCGCCGGCTCTCTCGATCGTTCCCGTGCTCCAGGTCACGGCAGCAACCCCGCCGATTCCAGCAGGTTGCCCTCGGGGATGCGCAGGGGCTCGGGCTCCAGGACGGACGGGCTGCGCCACAGGTTCGCCGGACGCTTCGCCTTGGGGCCGCCGACCACGGTCGCGTACACCCCGGCGGTGGCCACGGCGACGTCGTCCCAGCCGTAGCGCTCGCGCACCATCGTGCGCGCGGCGTCGGCCATGACGCGCGCCGACTCGCGGTCGCTGATCAGGGAGCTGACGGATTCGGTGAGCGCTTCGGCGTCGCGCACCGGGAAGCGCAGGCCGGTCACGCCGGGCTCGACGATCTCGGCCAGGCCGCCGGTCTTGGACACCGCCAGCGGCGCGCCGGCGGCCGCGGCCTCCAGGGCGACCAGGCCGAAGGGCTCGTAGATGCTGGGCACGACCATCGCGTCGGTGCTGGCCATGGTCGAGGACAGGCCGCGGGCCGGCTGGAAGCCGGTGAAGCTGACCTCGTGGTGCAGGTCCAGGCGGCCGGCGGTGGCTTCCAGCTCGGCGCGCTGCGGTCCGTCGCCGGCTATCACCACGCGCAGCCCCGGGTGGCGGCGGCGCAGCTCGGGCACGGCGTGCAGCAGATGTTGCACGCCCTTCTCATAGACCAGCCGGCCGGCGAAGCCGATCAGCGGCCCGTCGCCGGCGTAGCGCGAGCGCGTCGCGGCGACCTCGGCCGGGTTCGGCGACCAGCGGGGCAGGTCGACGCCGTTGGGGATGACCGCGGTCTTGGCGGCGGAGACGCCGAGCAGCGCGTCGACCTCGCGGCCCATGTACTTGGAGCACACCAGCACTCGCTCGGCCTCCGCCCCGAGCCAGCACTCGACCGAGTGGATCGCGCGGTTCAGGTCGCCGGGCAGCCAGCCCTGGTGGCGGCCGGCCTCGGTGGCGTGCACGGTGGCCACCAGGGGGACGCGCAGGTGGTCCCGCATGGTGATCGCGGTGTGCGTGACCAGCCAGTCGTGGGCGTGGACCAGGTCGAACTCGCCGGTGTCGGCGGCGTGCAGGGCGGCGCGGGTCAAGGTGTGGTTGAACGCCATCGTCCAGGCCAGCAGGTGCGGGGTGTCCAGGGGGATCATCGGCGGGTCCGCCGGGGCGCGCACCACCCGCACGCCCTCGACGATCTCGTCCAGCGGCGCGCCCGGCGCGTGCCGGGTCGCCACCGTCACCTGGTGGCCGGCCCGGACGAGGTTGCGGGCCAGGGCGTGCACGTGCCGGCCCAGGCCCCCGACCACCACCGGCGGGTACTCCCAGGAGAGCATCAGGATCCGCAGGCTCCGGGAGGCAGGGCCGTGCGGGGCGGGGACCGTGGCCCGCACCGCTGCCATGGCGTCGTTGGCCTCTTTGGTTATCGTCAGCTCGCGCACCGGTGCGGACATTGGCATTGCTCCCCTTGATAGTGCTCGGTGGTTCATGTGCAGTCGGAGTTCTTCAAGATCCAGCCTCGCAAGGACTCGGCCACGGACCAGGCCTGGAACGGACAGCCGGTGGTGACGTGCGGTGCCAGGCCCTCGGCGGTCTCGGAGACCGAGCCGAGGCCGGCCTCCCCGAGGTGGCCGGGCAGTCCGCCGAACACCGCGCCGCCGGAGCCGGCCGGACCGCCGGCCGCGGCGACCGCGTCGCGATAGGGCCCGAGCAGCCACGGCCACGCGGTGCCCTGGTGGTAGGCGGCGTCGCGCTGCTCTGCGGATCCGCGGTGGTGCGGCTGGTAGGCGGGATCGTCGGGGGACAGGGTGCGTGGGCCCAGCGGCGTCATCAGCTTCTCGCCGACGATCGGGGCCGGAACCTGTCCGCGCAGCGGAGCGTAAGGCAGGCTGTAGGCGAACAGCTGGTTGGGGCGCAGTGCGGCGTCGTCGCCAGCCGGGCCGTCCACCACGTCGTAGAGCCCGCATTCGGGGTTCGGAAACCGGCGGCGGAACGAGGTTGCCGCGGCTTCGCGCCGCTGCAGGACGCCGGTCGCGTCCCGGCCGACCGCCTTCCACAAGTCGGCGATGGTCCCCAGTGCGTTGATCCACAGGGCATTGATCTCCACGGCCTTGCCTCTGCGTTGCGTCATCGGCCGACCGTCGACTCGGGCGTCCATCCAGGTCAGTGCGTACCCCTCGGCACCCTGACTCACCAGCGAGTCGGCGGGATCCACCCGGATGCCGTAGCGGGTGCCCTCCAGGTGTGCCCGAAGGATCGCCTCCAGCGCCGGGGCCAGTTCGGCGGCCAGGTCCGCGTCGCCGGTGACGGCCGTGTGCCGGCCGATCGCGTGCACGAACCACAAGGTGGCGTCGGAGGTGTTGTACTCGACCGAGCCGGTGTCGGCGGTGTTGGCGAGCATGCCCTCGGACAGCGTCCCGGCATAGGCGCGCAGCAGCTCACGGCCCTCCTCGGGGCGCTGGGCGCTGAGGAACAGGCCGTCGTAGGAGACCATCGTGTCGCGCGACCACGTCCCGAACCAGGGGTAGCCGGCGATCACGTCAGGCGTGGTGCCGCCGTCGGCACCCGTTCGGGCTATGACGAAGGCATCGGCGGCCAGCAGCAGTTGGGAGGCGACGGCGTCGGCGCCCTTGGCCTGGATCGCGACGGCCCGGTCGCGGGCCGCCTCGAGGATCCGGGCGGCCGGCGGCGGCGCGGCGTCCAGGTCGTCCAGGTCGCCGGCCCAGGCCGTGAGCTGCATCTTCGCACCGGGCTCGGCCAGCGGTGCGGAGAACGAGCCGGCGAACCACAGGTCCTCGCGCGCGCCGAGTCCGCGGGCGGCCTCCTCGCGCAGGTACACGTCGCGGTACCACTGGCCGGCGGCGCTCCAGCCGGGGCCGGCGAGGCGGTACGCCTCCTCGACGACCACGCCGTCGGCGGTCGGACGCTGCCGAAGGTCGCCGCCGCCCGCGAAGCGGTCGCCGTGCTGGTCGCGCCAGGTGCACAGGGCTTCGACGCGAAGCGTCACCGGGCCGCCGGCCAGCAGGCGGTAGACGTAACCGTAGGCGGGCCGGCCGTGCACGGCGGCCAGCTCGGCCTCCAACACGGTGTCGCCGAGGCGCCAGCGCCAGCGCGGCAGGCCGTGTTCCAGGGTGAAGCTCTCCAGCAGGGTGTGGCCGTCCGGGGCGATCGCGCCGGAGGCCCATTCGTGCACGGCCAGCCGGACCTCGGCCCCGGAGGGCAGGACGAGCACCGGGTCCAGCGCGGCCAGGGCCACGCGCCGCGCGCTGCCACCGTTCTCGGCCGCCACTAACAGAGCGTGATACCTGCGGGTCCGGAGCCCGCTCGCAGTACCCATGGCATAACCGCCGGCTCCATCGGGTACGAGCCATTCCCGGCCCGCGCCCTCGGAGAGGTCGCCGCACACACGGGTACCCAAGACGTACGGGTTGGAGATCGCCACGACCGCCATATTCGCAGTGGTCGTCATCGCGCGCATTTCGTAAGGGCTGCGTAGGGTCGAACCGCAACGGTACCCAAGGAACGCGAGGGCACGGTGACCACAGCAGAACAGGCGCGACTGGACCAGTACGACGGCGAGGAGAACGAGCCGTGGCGTGCGTGGGGTCCGTACCTGTCGGAGCGGGCGTGGGGCACGGTCCGTGAGGACTACTCCCCCGGCGGGACCGCCTGGGACTCCTTCCCCCACGACCACGCGCGCTCGCGCGCCTACCGCTGGAACGAGGACGGCCTGGCCGGGGTCTGCGACATCGACCAGTACTTCTGCTTCTCGCTGGCGTTCTGGAACGGCCGCGACCCGATCCTGAAGGAGCGCGCGTTCGGCCTGACCGGCACCGAGGGCAACCACGGCGAGGACGTCAAGGAGTACTGGTGGTACCTGGACTCCACACCGACCCACTCCTGGATGCGCTGGCGCTACCACTACCCGCAGAACGAGTTCCCTTACAACGACCTGGTGCAGACCAACCGCGCCCGCGGCACCGAGGACCCGGAGTACGAACTCGTCGACACCGGGATCTTCCAGGACGACCGGTACTGGCGGATCACCGCCGACTACGCGAAGGCCGGACCGGAGGACATGTGCATCCGGGTGCACGTGGAGAACAAGGGCCCCGACGAGGAGACCCTGCATGTCCTGCCGCACCTGTGGTTCCGCAACACCTGGTCGTGGGGCCTGGCCGGCCGCGAGGCGGTGCCGGAGCTGACCGGCGACGTCGGCACGCTGGTCGGCGAGCACCGGCTCCTGGGGCGGATGGCGCTGGTCGGTTCCGGTGAGCCGGAGGCGCTGGTCTGCGACAACGTCTCGAACGCGCGGCGGCTGTGGGACACCGACGGGCCGCGCTACCCCAAGGACGGCATCAACGACCACGTGGTCTCCGGCGCCGACACCGTCAACCCGGAGCGGCGCGGGACCAAGGGCGCGCTGCACTACGTGCTGACCGTCCCGGCCGGCGGTACCGCGGAGATCCGGCTGCGGCTGCGCTCGGAAGGGCCCGACAGCGAGGCCGTGGGCCCGGCGGACCTGGACACCGGGTTCGAGGAGCTGATGGCGCGCCGCGAGAGCGAGGCCGACGAGTACTTCGCCGAGCTCACGCCGGACGCGTGCAGCGCCGACGAGGCGAACGTGCTGCGCCAGGCGGTGGCCGGGCTCATGTGGTCCAAGCAGTACTACCATTACAACGTCTCGCGCTGGCTGGAGGGCGACCCGGCGCAGCCGGACCCGCCGGAGGGCCGCGAGCACGGCCGGAACGCGCACTGGTGGACGCTGTCGGCGCGCGACGTCATCGTGATGCCGGACCCGTGGGAGTACCCGTGGTTCGCGGCGTGGGACCTGGCGTTCCACTGCGTGGCGCTGGCCGAGATCGACCCGAAGATGGCCAAGGAGCAGCTGCTGTTGCTGCTCCAGGAGTGGTACCTGCACCCCAGCGGCCAGGTCGCGGCCTACGAGTGGGCGTTCAGCGACGACAACCCGCCGGTGCAGGCCTGGGCCGCGCTGCAGATCTACCGCGCCGACGGCTGCCGGGACCACGTGTTCCTCAAGCGGGTGTTCCACAAGCTGCTGATGAACTTCACCTGGTGGGTGAACCGCGCCGACGCCGACGGCAACAACGTCTTCGAGGGCGGGTTCCTGGGCCTGGACAACATCGGGCCCTTCGACCGGGACGCCGGGGTGCCGGTCGGGGACCTGCTGGAGCAGAGCGACGGCACCGCGTGGATGGCGATGTACTCGCTGAACCTCATGGAGATCGCGCTGGTGCTGGCCGAGCACGACCCGGTCTACCGCGAGCTGGTGATGAAGTTCTTCGAGCACTTCGGCCTGATCGCCGCCGCGGCGAACAAGATCGGGCTGTGGAACGAGGAGGACGGCTTCTTCTACGACGTGCTGCGCACCCGCGAGGGCAGCTGCATCCCGATGAAGGTGCGCTCGGTCGTCGGGCTGCTGCCGCTGGTGGCCACCACCTCGGTGAGCGCCGAGGCCATGGACGCCGTCCCGGAGCTGCGCAAGCGGGTGAAGTGGTTCTTCGAGAACCAGACGGACAAGGCCGATCTGCTGATGGGCTGCGTCGACATGAACAAGACGCACCGGCTGCTGACGATGATGACCTTCGAACAGCGCCCGCGGGTGCTGGAGCGGATGCTCGACGAGGGCGAGTTCCTGTCGGAGCACGGCCTGCGCGCGCTGTCCCGGGCGCACAAGAGCCAGCCGTTCCGGCTGAACGTCAACGGCACCGACTACAGCGTCAGCTACGAGCCCGGCGAGTCGCGCACCACGATGTTCGGCGGGAACAGCAACTGGCGCGGCCCGGTCTGGTTCCCGATGAACTACCTGCTCATCGACGCCCTGGACCGGCACCAGGACTTCTTCGGCGACCACATCACGCTCCCGTACCCGAGCGGTTCGCCGAACCAGGCGACCTACGGCGCGATCGCCGACGACCTGGCGCACCGGCTGGTGGGCGTGTTCCTGAACGACGAGGCGGGCCGGCGGCCGGTGTTCGGCGACGTGAAGCTGTTCCAGGAGGACGCCGCCTGGCACGACCAGATCCCGTTCCACGAGTACTTCCACGGGGACACCGGCGCCGGCATCGGGGCGTCGCACCAGACGGGGTGGACCGCGCTGGCGATCAACCTGCTGCTGCGCAAGAGCCGGCCCCGGCGCACGGCCGAGATGGACCACCTGGACGGTGGGACGGCTTCGCGTGAGGAGTGAACCGACGGCTTCGCGTGAGGAGTGAACCGCCGGATTCCCGGAAGGCCCCTGTGTAACGCAGGGGCCTTCCACGGCGTCTATGGAGAGGACGGCGGCAACCTCAACGAGATCCCGGGCCGCCGCTTCGCGGTTGGTAGCATCGGCGCTTCGGGGGCGATGCATTTCTTGGCATGGCTCTGGCGTCCCTGTTTTCCCTGAAAGCTTTGACACTGGAGTCTGAGATGAAGCGCCGTCGTAGTGCTGCCCTGCTGGTGGGTTCGGCCGCGATCATGCTGTGCGCCGGGTGCGGTTCCGGTGCGACTCAGGCCGCTTCGACAGCCGCGGTTCCGACCGGCGCCGCCGCCCCGACGGCCGCGGCTTCGACGGCTTCCCCCTCGACCGACACCACCGGCCGCAAGCCGTGCTCCCACCCCACCGCGATGAGCGGCTTCCTCAAGCTGGACTCGGCCCAGGCGGCCCAGGGCGGCACTCGATTGAGCGTCACGATCGTGAGCTGCACGGTGGACCCGGTCAACGACGAGGACGTCGACTACACGCCGACCCGCACCGACTCCTACCCGGCCGCCGCCGGCGCGCAGATCCAGGTCCTGGCGCCGGACAACAACCTGCAGACGGTCGCCGCGGCCTGGCTCGTCTCGCACCAGGTCGTGAACACGCCGTACTTCTACTACCAGGACGACGCGCAGCACCAGATCACCGCGTTGCAGGAGATCTATCACCCCTGAGCGGCGGCGACTCCGGCAGCGGTGGCGGCAGCAGCGGTGGCGGCAGCAGCAGCGGTGGCCGTGGCGGCACGCACGAAGGCCGCGACCGCCGGGGAGCGCGAGTCCTGCGGCCAGGCCACCGCCAGGGTGGCCGGCGGCAGGTCCTTGACCGGGAGGTAGACGATGTCAGGGCGCGGATACCGGTCGGTGAGCGAGACCGGGAAGAAGCAGACGATGCTGCCCAGTTCGATGAGCCGGAAGATCTCGGGCAGGTCGGAGGCAGCCGAAGATCGTTCGCTCTGGATGAAGCGGCACCGGTCCTCCGACACAGGGCCCTGATCCGCGGGCTCGCCGCCGGGCATCGTACGCCCGGCCAGGTCCGCGAGACAGACCTCTGAATTCCCCGCGAGCGGATCGGTGGCCGCGACCGCCACCAGGAACGGCTCGGTCCGCAACGGCTCGAAGTCCAGTCCCCGCGCGCCGGCCGGGTCCAGCAGCAGTCCGACATCGGCGCGTCCGTCGAGCAACGCCGCGGCCTGCTCGCCGTAGCGTCCCAGGACCAGCGCCACCGGCTGCCCGGTCTGCTGCGCCGCGTACGCCTCCAGGATCCGCGGCAGGAGCCCGCCGTCGACGTCCGCCTTCAGCGCGACCCGCAGCTGCGGCGTCGTCTCGCCGGCATGTCGCGCGCGCCGCGCCGCGGCGGTGACGGCGTCCAGGGCGGTGCGGGCGTCGCGCAGCAGCACTTCGCCGGAGGGCGTCAGTCGCACCCGCCGCGTCGTGCGCTCCAGCAGTGCGACGCCGAGTTGCCGCTCCAGCATGCGGATGGCCCGCGACAGCGGCGGCTGCGCGATGCCCAGCCGCTCCGCCGCGCGCCCGAAGTTCAGCTCCTCCGCCACCGCGACGAAGTACCGGAGCTGGCGCGTCTCCAGCTCATTCATACCTCCAGGGTATCAACAGCGACCGAAACGGTCCTTCAGCGGCGGGCCCGCCCCGGATTGACTGGGCATCGAGGATCCGCCGGCACCCAGGCGGGCCCAACGAACAGGAGTCGCCATGCGCGCCATCGCAGTACCCGATATCGGCGGGACCCCCGGCCCGGCGGACGTCCCGGTGCCGAGCCCCGGCCCGGAGGAGATCCTGGTGTCGGTGACCGCCGCCTCGCTGAATCCGATCGACCTGGACATCGCGGCCGGCGGGTTGCCACTGCCGACGACCCGGCCGCTGGTGCTCGGCGTGGACGGCGCCGGGCGGGTCGTGGAGGTCGGCGCCGCGGTGCGCGGGTTCGCGCCGGGAGACCTCGTGCACGGCCAGTTCCTGGACGCCCCTTTGGGCCGGGGGACGTTCGCCGAGTACACCGTCCTCGCGCAGTCCCCCAGCCACGGCGCCCTGCTGCGCACCCCGGACGCCCTCTCGGCCGACGTCGCCGCCGCTCTCCCGACCGCGGGCATGACGGCACTCGGCGTCGTGGAAGCACTGGACGAAGCACTTGACCTGGGCACCGGCCGCTCGATCCTGATCGTCGGCGCGACCGGCGGCGTCGGGGTCCTCGCCGTGCAGCTGGCCGCCGCACGCGGGGCGGAGGTCATCGCCACGGCACGCTCCGACGCCGACGCGTGGATCCGCGGCCTCGGGGCGTCGCAGACCATCGACCACGGCAGCGACGACGTCGCCGAACTGGTCCGCAAGTCCCACCCCGACGGCGTCGACGCCCTCCTGGACCTGACCCGCGACCAGCCCCGCTTCACCACGCACTCGGCCCTGGTGCGCGACGGCGGCTCGGCGATCTCGATCACCTTCACCGCCGCGCCGGAACTGCTGGCCTCAGAACGGATCGCGGTGACCAACTTCATGATGCAGGACAAGCCCGGGCTGCTCACCCGCATCACCGACGAGGCGGTCTCGGGCCGGATCACCGTCCCGATCCAGCGGACCATCGCCTTCGACGAGATCCCCGAAGCGTTGGCACGCAACGCCGTCGGCGGTGCGCGCGGCAAGACGGTCGTGCGGATCTGACGGCCGTGCGGAACTGACGGTCGTGCGGATCTGACGGGTTCCGGCCAACAGACGCGGCCCGATGCTGCGCTGCCTCGCAACGACTACTGCGTCGGAGCCGACCACCGCGACCTGGTCCTGCTGGTCCAGCTGCCGGACCTGCGCCGGGTGGTCGGCGGCGGGTGGCGGATCACCGGCCGCCGCATCGTGCGCCCCCTTCGATCCAGCTTCACTCGGAACCTATGTGGCGGTCAGGAGATCGGTGACGCAGATTCCTGACTAGCACCGGCTCAGGCCCGCCCCCGCGAACAACTCACCGCACCGGCGTCTCCCACTCGATCCGGTACCGCTGCTCCCATCCCATGACCTTGTCGAAGTTCATCAGCTTGAAGAACAGCGGCATCGTCAGATGCATCGCCTTGCGCCCGATCGGCCCGGGCGTCTTCTTCCGGTTCGTCCGGGCCCCGCGCTTGGTGATGCGCTCGACGCGGTCGCGGCGCAGCGCCTCGTACGCGGCGAAGGCCTCGGCCGGGTCGGCGATGTCACGCAGGCAGCGCGCCAGCTGCAGCGCGCTCTCGATGGCCAGGGAGGCACCCTGGCCGGTGCTGTTCGAGGGGGCGTGGACCGCGTCGCCGACCAGGGCCATGCGGGCGGTGTGCCAGTGCGGGACCGGCGGCATGATGTGGATGGCGCCGGTGACGTCGAGGTTGTCGGCGGTGGTGCGTTCGGCGAGCAGGCGGCCGGGGCTGTCGTCACGGTAGGTCTGGCGCAGGCGGTGCAGCCATTCGTCGGCGGGGATCGCGCGCGCCTCGGTCAGGGACAGGTACTTCTTCGAGGGCAGGTTCGCGCCCCACGTCATGCGGCCGTCGGCCTGTTTCCAGTACAGGTAGTACGCGCGCTTGCCGAAGGCGAAGGTCATGACGCCGGGTTCGGCGTCGAGGTCCGGCGCGGCGTCGACGTAGCCCTGGAAGCTGAGCAGGCCGGTGTAGTCGGCGCCGGGTGCGGCCGGGTCTATCAGGGTCCTGACCGTCGAGCGGACGCCGTCGGCGCCGATCAGCACGTCGGCGGTGGCGGTGGTGCCGTCGGCGAAACGGGCCTGGACGCCGTCGGCGGTCTCGGTGGCCCCGGTGAGGCGCTTGCCGTACTCGAACCGGACGCCGGCCTCGGCCGCCCGGTCGCGCAGCACCCGGTGCAGGTCGCCGCGGCCGACGATGCGCAGCGGTTCGACGCCGGACAGGGCTGGCAGCTCGGTGAGTCTGCCGTCGACCGCCATCCGGGTGCCGGCGATCGGGGTGGCCATGGCCCGGACCTCGTCGGCGGCGCCGATGAGGTCGAGGGCGGCCATGCCGTTGGGGGCGAGGGCGAGACCGCCGCCGATGCCCTCGCCGAGTTCGGGATAGGCCTCGTACACGGTGGCCTGGATGCCGGCCTCGACCAGCGCCGCGGCCGTCACCGGACCGGCGATGCCGCCGCCGATGACCAGGGCGGTACGGACTTTTCGGACGTTCTGTCCTGTGGACATGGTTCTTCCTCCGCAGTGCGTGATGATCCGCCGCGAGTCGCGGCGCCGACGTCACGCCCGGAAGGCCCCCCGATATCCTGGGGTCGGCACCTCGTGGCCGGGGTCCGTCCATGCGGACGTCGGTTCGAGAGCAGATCCCGGCGGCGGTGTTGGCGCATCGCCGCCGGGGTTGTGGGTCAGTCCTGGCTCGCACCCCTTTCCTGCAGGTCGAGCATCTCCTGGGGCAGCCCGGCGCCTTCGTGGTAGCCGTGCCAGGCGTCCAGGTCCGGGAACGTGCCGGAGGTCAGCTCCGCCAGCATCCCGCGCACCCAGTCCGCCTCGGCCCGCACCATCGCCAGCGCGTACTCGTCCTCGACCAGGAACAGCCGCGGCACGGTCTCCAGCGTCTCGGCCAGCGCGGCCTCGCGTGCGCTGATCCCCTCCTCCAGCGCCGCGAGCCGCTTGCGCAGCAGGTCGATGACCTCGTCCGGCGGCAGGACCATCTGCACCGACAGCCCGGCGGCGAAGCGGGTGTGCTCCGGGGCGGGCGTGCCGATCAGCTCGCGGGTCCAGTCCGCCAGTTCCTGCCGTCCGGCCTCGGTGATGCGGTACACGGTCCGCTCCGGCCGCGCCCCCTGCCGGCTGGTCCCGATGACTTCCAGGAACCCGTGCTTGGCGAGGTTCTGCACGACCGTGTAGAGCGACCCCCACTTCACGTCCAGCTGCTGGTCCTTGCCGTGGGCGCGGATCAGCGAGGCGATCTCGTAGCGGTGCATGGGCCGCTGGATCACTGTGGCCAGCACGGCGAGCGCCAGCAGGTTGTCGACCTTGCGTTTGGCGGCCACGGCTTCCTCGTCTCGAGCGGATCCGGTGCGATTACCGGTGCGATTACTCGTCAACAAATATACGTCGGCGAGTATTCGGCGGCAACCGGACAGCCTGGGAGTCGGCCGGAAGTTCCGACTAGCCGCGCGGCAGCCCGACCGCGAAGCTGAAGGGAGCCGCCCGGCCCGAGCCAGGACCCGATCCCAGGAGGAGACACGCATCGTGCGCCGTTCCGTTTACACCGAAGACCACGAGGCCTTCCGCGAGATGATCAGGGACTTCATCGCCGAGGAGGTCGTCCCGGTCTACCCCGAATGGGAGAAGCAGGGGCACGCCCCGCGCGAGTTCTACTACCGGCTCGGCGAGCTCGGCATCTTCGGCATCGAGGTGCCCGAGGAGTACGGCGGCGCGGGCGAGGCCAACGGCTTCAAGTACCAGGCCGTCACCACCGAGGAGCTGATGCGCGCCGGAGTGGGCTTCGGCGGGTCCTCGGTGCACACCGGACTGGTGCTGCCGTACCTGATGGAGTTCGCCAACGAGGAGCAGAAGCGGCGCTGGCTCCCGGACTTCGTCTCCGGCGCGATGATGACCGCGATCGCCATGACCGAGCCGGGCACCGGCAGCGACCTGGCCGGCATCAAGACCACGGCGAAACTGTCCGAGGACGGCACGCACTACGTCCTCAACGGTGCCAAGACCTTCATCACCGGCGGCGTGCTGGCCGACCGGGTCCTGGTGGTGGCGCGCACCGCGCCGCACGACCCGGACGACCGCCGCGCCGGCCTGTCGATCCTGGTCGTGGACGCCAAGTCGCCGGGCTACGCGGTCGGCCGCAAGCTGGAGAAGATCGGCCTGCGCACCTCCGACACCGCCGAGCTGTCCTTCACCGACGTGCGGGTGCCGGTGGAGGACCTGCTCGGCCAGGAGGGCAAGGCCTTCTCCTACCTGACGCACAACCTGATCCCCGAGCGCCTGGGCATCGCGGTCTCGGCCGTCGCCGCCGCCGACGCCGCGATCCAGTTCGCGATCGCCTACACGAAGGAGCGCGACGTCTTCGGCACGCCGGTCGCCTCGTTCCAGAACACGAAGTTCGTGCTCGCCGAGTGCTCCGCCGAGGTGACCGCCGGCCAGACGATGATCGACCGCGCGATGGACCTGTACGAGGCCGGGGACCTGACGGTCGCCGACGCCGCCGGGGTGAAGCTGTTCACCACGGAGATGGCCAGCCGGGTCATCGACAAGTGCCTGCAACTGCACGGCGGCTACGGCTACATGCTGGAGTTCCCGATCGCCAAGCTCTACACCGACAACCGCGTGTTCCGGATCTACGGCGGCACCAGCGAGGTGATGAAGACGGTGGTGGCCAAGTCGCTCGGGTTGTAGGCGGGTCGGTCGGGCTGTAGCTCCGCCACCGCACTCACCAGATCAGATTCAGCTCCTGGAGCGAGCCGTCACGCGGCACGGCGCTGCGGCCCATCGTCCCCTCCTCCTGCGGCGCGAGCCGCAGGTCCGGCAGGCGTTCGGTCAGGACCCGCAGCGTCGCCCGCGCCTCCTCGCGGAACAGCTGCGCGCCGACACACGCGTGCGGGCCGTGGCCGAACGAGAGGTGCCGGGCGGCTGCGGCTCCGGCTGCCGTGCCGGCCGGTCTGGTGATGTCGAAGATGTCGGGCCGCTCGTGAACCGCCGCGTCCCGGTTCGCCGAGGCCAGGGCGACCAGCAGCGTCGCGCCGGCCGGGATCTCGACGCCGGCCAGCGTCACCGGCGCGGTCGTGATGCGGCGGACGCTCTGCATGGAGGTGTCATAGCGGACCGCCTCCTCGACTGCCGCCGGGATCAACTCAGGCTTCGTACACAGCAGCTCCCACTGCTCCCGGTGTCGCAGGAGATTGAGAACCATCGTGCCGAGCAGCGGCGTGGCGGTGATGAAGCCGGCGATGAACAGGTTCAGCACGTTCGAGGCCACCTCGTGGCGCTGGTCGAGGGTCAGCTCTCCGCCGTCCGGGGCCAGCGCCGCGACCAGCGCGCCGCACAGGTCGTCGCGCGGCTCGGCGCGCCGGGCACGGACCTGGTCGTCGATCATCGCCCGCATCTCGGCGAACTTCCGCGCGGCCTGCGCCTTCTGCTCGTCGCCGACCGGGAAGAAGTACATGACCAGGGCCTGCGTGGTGCCGTACACCGCCTTGGCGACGTCCTCGGGCGCCAGGCCGATCAGCCGGCCGATCGTCTCACTGGCCAGCGCCGAGGAGTAGCCGCCGACGAACTCGACCCGGCCGTCGCCGGCGAACCCCTCGACCAACGTCTCCGCGCGCTCCTCGATGAACGGCACGACCTGCTCGACGCGCGCGGGCGTCAAGCCGGCGAGCAACGGCGCCCGATACCGGCGGTGCGCGGCGCCGTCGGAGTTCACCACGACCGGCCGCCCGCCGATGCTGTCGGCCAGCTCGGCCCGCACCGCCGGCGGCAGCATGTCGTCGCGCGGCAGGGTGTTGGCCGAGGAGAACTCCTCGGCGCGCCGCAGGACGTCCAGCACGTCCTCGTGCCGCGCGACCACCCACGCGCCGAGCGCCGGCACGAACGCCGGCCCCGCGTTTCGGCGTTCCTCGGCGAAGGCGGTGTACGGGTCCTGAAACCAGATCTCTGATTCGGTCATGGTTCGAGTCAAGCGCAGGTGGCGTCCGAGGCCAACGGGTACGCGGCTGTCGGCTCGCTCTAGCTCGCGGTGCCGATCTCCGTGGCAACCAGTTCCACCGCCAGCGCTCCGCTTTGCAGAACCGCGGCCAGGCTCTGCGCCGTGGACTGGGTGAACTGGCCGGAGATCTCCATGGCGCCGCCGGTGATGGGCTCCTGGATCGAGGGCGCCGAATAGACGACCCCGTCCAGGGTGATCGCGACCGCCTGCCCGGTCCCGGCCAGCCGCGTGGTCAGCTGGCCGAACTGCGCCGCGCCCTGGCTGCTGAATGTGACGTTCACCTGCCAGCCTCCGGAGGAAGCGCTCGCCGCGCTCGCCGCGGTGACCGACGTCCCGCTGACGACCGTGGCGTCCAGCACGAACTTCTGCGAGCCGTCGCTCTGACAGGCGGCGATCTGCGCGCCGGCCTGGTCCTCGCCGGGCGGCGTCCCCTTGCAGTCCAGCACCAGGAATCGACCGTGGTACTGCTCAGCTTCGCCGCTTGAATGCGCGTCTTGATGATGGACACCACGTGGTTCAAGGTGTCAGGTGTCGTTCCCGAGGCTGCGAAGGTGAAGGTGACGAGCCGACACCTCGCCGCCGCTGCTGCATCCGCTGACCGCGATCGCCGCCGTCAGTCCGAGAGCCGCTGCTCCCGCTTGTGCGCGTCGGCCGAATGCAGTCACGTTTCCCCCAATGGCCTGAATCCCGTACACGGCGGCGGGGCTCAGGGTACTGGGCCCACCCCGCCGCCATGGCCTCACAGGCGTCAGTTGCGTCAGTTGCGTCAGTTCAACGCGTAGTGCTGGAAGTACAAGAAGATCGACTTCCATCCGGACCCGACGTTCAGAATGTGCAGCTGTCCGCCGCCGGACCCGAGGTCCAGCGCCACCAGGCCCTCGACCTCGTCGTTGGGCTGCACGTCCTGGGTGAACTGCTCGGCGACGGCGCCGGTGGTCGGATCGATCGTCCAGACCGACTTGTTGCCGGCGATGTCCGCCGAGGCCCACAGCTGGCCGCGCCACATCTTCGCGCCCTGGATCCGGCTCAGCGGCTGCGGGAGCGCCACGGTGCGCAGCACCGGGAGCGCCGCGCCGGCGGGCAGGGTCAGCAGGTCGTGGAGGCTGTAGACCACCAGGTGGTTGCTGCCGTCGGTGGTGCTCTGGTTCCAGGGCGCGGTGTAGACCAGGCCGGCCGCGGCGTCCACGGCGACCCAGGGGACGCCGCCGGGCATCAGGTTCAGCGGCAGCTGCACGTAGCGGCCGGTGTAGCTCAGGTCCGAGGCGTTGAACAGCGCCAGCAGCGGGTGCTGGTAGTTGCTGCCGTCCTCTATGGGGGCGACGACGTAGCCGCCGTAGTAGTCGTTGTCGCCGATGTGGTTGGAGCCGTATTGGGAGGAGAGCTGGGACGGGATGGCCGTCGCGTTCGAGGTGACGTCGTTGATCCCGTTAACCGTGGCCTTGTCGAGGGAGTAGGTGCCGGAGAAGAAGTAGTAGGTGCCGTCGGTCGAGACGCCCTGGCCGCGTTCCAGCGCGGTCACCAGCGTCCAGGTCTGGTAGGACGGCAGCCGGGTCCAGCCCGCCGCCGACGTGTCGGCCAGGGGAAGCAGGGCGAGCAGCGCGGCGGTCACGGCGACGCGCCACGGCCACCGGCTCCTCCGGTGATGCCGCAGACGATGCTTCATGACAGGGGCGTCCTTTCTCAGGGGACTGCGAGAGGTGCTGGCTGTCACGACGCCGGCGGCTCGGTGCACGGCGCACCGCCGCAGACGTCGATGACCACACCGGTGGTGAGGAACACGGCTTTCTGAAGCCGTACCGCCGGCGAGTTCCGGGGATCCTCGTGCGGATCGTGGCCGTACCGCGGGCCGGCCGGGGCGGTGTTCGTCAGCGGCGCCGGGGGCGTGCCGCTGTCCCAGACCACCATCGCCGAGCCGCGGTAGGCATAGGTGTGGCCGGGGCCGGGCAGCGGCGCGATGCCCCAGTACGGGACGGTGTCCGGCGAGCGGCCGGCGGCCAGCGCGGGGACGTGCAGCCGCGCGCCGATGGTGCGGGCCTCGACGTCGGCGGCGACATTCGCCACCTGGTGGTCGCCGAACGCGACATCCATCAGGACCTGGTGGCCGTCGGTGAGGTGCTCGGCGTAGCCGTCGGTCTCGGCGTGGTCCCACAGCATCTGCATCAGCTGGAACACCACTTGCTGCTGGAGTTTGTCCGGGTAGCCCGCGTCGAGGGCGGGCTGCAGGGCGGCGAAGTCGACGGACCGGTTCAGCAGGATGCTGTAGTCCATCGCGGTCACGCCCAGGACCCCGCGCTTCACGTCCGGCGAGACCGCGACCAGCACGCCGCCGAGGATGCCGCCCTGGCTGTTGCCGTCGTAGACGACGCCGGCACGCGGGTCGAGCAGCGGACGGCCGTCGGCGGTCCGGAAGGCCGGGGACGCGGCGAAGCCGGCCGGGTCGACGAGATCGCGGCCGAGGAACAAGGCGTTCAGGACGCCTTGCTGGGTGCGCTCGGTGACTTCGGGGAACGCGCTCAGGTTTTCCAACGCGGACACGACAGTGTTCTGATCCCCTGCGGCCATCCCGATCCAGTCGGTGGCGCAGAAGGTGAAGTCGTGCTCGCCGGCCATCGCCCGCACATTGGCCGCGCCGACCTCGTCCCGGCTGCCCAGCAGGCCATGGCCGTAGAGCGCCGCTTGGGACGGCTTCGACCACGCCGACCGTGGTATCTCGCAGCGGAAATCGGCGGTCTGGAGGTTGCCGGGGAGTTGGGACGGTCGGCCGTGCGGGCCACGGTTGAAGACCGAACCGGTGGGGCCGCCGGGCTGGGACAGGTAGCTGGGGACTTCGATCGTGCCCTCGACGACGCGGGCTATATCCGGGTCCTGAGCCGGGGTCGGGTCGGTCACGGAGGTGACGGTGTAGGTCGGCGCGGCCGTTCCGAGCTTGGCGAAGGCGTCGTCCCGGATCGAGGTGAGGTCGCCGGTCAGGCTCGCGGTGCTGGCGACGGTGAAGTCCCAGGCGAGGTAAAGCCCTGAGGTGCGGACGCCGCTGCGGGCGAGTGTCCGGAAGACCGGCTTGAGTTCTTGCTGGCGCTCCCACAATGGATCGCGGCGCGGCAGGCGGTGGTCGAGGATCCGGGCGAACGGCGCCGGGGCCGGGATCGCGGCGCCGGAGGTGGTTCGCAGGCCTCTGATGGCGACCGCGTAGCGGTGGCCGTCGAGGAAGTCGCGAGCCGGGTGGACGAGCAGCGTGCGGTGCCACGGGTCGTTGGCGTCGAGTTCGGCCCAGTAGGGCCAGCGGGCGCCGGTGGTCTCGTCGACGATGACGATCGGGGCGTCGGGGGCGAGCGAGCGGCCGATGTCGGTGACCGGGGCCAGGCCGCTGGCGGCCGGGTCCAGACCGGGAACCGTCAGCAGCAGCGCCGAGCCCGGGGAGAAGCCGTCCAGGCGGTTCCAGGCGGTCGGGTCGGTGGCGCCGGCGAGGCTGCTGGCCGGCAGATCGGCGGCCGAGAAGTGCACGCGGCGGCCGGTAGGCGTCGTCCGGTCAGGACGGGTGTACCAGTCGTCGGGGAACGGGAGCAGGCACGCGGTTCCGGCGATGGGGTCGCAGCCGGTGTGCGCGGGCGACGGCGCGGAATTGTCCGCCTGGGCCGGCGAAGTGAGCCCGGCGGCCAGCACGACCGCGAGGCCGACGGCGGACACCCGGCCCGCCGCCGACCTCATCAGGGAACGCACACGCATGGCCGGTCTCAGCCGTTCGCGACCACGGCGCCGACGATCCGCGCGTACGCCGCCTCGCCGGCCTCGTTCGGGTGCAGCGGCGCGGCCAGGGACAGCGGGACGTAGCCCTCGACCCAGCGTGAGCTCTCGCCCTGGCAGGAGTCGTGGCCGGCGCTGGGGGTGCGCACGTCGACGTACGTCGCGCCGTTGGCCGCCGCCGTGCCGGCGATGACGCCGTTCAGGTAGTCGACCTCGCTCTGCAGCCAGGTGGCGTCCGAGCCCAGGAGGGGCTCGGTCGGCCAGCAGCCGCCGGCCTTGATGTAGAGCCCGTATCCGGTCACCAGGACCCGGGCCTGCGGCGAGCGCTGGTGGATCCCGGCCAGGACGGCGGCCAGCTTCGGCCCGAAGGCGTCGCTGCGGGCGGCCACCGAGTCGACGCCGTCGACCACGTACTTGCCCTTGCACGGCGCGGCGAAGGGGTTCAGCTGCTCGCAGGCCTGGGCGACCCCGACCAGCCCGACGTCGTTGCCGCCGATGGTGAGCGTGACCAGTGTGGTGTCGGGGGTGAGGGCGTCGAACTGCGGCGGCGCGGTGCCGGCGGACACCCCGGCGATCGACAGCGGCTGCGGGTTGGTCATGTGGAAGGTGCTGGCGCCGCTGCAGGTGACGTCGCGCAGCACCGGGATGCCGAGCGCGGCGGCCATGTCGTGGGCGTAGTTGTGGGTGGACCGGGCGCACGCCAGCTCCCCGGTCGGGTCCGGGATCAGCGGTCCGGAAGCCATCGAGTCGCCGAGGGCGACGTAGACCTGCGGGGTCGCGGCGGCCCGGGCGGTCGCCGACGTCGCCAGGGTGAGGGAGGCGGCGCCGAGCAGGGCGCACAGCCCCGCGGCGGCCTTGACGGTGCGTGACGCTTTCACGGTGGGGCTCCTCGCACGCTAGGCGGATGGACGCTGTCGCCTGTCATCATGCAGACTCTTCGGGCACTGATTAACTGGACGGTAACCCAGACTTCGGCGGTGGATTCTGTGACGCGTCACAACGGCGTTGAGGATCCCGGCGGGCGTCAAGGCGCTCCGGATGAACGCCCGCCGACAGGTGTGCCGCCGCCCGAACCACTGCGGATCGCCGGCCGCCCGGTCGCCGCGGGCCTGCGGGCCCTGGCCCCGGACCTGTCCCGCCGCGTCCTGGCCCGCCTGCTCGACGAGTTGCCGGTCTACGCGCGCCTGCCCGGCGAGGAGGTCGCGGGCGACATCGCCGAGATCGTGCAGCACTCGGTGCGCATGTTCGCCGACGCCATCGAGGCGCGCCGGGCCCCGGACGACACTGAACTGGCCGCCCAAAGGCGCTCCGCGCAACGCCGGGCCGAGGAAGGCGTGCCGCTGGACGCGATCCTCGCGGCCTACCAGCTCGGCATCTCGATGGTGTGGTCCCAGGTGTCCGCCGGAGCCACCGGCGCCGACCACGCCGACCTGCGTGCGGTCCTCGACATACTGCTGGAGGTCCAGCGCCGCATCCTGTGCTCAGTCACGGAGAGCTATCTGGCCACGCGCCGAACCATCGACAGCGAGGAACACGGCGGCCGGCACGCGTTGATGGCGGCGTTACTGTCCGGCACGGAGCCGGACGGAACGGTACGCGCGGCGCCGCGTTACGCGGTACTGACCCTGCACCTCGAACGCCACCCCGACGAGGACGCCGCCGCCCCGGGAGTCGCGGCACGAAGGAAGATCCGTAGGGTACGCGAGGCCCTGGACGCGTTCGCCTCCCAGCCGTGCCTGACCGCGTTCCGCTCCGACCGCGGCACGGTCCTGATGCCCCTCGACGAGGACGACCCCGCCCCGGACCACACCGCACTACGAACCCTGATAGCGAACGCCGCCGAGGGGGCCGGAACCCCGGTGACGGCGGCGGTCGCCATCGCCGACGCCGCCGAGATCCCCGCGGCGGTCACGCACACCGCGGAGATCGTCGACCTGGCGCGCGCCACCGGCCGCCCACCGGGCCTGTACCGCCTGGCGGACGTCCTGCTCGACTACCAGCTCAGCCGCCCCTCACCGGCCCTGCCGGCGCTGGCCGCCCGGCTGGAGCCGCTGGCGGGGAAGCCGGAGCTGCTGAGCACGCTGCACACGTACCTGCGCGTGGACCGGGACCGCCGGGCGGCGGCGCACGCGCTGCACGTCCATCCCAACACTGTCGACTACCGGCTGCGGCGTATCAGTGAGCTGACAGGGCTGTCGGCGCACCGCACCGAGGACTTGGGGGAGCTGCATGCTTCGCTGGTCGCCCGGCAGGCGTTGGGTGAGCGTGGGTAGGTTCACCCCGACCGTGTCGGTCTGGCCGCCGGAGTTCCCGCCGGTGTAGGTGCGACATCGAACACATGTATGTCAGCGGCTACGGCGCGGCGTGGCGGGGGCCATCGTCGAATGTCGCCGTCTCGTGGCGCCGCAGCGCTACAGCGAGCCGGCTCTGGCACACTCGGCCTGCACAGAGACAAACAGTGCGACAGTGACAAGCAGCTGGGAGTCTGGGATGACGGTGGAACGAGTCGGCCTCGTCGTGCACGGCGGACGGGCGGAGGCGGCGGCCGCGTCCGAACGTGTGCGCGAGTGGTGTGCCGCGCACGGTGTCGCCTGCACCGATATCGATGTCTGGCACGGCCCGCGGCGCAACGCGCGCGAGGAGGTCGAGGCCGCGGGCAACCCCGACCTGATCGTGACGCTGGGCGGGGACGGCACGTTCCTGCGCGGGGCGCGGCTGGCCGCGGCGAACGACGCCCTGCTCCTGGGCATCGATCTGGGACGCGTGGGCTTCCTGACGGAGGTGCCGATCGCCGAGATCACCTCGGCCCTCGACGCCGTGTGGACCCGGCAGATCACCATCGACAGCCGCATGCTGCTGACCCTGCGGGTCTCACGGCAGCTGGAGCTGCCGGAGGACCTGGAGCACTGGGCGTCCGTCTACGGCCGGGGCCAGCTGCTGCCGGTACCGAAGGTCCGCACCGACGGAATCGCCTGCGACGAGTGGGGCATCCCGCTCAACGTCACCGGGGTCAACGACATCGTGCTGGAGAAGCTGTCCCGCGATCACCAGATCTCGGTCGGCGTCTACGTCGCGGGCCACCTGCTCGCCTCGTACTCCTCCGACGCGCTGGTGGTGGCCACGCCGACCGGATCGACCGCGTACAGCTTCGCCGCCGGCGGTCCGATCGTCTCTCCGCGGGCCGAGGCGATCGTGTTCACGCCCGTCGCGCCGCACATGGCGTTCGACCGGTCGGTGGTCGTCGCTCCCGACGAGCCGATCGGCCTGCGGCTGCTGGAGCGTTCCGGCAGCGCCGCGGTGAGCATCGACGGCCAGTTGCGCGGGCTGCTCGAGCCGAACGACTGGATCGGGGTCTACGCGGCGCAGCGTCGGCTCAGAGCGGTACGTCTGGGACCCACTAACTTCTACGGCCGCCTGCGGGAACGCATGAACCTCACCGACGCCCCGGCCGCCGTGGCCGACGGGATCGCGGGTCCGGTCTGGTCGTTCACGACCACGCCGCCGGACGATCTCGCGCATCTTTCGCTGGAGATCGGCCCTGCGGACGTCGACTGAAGGCGGCTGAAGGCAGCTGGAGGCGACTGAATGCAGCTGGCGGCGGCGCGGTCGGTCGCGCTCGGCCGCGCTCGGCCGGACTCAGCCGAGCGCGCCGGCCAGTCGGAACACGGCCACCTCGACCTGGTTCTCGGTCTCGTCCCAGGCGACGACCATCGAACAGCCCTCGCCGGCCAGACCCCAGAAGCTGAGTTCGTCGTCTGCGACGCGACGCAACGATGCCTCGCCGGCGTCCTGGCAGCCGAAACTCAGGTGGGCACGCAGCCCCGGGTGCGCGACGCCGGAGAGGCTCGCCTCCCAGTGCTCGTCGGGCTCGCCGTCGAAGTCGATGAGGCTGTCGGGACCATCATCGACACCGACGGCGGCGGCCACACGCAGGGCGTCGACCAGCGTGCCGTCCGAGGCGATGCGCGGGTAGAGCACGGACCAGGCTCCCGCAAAGGCCTCGTCGGCCAGGTCCACCGAATGCCGGGCCAGCAACGTGCCGAGCTCTCGGCCCAGCACCAGCCGCTCCCCCGGCTTGCTGGAGGGGAAGGCTGCGGTGCTCAGCTCGGTGGCGAACTCGGCCGGCAGCGCCGACTCGTCCTCGAACACGAAAACCGACGCGCCGGCGTCGAAGCGCGGCGGAACTTCGCCGACGTCGTACATAACGATGTTCTCGTCCTCGATGAGGAGTCGCCCGGCCAGCGCCTCGGGATCCACCCACCTGGCATCGCCGGCGAAGCCGATCTCGGTGAGGAAATTACCGGCCCAGTAGTACGCGCCGTAGGAGGCGTCCGGGTCGTATTCGCTCAGCGGACGGTCCAGAAACGCGCTGAAGCCCTCGGTGAGCACCTGCCGCCACGCTGATGCATCGTGTGTCATGGCGCAGGACGCTATATGAGCCCTGTGACAGCGTGACGCGCATCTAGTGGCGCCGTAGCCGCACCCCGTCGAGGAACGCGTCGGACAGCCGCGCCGGCCCGGTGTTCGCCACGTCGGTCGCGCAGATCGGCGCCATGAACCATGGCTGACTGTCGCCGAGCGCGTCCGCGTAGACCGGCACGAAAGCACGGTCCAGCAGGCTGATGGCGAAGTCGGTGGAGACCACGCCGTACCGGTCGACGGCGGCGGTGCCGTGCCACGGCAGGAGCGCGGAGCCGCCAAGACCCGCGAAGCCGCACTGGCCGGGGCCGGGAGTGGCGGCGGTGAGGTGGAGGTGGGCGCCGGGCAGTTGGTCGTGGCCCAACTCCTGGTCGGTACGCAACACCGCGACATACCGGATCGCGGCCTCCCACGCGGCACGCAGGACCGCGCTGCGGGCGGCGGCCAGGGTCGGGGGCACCGAGTCGCCGGTGCGGTACACATCGGCGTAGACGCGGGCAGACCAGTCGCTGCGGTCGGCGCCGTCGGGGAGTGGGACGGGGACGGAGTGGATCAGGGAACTGAAGAGGGCTGCGACGCCCGAGCCGGACGCTGCAAGACCGGCGAGTGCGGTGGGGCCGGCCGATCCAGCAGCGCGGCCCGAACCAGCAGCACCAGCCGATGGGCCAGCGGCCAATCCAGCAGCATCAGCCGAAGCGGCAGCGCCCGAACCAGCAGCGCCAGCCGAAGCGGTGGAACTCGCAAGGATCGCGGAGCCGGCGAACGCGGCCAGGTCAGCCAGGACGACCAGCGTGTCGGAGCCGGTGGCCGCGGCCAGATCGGCGAGCGCGGCCAACTTGGCGCGTGCGGCCTGCGCCACGAGTCCAGCGGCTTGGCTAGCAGCTTGGCTAGCAGCTTGGCCGGCGGAGGCGGCGAGCCCAGCGGGGTCGAACAACACCGATCGCCGCAACGTCCCCACCGGATCCGTCGCGATGTCGAGCCCGCCGAAAGCCTCCGTCAGGGCCCGTATATGTGCCGCCAACCGGTTGGGGCGCTCCGTCGCGGGCTGCATGTCGTCGATGTCGCGCAGTTCGAGGAAGTCCGATGCCTCGGCCAACCTGATGTACTCGCTGATCTTCTCGGCATAAGCCCTCGCCTGCTCCACCGGGCGCGCCCGGTAGTGCTGGGCGTCGGAGACCAGAGTGACCCGCAAGCCGGGCTCGTAGATCCGCGACACCGCGGCGTGCAGCTCCTTCAGCCGCACCAGAAACGCGAACTCGGCGAAGTCCGGCAGCGCCCCGAACGCCTTGAGGCCGCTGTCCGCCTGCTTCACCGGGAAGGCTGGAAGCACCGCGTGGATCGGCTCGCCGGCCTTGATCGCGGGCAGCATGTCCTGGATGGCGCGAGCCGCCGGGTAGCCCTCCATGGACCCGCGGCGGAACTGCTTGCGGGACAGGATCCTGTGGATGAGCCGCGCGATCCGTTCCTCGTCGCCGATGTCCGGCAGCGTCCGGCCCCACTGTGTCACGCGCTCGGCGGTCTGCTCCCCCGACCGGACCGCCGCCCGCACCAGCTGTCCGGTCAGCCGCTTCGTCTGTGCCGTGGTGAGCCACACCGCGTGCGAGGACGCCGTCGGCCGGGACGAAAGCTCCGAGAGCCGGAGCTGGGAGATGGAGCGGGTGTTCGACACCGTTCCCGCCTCCGGCCGCTCCACGGTTTCGTCCAGTTCGTGGTCGGCGACCGCGCGCAGCCAGGCCCGCACCTCCTGCCCGCCGGTGACGCACCGGTCGGCCAGGCGTCCGACACAGCGGGCCAGCAGCCAGTCCGGCAGGCTGGCGTCGCCGTCCGCGTCGGGCAGCAGCTCCGCGACCACGCGCCCCGTCGGCCGCCCGGCGCGGTCCACCTCGATCGTGAAGCGGGCCGGGTCAAGGTCGACGACCGCGCCGTACTCCCCCGCGGCGCGCGCCACGATGGCCAGCGGCCGCATCACGTACTCCGCCGCCTGCCACAGCGTGTGCGGGCCGGTGCGGTCCATCGGCAGCGCGCGGGTGCCCTCCGGGAAGCCGGGGTGCGGCGGCCAGACCGAGCCGCCGTCGGGGACGGCGCAGTACATGCGCAGCAGTGGGTCGGTGAGTATCAGGTCTCGAAGCGTCCACCCCACCGGCGCGACGATATCAAAGAGTGGATGGCAGAGTCCTGTCGCCCTCCGGCTGCGCTTCCTTTGCGCCAGCCCCGGCCGCACCGTTCCGCGCCCCGGCGTCGATTAGACTCACCAAATGATCGCCGGCTAGGTCCAGCGCCGCCCGGCAGGAGGCGTCGTCGCCCTCGTTCAGCCACAACAGCGTCATACCGTCCATGACCGAGATCAGGTAGCGCGCGACCACCGGGGTCGGGGCCTTCCAGGCCACGCCGAGGGATTCGATCAGTGTGGACGCGGCGGCGATGTAGGCCTCGTACTGCCGCCTGGCGATGGTCGCCAGGCCTGGATGGCGCAGGGCGTACTGCGTCAGCTCGTAGGTGACGCGGTGCTCGCCCGGGTTGGCGATCACGTGGTGCCAGTACGTGTCCAGGGCCGAGCGCACCTTGTCCTCGGCGCTTCCGTCGCCGCCGAGCACCTCGACGGCGAGGTCGAGGGTGTGCGCGGTGATGGTCTCGATAACGTTCTCCAGCAGTTCCTGCTTGGAGCGGAAGCTGTAGTGGAACGCGGCCAGCGCCATGCCGGCCTCGGCGACGATCGACCGCGTGGTGGCCTTGGCCACGCCGTCGCGCACCATCACCCGAATCGCCGCCTCGACGAGCAGTTCCCGGCGTTCGTCGACGGCTATACGCGGCATCCGCTGATCATCCCCAAACTCGTGCTCTTGCTCTTGCTCGTGCTCGTGCTGTCGACCGCCCCGATCGGCCTCGCCCGGACCGCGTCGCGGTCCGGGCGAGGCTGTGTGGGGTGTCAGTTGTGCTGGTACGTGGGTCTACTGGGCAGGTTTTCTACTGGGCATAGACCTGGAATTGGTACAGAGAGTAGCCCCATCCGGTGGCGCGCTGGACGCCCTGCATCCGGACGTATCGGGCCTGGGTGACCGGGAACGCGTCCACTTCCTGGCCGCCGAGGCCGGCGGTGGTGGAGTAGACCGTGTGCCAGGTCTTGCCGTCGGTGGAGACCTCGATGTTGTACGCCTTGCCGTAGGCGCTCTCCCAGTTCAGGATCACGCGTCCGACCTGGTGCACCGAGCCGAGGTCCACCTGCAGCCACTCGTTGTCGTCCCAGTTGCTGGCCCAGCGGTTGGCGCCGTTGCCGGTGACCGCGTTCTGCGCCGGGTAGCCCGACTGGGAACTGGACGCCGAGGCGGTGCCGGACGCCGCCAGGTCGGCGACGTTCGCGCCGCGGTGCGACGGATACTGCACGACCTGCTGGAACGTCGGCCGGTTCTGCCAGTTGCTCTGCGCGTCGGTGATGCCGCCCAGCGGGTGCTGCTGGATGGAGTCGGCGCACCACTGGTCGCCGGCGGAGCAGACGGAGTCGGCCGGGTAGACGGTGCTCGCCGGGGTGGCGGCCGCCGCGGACAGCGCCGACAGCAGCGCCGAGCGGCAGTTCGCCAGGTTGCCGGCGCCGCAGTAGGTCTGCGCCAGCGGGCCGGAGACCTGCTCGCCGAGGACCGAGCGCAGGTCCTTGTCGACGTAGGAGTACCAGCCGGACTGGAACGACGAGCCCTTGTGCGACACGCCGGCCTCCGAGCCGCCGTACGGCGAGTCGTCGACGGAGAGCACACCGGTCATCGCCGAGTACAGGTCGGTGCCCATGCCGGGCTGGAACTCGGCCTGCACCAGCAGCGGCCACCAGGCGTCCATGATGCGGATGGCGTCGGAGTCGGCGTAGGTCTTGCTGCCGGCCGAGGTCTCCTTGCGCTTGGCGCCGTCGGCGAGCCAGGTCTTCAGCTCGTTCACGGCCGCGGCCTGCGTCGGGTCGGTCGGGGTGCCGATCACCTGCAGCAGCTCCGGCAGCAGCTTCTCACCGCGCAGGTCGGTGACGGCCGCGTCCTCCATCGCCTGGGTCAGGTTGGCCCGGGTGACCTTGGTGCCGGAGGTGATCAGGCCCTTGATCCGCTCGTCGAGCAGGTTGCTGCGGTAGATCGAGCCGTCGCCGAAGCCGGAGGTGGTGTAGTTCTGGGCGATCTTGTTGTTCCAGGACTCGTAGTAGTCCTGGTCGATGGAGTTCGGATGCGAGGAGAACGGCGTGTTGGCGACCGTATTCGTGCTCGGATCCCAGTTCAGCCACTGGTGCGCGGCGTCGGCGGTGATCGGCAGGTTCGGGTCGTCGGTGGCCGGGCGCGTCGGGTTCAGGCCCGAGTTGTAGTAGGCGGTGTGCTGGGAGTCGACGTAGAACCAGTTGAACGTGTAGGTGATGTTCGAGGCCGCCTGCTGGAAGCCGGCCGGGCCGGTCACCACACTCGGGTCGTTGAACATCTGGAAGCCGATGATGGTGTCGACCTCGTGTTGGTACGTGGAGCGCAGCTGCGTGTAGGCGACTGGTTGACCGCCGACCGTGGCGCGCGCTTGCACGATGCCGAAGTTGGTTCTGAACGCGATGAGTTTGTACGACCCGGCCGCTGTGCCGTCGGCGACGGTCGGGCTCCAGGAGTCGTCGCGCTCGATCTGCTGCATCGGCGTGCAGACGCCGTTGTACAGGTAGGCGTTGGAGTCCTTGGTGGCCGGCGTGCCGTCGGTGTTGCACAGCTGGACGGCGAAGGTGTCGATGATGTCCTGGCCGGCCGAGGTGGCGCTCCAGGAGTAGTCGGCGCCGCGGCCGAGCTCGACGTAGAAGTTCAGGCCGGCGAAGGCGGCGCCTTCGGCACTGATACCAGGGGCCTGAATCTCCTCGAGCATCAGCAGCTGCGGGGCGAAGTAACCGGTCTGCGGGCCGAAGACCGCGACCGGGTTCCCGGTATCGGTGTACTGGCCGGAGACCACGAGCGCGTTGGACATGCCGCGCTTGGTCTGGAACAGCCCGGCCGGCAGCACGCCGTTCGCCATCGAGTTCTTCGCCTTGGCCAGCGCGGGATCCGCCTTCAGGTTCGCGGTGGACGTCGCAGACTTGGCGGCGGCTTGGCCGGTGGCGGTGGTCGGGACCGCCGGCGCCTTCGCGGTCTGCGCCGTGGTGCTGGAAGCGGCCGAACCGGTCGGGTCGAAGACGACCTGCTGGGGCGTCACCGAGCCCGGGTCGGGCATGGCCACGCCGGAGGGGTTCGCCGGGCTGCCGTTGAAGGGGAACGACTGGCCGTCGTGCAGGGTCAGGTTCGCCTCGGGGTCGTTCTCCTCACGGAAGGAGTTCCACACCTGGTCGCCCTGGGTCACGCCGTACTTGGCCTCCGCGGCTTCCTTCACCAGCGCCGAGGCGACCTGGTTGCCGCCGCCGGCGCCGAACAGCGCGCCGACGACCGAACCGATCGCCACCAGGTCGGTGGGCTGGAAGTTCTGGATGCCGTCGCCCGTGAGGATGTTGGCGTTGCCGGTGAGGTCGTACTCGCCCGGGAAGTCGTCGCCGGCCTTCACGTCGGCGATGTACTGGTTCAGGCCGGCCAGGTAGTCGGTCATGTCCTGGTAGGCCTGCGCGCCGCGCGGACCGCTGTTCTTCACGCGGTCGACCTGCGCCTGAAGATCGGATTCGGTGTAGGCGCCGTTGAGGTAGAACTGCTGTTCCAGCTGGCGGTTGCCGGCCGCGCCGCCGGCGAAGCCGCTCAGCTCGCCGCGGCCGACGTGCCGGAAGACGTCCATCATCCACAGCCGGTCCTGGCCCGCGGCGTATCCGGCCCCGTATTCGGCGCCGGAGCGGGTGGTGCCGTAGATGTGCGGGATGTCCTGCTGGTCGCGGGTGATGGTGACGTCGCTGCGCCCGCCGGGGTCGGTGGTGCTGGACACCTGGTTGGCCGGGACGCCGAAGGAGGAGCTGTCGAAGAAGTTCCCCAGCGTCCCGTTGGTCAGGCCGGTGTAGCCGTCGACCAGGCTCGCGTACTTGCCGAGCTGGTCGTCGGTGTTGGCCGGGCGGTTGCCGGTGGCCTTGAACCACAGGATCTGCGCGGTCGTGGCGCTGCCGTTCTCGCCGGGCGGCAGGATGTCGTTGCACTGGCCGAGGCAGTAGTCGGCGGCGCCGGAGGCCGGGACGGCGGCCGCCGTCCTGGCCTTGAGCGCTCCCGCGGAGGCGGCCGAGGCCGTCACCGCGGGCACCGCGAGGGCACCGCCGACTACCAGCGCGGTCACCGCCGCGGCCATCGTTCGGGCACGGATGTGCATGCTCGGTCTCCTTCCGGGATGGGTGGCGCGGCGCACGCTACTACCGAGTAACACGTTGCGGAAGGGTTTCCGAACAATCGACTGGGACAGTTGACCTGGTTCCGTCACCGGGCCCTGATGTCATCGAGCTCTGATACCGCCGGCACTCAGGGGAAGTACCTGGTGAAGGGGACGGAATCGGCCCCGGTCCCCTGATTGAAGGGGTTGTCCAGGTTGTAGATCAGGATCAGCATGAACCCGATCAGCGCGGCCAGCCCCATCACCATCCCGATGTGGGTGAAGCGTTGTTCGATCCCGTAGATGAACGTGAGCGCGACGGTCAGCACGCCGCCGAGGAGGAGCCCGATCCACAGCACCGACGGCATGCGTTTGTCGGCGTCGTCCAGACGTCCGCGGCGTGCGTCGGACAGGTTGCTGAGTTGCGTCGTCGCGTCCGAGAGCACGGCCTGCCGGGCGGGGGTGGCGACGTCGGAGTTCAGGAACGCCGTGCGCAGATTGGTGAACAGCTGCCAGCCGGTGTCGCCGATCTCCTTGTGCGCGCGCATGGCCGGGAACTCGGTGTGCACGACGTAGCCGGCGTAGGCGTCGGCCGCCTCCTGGATCCGCAGCTGGTCGGCGGGCAGCATCGAGGCACCCAGCAGGTAGACCTCGTGCAGACTGCTCGCCTCGGCCGCGACGTGGCCCTCGGCGCTGTCCTTGTCCTCCCACACCGACACCAGCGCCAGGGCCAGGATCAGCGCGAACATGACGCCGACCATCATGGTCACGTAGCCGGCCACGTCCTCGCGCTCCTCGTCCTCCTTCCCCGGGAACACGCGCACCCGCACCAGCAGGCCCACCGCACCGATCAGGCCTGCCACGGCCACGACGATCAGACCACCGATCACATTCGACATTCGCCGCTCTCCCGCGGGTCTATTTCCGGCGTGCCGCGAGCACCGCGGCGGCGCCGGCGGCCGGCATCATCATGACGAGGAGGAACAGGGGGGTCTTGACTCCCGGACGCGCGAGTTGCGCCGGTTTGGGCACGGGCGGAAGTGCTTTGCGGGTCGGGGACGGCGCCGGCGGTGTCGGATGCGGCGGGGGCGGAGGCGTCGGGCGCACGGTCGGGGTGGGGGTGGGGGTCGGCTTTGGCGTGGGGGTGGGTGTCGGGGCCGGCGGAGGCGGAGGCGTGGGGGTGGGACTCGGCGTCGGCGTCGGTCTGGGCGGCGTCGGTGTCGGTGTCGGTGTCGGCGGGACCGGCGTGGGGGTCGGGGGCGGCGGAAGCGCGACCACGGTAAAGCCGGCCGATGCGGACGCTGAGAGCGTCGGCGCGGGAACGGTGCCGCCATCGGAACCGGCGGTCGAGGTGCGGTCGCTCGCGGTGGCCGTCAGGGTGCTGGTATGCGTACCCGGTGCCAGATCGACGGTCGCCGTGCAATGGGCGACCGCGCCGGGCTGGACTTCCGTCGGTACAGCACCGCAACTGGTCGCGCCGGAAGGGACCAGCGGGTCGGAGAGCGTGACGTAGACCGGCAGGTTCCCGGTATCGGTGACCGTATACGCGAAGGCCGCCCGACCGCCGGTCGCGGTCGGCGTCACCGACACCGAGTCGGTCGCGGCTATCAGCCCGCCGACTCCCCGGTAGCCGACCGGCGAAGAGACCGAGACCGGGGTCTTCCAGTCGTCGCCATGGTGATCGACGCCGTGGTCGTGGTCGCCGAAGTGGTCATGGTCGAACGGCCAGAGGTCCCAGGCATACCCGGTCGCGGTGACCGTCCCGTCGTGGCTCCCGGCCGCCGCGCTGAGCACAGCGGTGCAGACCACGCTGCTGTGCTCCTCCAGCTTCGGCACCGTGGCGCTGCCGGAGGGGCAGACGATCGCCTCGCCGGCCCCGGCGAGCCGGATGTCCGCCACGTCCTGGTCACCGGTGTTGCTCAGCCGGTAGACGACGCGGACCTGGCCCCCGGTCCTGATCAGCGGATCCGGGGACGCCGGGCGTCCGTTCACCGTGACCGACAGCTCCAGACGCGGCGGGTGACACTCCGCGCCGGAGAACAACGCCGACATCGGCAAGGTGCCGAGTAGCGCAACCAATATCGAGGCAGGGCTCGCCATAAGGGTCATCGAGCCGCAACGTAGCAATACGTCAAAGCCGCGACCAGGCGTGCAACACCTGGCGAAAGTGGCGAAAAAGCAGACCGGCGCGCATCATCGGGATATTTGCGAAAGGCGCGCCGATCTATTCACCCTTTCGGGAATTCCGTCCGGGGATCAGGCCCGCGTCGCAGACTCCAGATATGCCAGCGCCTCGGCCGGCTCGTCGGCGAAGCGCACCAGATCGGCCAGCGGCACCGGCAGGAAGCCCTCGTCCTCCATGCGCTGGAACTGCTGCTTCAGGCCGTCGTAGAAGCCGGCGGTGTTCAGCAGGACGACCGGCTTGGCGGTGTGGCCGTGCTTCTTCAGCTCCAGGATCTCGGTGGCCTCGTCGAGGGTGCCGGTGCCACCGACCATCACCACCACCGCGTCGGCCTTCTCCAGCAGCAGCCGCTTGCGCTCGGCCAGGTCGGCGGCGACCACCATCTCGTCGGCCTCGGCGCGCGCCTTGCCGGACAGGAAGGCGACCGACACCCCGACCAGCCGGCCGCCGCTGCCGCGGACGCCGTCGGCGACGACCTTCATCAGGCCGACGTCGGATCCACCCCAGACCAGCGTGTGGCCGCCCTTGCCGAGCCGCTCGGCGAAGTCGCGGGCCGGGGCGGTGTAGCGCTCGTCAAGGTCGGCGGCGGAGAGGAAGACACAGATACGCATGTGATCACGGTACCCGCGGTGGATCTCCGGACGGGCCGGTGCACGGTCCGTGCGCGGCCGTTCACAGTCCGGCGCCGGTCTCGGGCGTCCCTGCGACCCCTTTCGGCTCCAGCAGTCCCAGCCCCGCGGCTATCACCCCGGCCTGGAAGCGGCTGCGCGCGCCGAAGGTCTCCATCAGCTCGGCGATGTGGCCGCGGCAGGCGCGCACCGACAGGCCCATGCGCTTGGCGATGACGTCGTCCTTCAGGCCGTTGGCCATCAGCGTCAGGATCGAGGACTTGATCTCGGTGACGGCCATCCGGGCGGCCGAGGGACCGGTCTGGTAGGGGGTGCCGAGGTTCCAGGACTGTTCGAAGGCCGCGCACAGGTAGGCCAGGATCGAGGGTTCGCGGACGACGATCGCGCCGAACTCGTGGTGGACGTGCGGCAGGAAGGCGGTCCGGGCGTCGACGACGATCATCTGGCCGGGGATCTCGGCGACGGTGCGGATCTGGGAGCCCTCGGCGAGCACGGCCTCGGCGTAGTCCTGGGTCGGGACGTGGAAGCGCGCAGTGTGCTGATACAGGCTGCGCAGCACGACGCCCCGCCGCAGCAGCGCCAGGTCGCGCGGGAGCGCGTCGGCCAAGGCCCGGGGCGGCCGTCCGCCGCCGGGCTGGCAGGCCATGATCTCGGTCTCGCAGGTGGCGGTGAGGTCGTTGATCAGGGCCCTGACGGCGTGCATGTCCTCGATGACGTCGACGCCGGGTGAGCCGCCGGCGCGGGCCAGTTCGGAGTAGACCGGCGCCAGGGCGGCCAGCCGGGCCCGGAGCCGGTCGGTGCGGGCGCGGTCGGCCAGCAGGTCCAGCTCGGCCTGCCGGTGCGCGCTCTCGCGCGGGCCGACCAGGGCGGCGACGGCCACGTCGGGGCTGGCCGCGCGGACCGAGGCGCCGTCGCGGATCAGGACGTGTCGTTCCTCCAGGTGGGCGACGGCCCGTTCGCAGTCGGCCACACTGTGGCCGAGTTCGGCGGCCATGCGGGGCAGGTCGGCGTCGTCCTGCCGCCGCTCGGCGACCACCCAGGCGTACACGGACGCCAGGACGTCCTCCCCCTGTCCGGTTCCGGACGGTCCGTCCATCGGTGTCTTCCTTCCAGTTCTTCCCCTGTCACATGGTGAACCATCCGGCGCCTGCCGCCCGGCACATTCCAGGAATCATTGTGTATGCACGAACCCTGACCCAGGCTTCGGCTCGGCACGTGGTCGGCGGGACCGAGTTGGTGAACCGCGACGGGACGCCGTGGGCGTTCCTGAAGGAGATCTCCTCCGATGGCAATGTCTCCACGGTGGACGTCGCGCCGGACCACCTGTGGCGGATCGTCGACGCCGGCGGCGGGTGGTCGAAGATCCAGAACGTGCACAGTGGGCTGGTGATGGCGGTCAACGGCGCCTCCACCGCCGACAACGCGCAGATCACGCAGTGGACCGACAACGGGACCACCGACCAGTTGTGGCGGCTGGTGTGATCTCCAGCGACTGACCGGACAGATCGGATTGCACCGGATCGGATTGCATCGGATCGCAGAGGGCTCATGCGCGTTCGGCATGAGCCTCATGCCGAACCCTCGCTTGTCGCCGGATCCGGCGTGCTCGTAGCGTTCGGACGTGGTCGATGTGGTGCCGGTCGTGGGCGTTTTCGGGATCGGGATGGGGCCGTGCGCCACGGCTGCCGGGCTGCGCCGGATCGGGGCCCTGGCCGAGGAACTGGGGTACGAGTCGGTCTGGGCGCCGGAGCACGTGGTGCTGCCCAGCCCCCGGCAGGAGCCGTCGCCGATAGATCCGGACCACCCGATCCTCGACCCGCTGATCGCGCTGGCGCTGGTGGCCGGGGTGACGCGCAGAGTGCGGCTGGGGACCGGCGTGCTGATCCTGCCGCAGCACAACCCGGTGCGGCTGGCGAAGGAGGTGGCCTCGCTGGACGCGGTGAGCGAGGGCCGGACCGTGCTCGGGGTCGGCGTGGGATATCTGGAGCCCGAGATGGCCGCGATGGGCGTCCCGCCACGGGGGCGGGGCGCCCGCGCGGACGAGTTCCTCCAGGCGATGCACACGCTGTGGTACGACGAGGCGCCAGCGATGGACGGCTCCCATGTCTCCTTCTCCGGTCTGGACGCCCGGCCTCGGCCGGTCCAGGAGCGGATCCCGGTGGTGATCGGCGGCCGGTCCCCGGCGGCGTTCCGGCGGGCCGTGCGGTACGGCTCCGGGTGGTACGGGTTCAGGCTGGACCGGGCGCGCGCCGAGGGCGATATCAGTTCTCTGCGGGCCGCAGCCTCGGCGGCGGGACGGGATCCAGACGAGCTGACGGTCACCGTCACGCCGACCGAGAAGCTGACACCCGAGGTGGTCGCCGACTATGCCGAGCTGGGGGTGCACCGGCTGGCCGTGATGCAGCCGGACTTCCGGTTCCGGGTCGTGACGGCCGGGGAGTTCGAGGAGTTCGTGTACGCCAACGCGCCGCGAGAGGTCGGGGCCGCCGGTCCTGCCGGTTCCGCCGGTTCCGCCGCCTGAGCTGGCAGACCGAACCCGGGGGTATCGTCTCCACCAGACGATCACCCCGGAGGAAACATGGCGACCACCAACCTGCCCACCGTCCCGCTCGGCGCCACGGGGCTGCCGATCACCCGCGTCGGGTTCGGCGCGTGGGCCATCGGCGGCGGGGACTGGGAGTTCGGGTGGGGTCCGCAGCAGGACGAAGCGTCGATCGGTGCGATCCACCGCGCGCTGGAGCTCGGCGTGAACTGGATCGACACCGCCGCCGGGTACGGCTTCGGGCATTCGGAGAGCGTCGTCGGCCGGGCGTTGCAGGGGGTGGATGAGCGTCCTTATGTCTTCACCAAGTGCTCGCTGCTGAACGACGGCACCGGCCGGGTCGTGCGCAGCCTCAAGCGGGACTCGATCCTGCGCGAGGCCGAGGCGAGTCTGAAGCGGCTCGGCGTCGATGCCATCGACCTGTACCAGATCCACTGGCCGCGGCCCGAAGCAGAGCTCGAAGAAGGCTGGGCCGCGATGGCCGAGCTGAAGGAGCAGGGGCTGGTGCGGCACATCGGGGTGTCCAACTTCGACGTCGCGCAGATCCGGCGGGCGCAGGCGATCGCGCCGGTGGAGTCGCTGCAGCCGCCGTACTCGCTGCTGGAGCGCGAGGTGGAGGCGGAGATCCTGCCGGCGGCGCGGCAGGACGGGATCGGCGTCATCGTGTACTCCCCCATGGGTTCGGGCCTGTTGACCGGCGCCATGACCCGCGAGCGGATCGCGGCGATGCCGGACAACGACTGGCGCAAGAACGACGACTGGTTCACCGAGCCGCAGCTGACCCGGAACCTGGCGCTGGCCGACCGGCTGCGCGCCGTCGGGGAGCGGCACGGGGTCTCGGCTGGCGCGATCGCGGTGGCGTGGACGCTGACGAACCCGGCGGTGAGCGGGGCGATCGCCGGCTTCCGACGCGCGGAGCAGGTGGATCCGGTGGTCGAGGCGGTGCGGGTGGAGCTCACCGAGGCGGATCTGGCGGAGATCACCGGCGGATCTCCGTATGCTCGGTAGGTAGCAGGGCACAACGCCCCCACACTGGCCACCCCCCACACGCCGGGAGTCGCACAATGTTCGAACTGGGCACGGACGGCCCCCTCGTGATCATGGCGGGCGTCGACGGCTCCGAGAGCTCCGTCCGCGCCGCCGCCTACGCCGCCGGCCTGGCCCGCCGCCAGGGCGCCAAGCTCGCCCTGGTCTACATCCAGCCCTACCCGGCCAGCGTCTCCCCCTCCGCAGCCTCGGAGATGATCGCCGCCAACCGCGCCACCGCCGAGGACCTCCGCCGCCAGATGGAGGAAGCCGTCGAGCGCCTCCCGGAGGGCACCGTGGCGCGCTGGGAGTTCTACACCGGCGAGGGCGACCCGTTCCACGGCCTGTGCGACTTCGCGACCAAGCTGCGGGCCGACGCGGTGGTGATCGGGGCTTCGCAGAAGACCGGGCACCGGATCGTCGGCTCGGTCGCGGTGCGGCTGGTGAAGGCGGGGAAGTGGCCGGTGACGGTGGTGCCGTGAGCGGGATCGAGCGAGTCGAGGCAGACCTGTTCACCGACGGCGGCAACAACGCAGTCGTGCGCCTACCGGGCCGGCGGTTTCCGGGCGTGCTCATCCAAGGCGACAGCCTCTCGGGCCTGCGCCGCGATGTCGTGGAGATCCGGGACGCGCTCCGGGCCGGCGATACAGCCGAGGCACTGGAGGCGGCGGAGTTCCTTGTCGAGGACCTGGATGGTCTCCTGCTGCGTTACACCGACGCTCTGGAACGCCACGGCCTGCGCAGACCCTTCTGACAAAGCCGAGTGCCGCCGTGCGGACGAGAGCGATTCACCGCCTCCCGTCAGCGGTTTCGCAATCTCCACACTTCCAGCACTTCCCAACACGAAATCCCGGAGTACCGTCACTATCCAACAGCGGCGGCACCTTCGACGGAGGCGGCGCGCTGGCCCTCGGATTCGGATCGTCCGGCACGTTCCTGCCGGTCAGAAGGGTAAGGTTGGGATGTCAGGTGTCGTCTATCAGGACGCGTCGTGTGTCTACCCCGGGGCGGATTCGCCCGCCGTCGACAAGCTGAACCTCGAGATCGCGGACGGGGAGTTCCTGGTCCTGGTCGGACCTTCGGGCTCCGGTAAGTCCACCGCGCTGCGCATGCTCGCCGGCCTGGAGGAAGTGTCCTCCGGCGGCATCTTCATCGGCGATCGGGATGTCACGCACCTTCCGCCGAAGGACCGGGACATCGCGATGGTGTTCCAGAACTACGCGCTCTATCCGCACATGACCGTTGCGGAGAACATGGGCTTCGCGCTGAAGATCGCCAAGGTCGACAAGGCGGCGATCGCCAAGCGGGTGGAAGACGCGGCGAGGCTGCTGGAGCTCACCGACTACCTGGGCCGCAAGCCCAAGGCGCTGTCCGGTGGCCAGCGGCAGCGGGTCGCGATGGGGCGCGCGATCGTGCGGGAGCCGAAGGTCTTCCTCATGGACGAGCCGCTGTCGAACCTGGACGCGAAACTGCGGGTGCAGACCCGCACCCAGATCGCCTCGCTGCAGCGGCGCCTGGGCATCACGACGGTGTACGTCACCCACGACCAGGTCGAGGCCATGACCATGGGCGACCGGGTCGCCGTCATCAAGGACGGCCTGCTCCAGCAGTGCGACACGCCGCGCGGCATGTACGAGAAGCCCGCGAACGTGTTCGTCGCCGGCTTCATCGGCTCGCCGGCGATGAACCTGGTGGAGGTGCCGATCGTCGAGGACGGGGTGAAGCTGGACGGCCTGGTGGTGCCGGTCTCGCGCGACGCCCTGGGCGTGGCCACTTCCGCCGGTGCCAGCACCCTGATCCTCGGGGTGCGGCCGGAGTCCTTCGACCTGGTCGGCGACGGCGAGGGGGCGATCGCGATGGAGGTCAACCTGGTCGAGGAGCTGGGCGCCGACGCTTTCGCGTACACCACCGCGCACGTGGGCGAGCACGACGTGGACATGATCCTGCGGGTCGACGCCCGCGCCGTCCCGATGAAGGGCGACACCCTCTACGCCAAGCCGCACGGCCACGAGACGCACCTGTTTTCGGCCAGCACCGGCGAACGGCTGGAGGTCTGATCCGCTGACGCGGAACGGGAAAGCCGGGCGGGCCCGACCGCCCGGCTTTCGCCCTGTGCGGGACTGTGGGGAACTGTGTGGGACTGTCGGGGCGCTACCCGGCGACGGCCGCGTTCCAGTCCACCAGCTGCACGATCACGCCGTTGGGATCGCGCACCTGGAACGCCCGCTCGCCCCACTCCTCGGAGGTCAGCGGCATCGTGACGGCCACGCCCTCGTCCTGCAGGCGGGCCAGTTCGCCCTCCAGGTCCTCGACGGTGAAGGCCAGGATGAGGCCGCCGGCGTGGTCGTCGCGCTGGTCGGCCGGCAGCGTCGGCAGGCCGCGCCGCAGGAAGACGACGTGCATCCCGGCGTCCTCCCTGGTCAGGGAGGCAAAGCCGTCGGCAGCCAGCACCTCTTGGAAGCCGAGGTGGTCGGTGAGGAAGGCACTGGAGGCCGGGACGTCGTCGACGGTGAGGGATACCGCGCTCGCGGTGATCTGCATGGGCTTCAACTCCTGCCGTTTAACTCTGTACGACGTACAGTGTACAACGTACAACTCACGATGCGGGAGGATTGTTCCCGTGCCGACGGAACGAACCAGTGCCGGTGATCCGGCCCAGACCCTGCGGCTGCTCTGGCACGCCGCCGAGGACCCGTCCGCGACCCCCGGACCGCGCCGCGGACCCCGGCGCGCGCTGAGCGCGGACGTGGTGGTCACGGTGGCGATAGCGCTCGCCGACGCCGAGGGCCTGGAGGCGGTGACGATACGGCGCGTGGCGCAGGAAATCGGCGTGGTGCCGATGTCGCTGTACACCTACGTGCCGGGCAAGGCCGAGCTGCTGGACCTGATGATGGACACCGCCTACGCCGCGATGCCGCGCCCGGACACCGCCGGCCGTCCGTGGCGCGAGCGGGTCGCGGCGGTCGCCGAGGAGAACCGCGCGCTGTTCGAGCGGCATCCGTGGGCCGCGGAGGTCTCGACCGCGCGGCCGCCGCTGGGCCCGGGCCTGATGGGCAAGTACGAGCACGAACTCGCGGCCTTCGACGACATGGGGCTCGACGACGTGGCCCGCGACGACTGCCTGACGCACCTGCTCGCCTTCGTCCAGGGCTGGGCCCGCAGCGCCGCGGACACGCGCGCCGCGCAGGCCGAGAGCGCGATGAGCGATCGGCAGTGGTGGCAGGCGAACGCTCCGTTGTTGGAGAAGGTGTTCGACGCCGAGAAGTACCCGACGGCCGTGCGGGTGGGCTCGGCCGCCGGGGAGGCGCATGGGTCCGCGTACGACGCGGACCACGCGTACGAGTTCGGGGTGGAGCGGGTGCTGGATTCGTTCGAGGCGCTGGTCGGTTAGAGGGGCTGGCGGGTTAGCGGCCCTGGTCGGTCAGAGGATCAGTTCCAGGTCAGCTCGTCGTGCAGCTCGATGCCGTAGTCCCCGATCAGGGGGATCGTCGGCTTAAGTCGGCGCGCCCCGTCCACCGCGCCGGGGGCGACACCGACGATGCGCAGGCCGCGCCGCTGGTAGAAGCGCAGCGCGTCCAGGTTGTCGTTGGTGGTGATCAGCCAGAGGCGACGCGCACCTTCGTCGTTCCCCAGGAATCGGCCAGCAACTGAGTGACAGCCTCACGATCGGCGGCGGTGGCGCGGCGGACGATGATCTCGTTCATGGCCGCACATGCTAAGCGCGCCGCCGCACCGCCGCCGCAGGATTTTCAGCCGGTCCCGGCCAGCAGCTCCAGGTCCTGCGGCGTCAGGCTAACCGCCCCGGCGGCGATGTTCGCCTCCAGGTGCGCCACATCTCCGGTGCCGGGGATCGCCAGGACATGCGGGCCCTGAGACAGGGTCCAGGCGATGCGGATCTGTTGCGGGCTCACACCGTGGGCTTCGGCCACCTTCGCCGCGCGGTCTTCCTCGGGCTGGGCCGACTGGTCGGGTGCGGGCTCGGCTGTTTCCGCGCGGGCGCCGGCGATGGCATAGAAGGGGACGAAAGCGATGCCGAGGTCGCCGCAGGCGTGCAGGAGGTCCAGGGAGGCGGTGTCGTCCAGGCCGAACTTGTTCTGGACGGACACCACCGGCGCGATGGCGCGTGCCTCGTGCAGTTGCGCGGTGGAGATCCCGGACACGCCGAGGTGGCGGATCAGGCCCGCCTCGCGCAGCTCGGCCAGGGCGCCGAAGTGGTCGGCGATCGAGGCCCAGCGCATGTTGCGCAGGTAGACCAGGTCCAGGTGGTCGCGGCCGAGTTCGCGCAGGTTCTGTTCCACGTCGCCGCGCAGGTCCTCGGGGCGCGCGGCGGTCTCCCAGCCGCCGGCGCGGTCGCGGCGCGGGCCGACCTTGGTGGCGACCAGGACTTCGTCGGGGCCGAACGGGGCCAGGGCGGCGTTGACGATCTCGTTGGCGGAGCGCAGCGTGGAGAAGTAGAAGGCCGCGGTGTCGATATGGTTCACGCCGAGTTCGACGGCTCGACGGACCACCGCGATGGAGGCGTCGCGATCGCGGGGCGCGCCGTGGTGGAAGGCACCGGTGCCGGTCAGGCGCATGGCGCCGAAGCCGAGGCGGTGGACGGTGCGGTCGGCGAGCTGCCAGGTGCCGGAGGCGGCGGCGTTCGGGGATTCGGCGGTTCGGTCTGCGGTTCGGTCTGCGGTTCGGTCTGCGGTTCGGTCTGCGGTTCGGGCTGCTGCGTGCGGCGGGGTGTGCGGTGCGGTAGTCACAGTGACATCTATCAGATCGCGGGAGCCGGACGCCAGCCACGGAAGCGATTCCGGCCTGGAGCGAAGATGATCATGGCGGTGTGATCCCCTTGTACGCCCCTTGGCGTGGCCCTTTTCCGCAGTCGCCTGACATGGGTCTAGACCTAATGGACTAGACCAAGGTGCCGGAAACCCTTGACGCGGTCTGCGCACAGCAGTAGACCTTCCATGACGAAGGGTTCTCCGCATCACAAAACCCGTATATGCGGATCTTCACCACCTCGCCTTTCCACGTGACGTGCGGGCGACGGCGTGCTCCCTCACTGCGCGGCGCCGTCGTGGGACGTGGGGCGGCTGTCAGCGCTCTGTCCCGCTTCCGGGGCACCGCGCCATGCCATGGCACCACCCCGGTTCCCGGCATGCCGGCCGGGACCGTCCTGATTGCAGAAGGGACTCCCGCATGCAACGCATCTCCACCAGACGGGGCCTGGCCGCGGGCCTGGCCACGGCCGCGGTCGCGGCCGGGATCGCCGCGCTGGGCACCGGCGGCAGCGCGGCCGCCGACAGCAGCACCACCTCGGCGGTCTCCGCCGGGCCGGCCACGTACAGCCAGGCGGTGCCGACCGGCCAGCCGTCGCAGTACAGCTCGCCGCTGGAGCGCTGCGCCACCGGCGTGGACCACCCGATCAGCGGGGCGAACCCGGTCCTGAGCGAGCCGCTGACCACGCAGTTCACCAGCAACGTCGGGCTGTCCGAGGCGGTCTCGTACAGCGGCGACCAGTGGTACGGGGACTGGACGTTCACGTTCACCAACACCTCGTCCGAGACGCTGGCCACCGACTGCGCGGTGTTGATCTGGCGCGCGCCGTCGAGCTCCGACGACCACTCGTACACCGCTTCGGTGGCGTACGGGCATCCGCAGCAGGACTACCTGGAGGTGCCGCGCGGCGACGGAACGTCGTTCTACATCGCGCGGCTGGGCTTCCACGACGTGCCGCTGGCGCAGCGGCAGGTCGGCCCCGGGCAGACGTTCACCTACACCTGGGGCGGGGCGCCGAGCACGGCGATCACGAACCAGCAGATCCGGGACTCGCTGCGGTTCACGGCGGACCTGGACCTGAGCGGGAACCAGAGCATGGTGCTGCACTACGGCACCAACCGGCTCACGAACTGAGTGCGCGGCGGGGTGGCGGCAGCGCTCAGGGCTGCCGCCCCGCTTTCCGCTGTAGAGAGGGAGGGACTGATGCGCGCTGCGCGCCTCGGGTTGCGCGGTCGGGCCGCCGGGTGGTGGGTGCTGCTGGCGGTGGCGATCGGGGTGGTCGCGGCCAATTCGGCGTTGGCGGACTGGTCGCGGGGGTCTGCTTCGCACGAGGGCTCTGCGGGGGCGGGGGCGGCAGGCGAGTCGGGGCCGTCAGGGCCGTCAGGGCCGTCAGGGCCTTCGATGGTGCGCGCGCGGTCGGTGGCCACCCAGGAGTTCGGGCTGTTGTCCGGCGGCGGGTGGGCGCAGGCATGGGGACTGTGGTCGGCGGCGGGACAGGCGGCGCTGAGCCAAGCCGATTTCGTGCTGCTGAACACGCAGTGCCGGCCGGCCTTGGGTGAGCCGTACGTCATCGGCACGGCGACGGATGTGAACGCGACGACCGTGCGGCTGATCTGGCATCAGGGTTCGACGGCCGGCAACAGCACAGTGGTCTACGAGGGCGGAGCGTGGCGGTTCCAGCCGGACGCGGAAACGCTGGCCGGGTACCGAGGCGGGGTCGCGGCACTGGTGGCGGAGCGGAAGGCGGCGGGGGAATGTCACTGAAGCAGTCGCTGGGACGGCGGATTCTCACGGTGTGCGCGGCGGCTTTCGCGGCACTGGTCGTGGTGGCGGGGCCGGCTTCGGCACACGCGGAGTTGGTGGGGTCGACGCCTTCGCAGGGTTCTGTTGTCGCGAGCGAACCGGCGCAGATGACGCTGCGGTTCTCGGAGGAGATCGTGCTGCGGCTCAGCGCGGTGAAGGTGATCGGCCCGGACGGCCGCCGCCTGGACGCCGGGAGCCTGGACGCCGGGAGCCCGCACGCCGGCCCGTCCGGCGCCGACAGTATGGCGGTGGACTTGGCAGCCGACGCGCGGCACGGCACGTTCGTGGTGGTGTGGCAGGTGACGGCGGCCGACGACGGGCACGCCAGTTCCGGCACGGTCATGTTCGCGGTCGGCGCGGCGAGCACGCCGGCGAGTGTCGCGGGGCTCGGGCACAACCGGCTGACGAGCGCGGTCTACGACGCCGGGCAGTGGCTCGGGTTCGCCGGGCTGGCGATGATCGGCGGAGTTGCGGGGCTGCATTCGTTTCGGCAGCGGAAGCAGGACGAAGATGCGGCTGGGGACCCGCCCACCACAAACCGTCCCGCTCCTGAAGCCTCGGCCCCCACATGGCCGGCAGCATTCGGCTGGTCCCTCCTGCTCATCGGAACCCTGATCCAGGTCCTCGCCTACGCACCGGCGGCGCGCGGTCTGCCGCTCACGCATCTGCTGGACCGGTCGCTCTGGTCCGTGACACTCGCGACCCGCGAGGGCCACGCGTTCATGGCACGCCTGGTCCTGCTGGCGGTGGCGGCGGTGGTCGGGGACGCGGTGCTGCGCCGTGCCACGGGGCCGGGGCTGCCGTTGGCGTTCACCGTCGCGGTGGCGGCGACGTGGGGGGCGACCGGGCATGCGGCCACCGGCGGCGGGGCACCGGTGGCGATGGTCGCGTTGACGCTGCATGTCGCCGCGATGGCGGTGTGGGTCGGCGGGTTGTTCGTGGTGGCGGTGTTGTTGGCCGGCCGGGGTGCGGCGGTGGGTACGGCTGTGGCCTCGGCGGTGCGGCGATTCTCGCGGCTGGCGCTGGCCTCGGTCGCGCTGTTGGTGGCCACCGGGCTGTATCAGGCGTGGCGGGAAGTGGGCAGTGTCAGTGGCCTGATGGACACCACCTATGGCCGCCTCCTCCTGGCGAAAGTCGCGGTTCTGCTGTGTGTGCTCGGTGTCGCCCGGGGCTCGCGCGGGATCGTCGCGACGTGGCGCGAGGCCGGCGGGAGCGAGGGTGCGCTGCGGCGGAACGTCACGGTGGAGTTGGCGGGCGCGTCGGTGCTGCTGCTCTTGGCCGTGCTGTTGGGTGGGAACGCGCCCGCGCGGTAGGCCGGGCTCACTGCATCCGCAGCACCGTCTTCCCCGACCGCTCCCCCGCCTCGAACGCCCGGTGCACCTCGGCCACCTGCGCGATCGGCACCAGGCTCGGCGCCTCGTACGGCAGCTCCCCCGATGCCAGTGCGGCGAGCGCCGTCTCCAGGTGCCCGCCGATCGTGGCCGGGGCGCGGCGCGCCACGTCCCCGATGTTGAAGCCGCCGACCGACTTCGTGGTCTTCCACAGCTGCCACAGGTCCTCGCTCCAGTCGCCGTGCAGGCCCTGGTCGCCGAACATCACCACGCGGCCGAACGGCGCCAGCACCTCCAGGCTGGCCTTGCGCACCGGCCCGCCGATGGGGTCCAGGACCAGGTCCACGCCGCGGCCCTCGGTGGCGGCGAGGACCTGGTCGGCGAAGCCGTCGCGGGGGAAGATCGCGTCGTAGCCGGGCGGCTGCTTCGCCGGGGAGCCGACGGTGCCGAAGACGTGGCGGGCGCCGGCGGCCCGCGCGATGCGTGCCGCCGCTCCGCCGACGCCGCCGGAGGCTGAGTGGATCAGAACACTGTCTCCCGCGCGCAGCCGTCCGACGTCGGAGACGAGCCCGTACGCGGTCGGGTAGACGCAGGGCACGCCGGCTGCCACCTCCAGCGGCAGCGCGCCGACCGGCCGGACGAAGTCGGCGGAGGTGAGGGCGTACTGCGCGTACCCGCCGAACGACGGCAGATACGCGGCGACCCGCTCCCCCACCCGCAGCCCGGCCACGCCGTCGCCGACCGCGGCGACCCGCCCGGACACCTCCAGCCCCGGCACGTCGTAGCCGCCGGGGCCGTCCGGCGCGCCGAACTCGCCGCGCCGGTGCTGCACCTCGGCGAAGTTGACGCCGGCGAAGGCGACCTCGATCAGGACACGGCGATCGGCCAGGACCGGAAGCGGCAGGTCGATCTTTTCGAAGACCTCGGGGCCGCCGTTGGAGCTGAAGGCGTAGGCGCTCATCGTCGCCGGCAAGGGGTTCATGACCATTCGGCAACGAGTCGCCGGCGGTTGGTCATTCCCGGGTGGCGATGACGTGCAAAAGCGCTGCGACGTGGCGGTACGGATCGGTGCGGCCGGCTCGTTCCTCGGCGCTGAACACCGCCTGCAGCATGGCCTCGTCGGGCAGTTCCGCGTCTGAGGCGACCGGGTCGGTGAAGACGCGGACCCCGTACCACTGCGACACCGCCAGCTCTCGCCGCTCCAGCTCCGCGGTGAGCTCCTCCAGACGGTCCGCACGCGCGTCCACGCCGATGCGGTTGTGATAGCCGGTGCCCTCGAAGGCGGCGTTCGCCGTCTCCCAATCGCCGAGCAGCCCGGGGCGCATCGCGAGCGCGTCGCCGTTGCGCACCAGCAAGGACACCAGCCCGCCGGGCGCCACCACGTGGGCGATCGCGTCCAGCAGCGGTGCCGGATCCGCGAAGTACATCAGCACGCCATGGCACAGCACCACGTCGAAGGCGTCCGGCCCGAACAGCTCCGCCAGCGCCACCGCGTCGCCGCGCACCAAGTGCACGCGCGCGCGGACGTCCTCGGGTTCGTCGGCCAGGACGCCGCGGAAGTGGTCGAGCAGCTGCTCCGACGAGTCCAGTCCAGTAACCGAATGACCACGCTGTGCCAACAACAGCGCCTGAGTCCCTTGTCCGCAACCGATATCCAGCACCCGGAGGGCCGGCTGATCCGGCACATGCGCGGCGACCTGGCGGGTCACCAGTTCCTGGCGCACCACCTGCCGGAGCGTTCCTAAACGCGCGCGCCACTGTTCGGACGGAAACTCCCCGCTCATGCCAACTCCCTCAACGTCCCCGGGCTCGTTATGGTCGCTGGAACCTATCGCATGCTCTCCGCTACTACTCTCTTTAGGAGTTCTTAACGCCGTTCTTACCAAGCGGACGGCCATAATGGGACGAGCATGGCCGGTCGCGTCGCCACCCGAGGGCTGCCGGGCCTGACGTCATCAACGGCTACGACGACTCGAGAAAAACTTCATGCAACCCACCCAGGACACGGTCACCACCATGCCCCTCGGGCACCTCCTGCCGGCTTCACCAGCCTTCGCGACCGATACAGCCCATGCGGTCTGGCCGGTGGCGGGAGCCGCGCCGGCGCGGACCCTGGTCGACGTCCTCGATGCGACGGCATCCCTTCACCCCGAAGCGCCGGCTCTGGAAGCGGCGGGCTCGGCGCTGACCTACCGCGCGCTGCGCGGCGCGGTCGCGGCGCTGGCCGACACACTGCGCGGGCGCGGCATCGGGCCCGGCGACAAGGTCGGCGTGCGCGTTCCGTCCGGGACCCTCGACCTGTATGTGGCGATCCTGGCCGTGCTGGTCGCCGGGGCCGCCTATGTGCCGGTCGACGTCGACGACCCGGACGAGCGCGCGGACATGATCTGGCAGGACGCCTCGGTGTGCGCGGTGCTCGGCGAGGGCCGCTCGATCCGTCCCGGGCCCGGGACGCCCGGGCGCCGGCCGGGGCCGCCGGCGCTGAGCGACGACGCGTGGGTGATCTTCACCTCGGGGACGACCGGGCGGCCCAAGGGCGTCGCGGTCTCGCACCGTTCGGCCGCCGCGTTCGTGGACGCCGAGGCGCGGCTGTTCCTGCGCGAGCGTCCGCTGGGTCCCGGCGACCGGGTGCTGGCCGGGCTGTCGGTCGCCTTCGACGCCTCGTGCGAGGAGATGTGGCTGGCCTGGCGGCACGGCGCGTGCCTGGTCCCGGCGCCGCGTTCGCTGGTGAAGGCCGGCACCGACCTGGGGCCGTGGCTCGTCGAGCGCGGCATCACCGTGGTCTCCACGGTGCCCACGCTGGTGGCGCTGTGGCCCGCCGAGGCCCTGGAGCGGGTCCGGCTGCTGATCGTCGGCGGCGAGTCGTGCCCGCCGGAGCTGGTCGAGCGGCTGGCGGTGCCGGGCCGGGAGTTCTGGAACACGTACGGCCCGACCGAGGCCACGGTCGTGGCCTGCGCCTCGCTGATGCGCGCCGGGTCGCCGGTGCGGATCGGGACGCCGCTGGACGGCTGGGAGCTGGCCGTGGTCGACGCCCAGGGCCGGCCGGTGCCGTGGGGCCAGACCGGCGAGCTGCTGATCAGCGGTGTCGGCACCGCACGCTACCTGGACCCGGCCAAGGACGCCGAGAAGTTCGCGCCGCACCCGGCCCTGGGCAGCCCGCGCGTCTACCGCACCGGCGACCTGGTTCGCGCCGAGCGCGAAGGGCTGATCTTCGTCGGCCGGGCCGACGAGCAGGTGAAGATCGGCGGCCGGCGGATCGAGCTCGGCGAGGTGGACGCGGCGCTGCAGGCGCTGCCCGGGGTGCGCGCGGCCGCCGCGGCGGTCAAGGACAGCCCGGCCGGCGGGCAGGTGCTTGTCGGCTACCTCGTCGTCGACGGCCCGGCGCCGCAGCCGGGCGCGATCCCGCACCAGCGCTCCGCTGACAGCGGTGCCCCAAGCACCTTCGACAAGAACGCGGCGCGCGAGCTGCTGCTCCAGCGCCTCCCTCCGGCACTGGTCCCGGTGCTGGCCCTGGTCGACGACCTCCCGACCCGCACCTCCGGCAAGGTCGACCGCAAGGCTCTGCCCTGGCCGCTGCCAGGCCAGGACGCCGGCGCGGCCGGATCGGCCGCGGGCCTGGGCGGCACCGCGGGCTGGATAGCCGAACAGTGGCAACGGCTACTGGGCGTCCCGGCCGAGGCCGACAGCGACTTCTTCGGCCTGGGCGGCAGCAGTCTCACCGCGGCGCGGCTGGTCGGCGAGATGCGCGACCGGTTCCCCGGGTTCACCGTCAAGGACCTGTATCAGCACCCGAAGCTGCCGGAGCTGGCGCGGTTCCTGGACGCCTCGGACCGAGCCGGCGGCCAGGGCGGCAAGCCGCGGGTGCGGCACCGCCGCGTGCACCTGACGCCCGCCACCGCCGGGCTCTACCAGGCTGTGGTGCTGGCGGTCCTGTTCGTCGTCACGGCCATACCGTGGGTGCTCGGGATCGCCGCGATGGACGACATCATCGGCCCGGTGAAGTGGGCCCCGCACACCTCCTGGTGGCTGATCGTCGGCGGCTGGCTGGCCCTGGGCAGCGCCCCGGCGCGGGTGGTGATCAGCGGTCTGGGCGCGCGGGTGTTCACGCACAACCTGCAGCCCGGCTCCTACCACCGCGGCGGCTGGACGCACCTGCGGCTGTGGACCGCCGAGCGGCTGGTCGGCGCGTTCAGCCTGGCCGGGGTCGCCGGCACCCCGATGGCGTCCCACTACGCGCGGATACTGGGGTGCCGGGTCGGGCGCGACGTCCAGTTGCACTCGCTGCCGCCGGTGACCGGCATGGCCGCGTACGGGGACGGCGCGGTCCTGGAGCCCGAGGTGGACTGCGCGGGCTGGTGGATCGAGGGCGACCTGCTGCACGTCGGCGGCATCCGGGTCGGTCCGCACGCCTCGGTCGGGACCCGGTCGATGCTGATGCCCGGCGCGGACATCGGCGCCGGCGCGGAGGTCACGTCCGGCAGCTGCGTGTCCGGCACCGTCCCGGAAGGCGAGCGCTGGCACGGCACCCCGGCGCGGCGCGACGAGAACGCGCCGACGTTCAAGTGGCCGCCGCCGCAGTACCGCCAGTCCCGGATCTGGACCCCGGCCTACATGATCACGCTGCCGATGATGCAGCTGCTGCCCTTGTTCGCGGCGGCGCCGGCCCTGGTGGCGCTCTACCTGTGGCGCGGAGCGCATCCCGAGCCCGGCGCGCTGGCCGATCTGATACTGCTGTCGTCGGTGCCGTTCACCATAGTCACCGTGGTCTGCTACATGCTGCTGACCGCCGTGGTGGTGCGGATACTGTCGCGCAAGATCGTGCCGGGGGTGTACTCCGCGCACGGCCGCGTCGCGTGGAACGTGTGGGTGGTGCACCGGCTGATGGAGACCTCGCGGGTCGCGCTGTTCCCGCTCTACGCCAGCCTGGCCACGCCGGTGTGGCTGCGGATGCTGGGCGCGCGGATCGGGCGGCGCGTGGAGGCCTCGACGGTGCTGGCGCTGCCCAGCCTGATGGCGGTCGACGACCACGCGTTCCTGGCCGACGACACGCTGATCGCGCCGTTCGAGATCCGCGGCGGCTGGCTGCGGCTGGGACCGGCGCATGTCGGGAAGCGGGCGTTCGTCGGCAACTCCGGCATGGTCGGGCCGTTCCGGCGGGTCGCCGACGAGTCGCTGATCGGCGTGCACTCCGACACCCCGCCGCGCACCTCCCCCGGCGACTCGTGGCTGGGCCGGCCGGCGTTCACCGTGCAGCGGCAGGTGGAGGGCGGGGAGAACACGGCGCGGACCTACGACCCGCCGTTCCGGCTGGTGGCGGCGCGCGCCTTCGTGGAGCTGTGCCGCTGGCTGCCGTTGTTCCTGACGGTCCTGCTGGCGGACCTGGCGGTGATAGGGGTGCAGGCCGCGTACGACAAGCTCGGACTCTACGGCGCGCTGCCGGCCGCGATGGGGCTGCTGCTGGCCACCGGCGTGGTCGCCTGCCTGCTGACGACGCTGGCCAAGTGGGTACTCGTCGGCCGGTTCCGGGTCGGGCAGAGGCCGCTGTGGAGCTCGTTCGTGTGGCGCAACGAGCTGTTCGACACGTTCATCGAGGAGCTGGGGATGCCCTGGCTCGGGGCGTCGCTGATCGGGACGCCGTTCATGAACATGTGGATGCGCAGCCTGGGGGCCCGGATCGGGAAGGGTGTGTGGTGCGAGAGCCACTGGCTGCCCGAGACGGACCTGGTGACGTTGGGCGACGGCGCGACCGTCAACCGCGGCGTGGTGTTGCAGACGCACCTGTTCCAGGACCGTCTGATGCGGATGGACACGGTACGGCTGGGACGCGGCGCGACCCTCGGACCGCACGCCATCGCGCTGCCGGGCACGCAGCTCGACGACGCGGCGGTCGCCGGACCGTACTCACTGGTGATGCGCGGCGACCGGCTGCGTGCCGGGACCCGGTGGCACGGGAACCCCGTGGCGCACTGGGATTCCGAGGACTAGGTCGAGGATTGGGACGCCCGCCTACGCCGGCTTGCGCGCCAACACACCGTAGGTGCGCAAGATCGGCGTCTCGGCGGCGGTCGGCTCCGGCTGCCACTGGTCGACGGTGACCAGCCCGGGCGGCTGGATCTCCAGGCCGGCCAGCCACCCCTGGATCACCTCGGGCTCCCGGTTGATGAACGGCACCCGCGTGGAGCGCTGGTAGTCGTCCAGCATCTGCTGCTGCTCGCCGGGGTGCGCCAGGTCCGGGGCCGCGTGCGACAGCGCCAGGTAGCTGCCCGGCGCGACGGCGTCGACGTAGGCCGAGACGATGCCGGCCGGGTCGTCGCCGTCGGGGACGAAGTGCAGGACCGCGTTCATCAGGACGGCGACCGGCTTGGACAGGTCCAGCGTCTGCCGCAGCAGGGGATGCGCCAGCACGCTGTCGGGACGCCGCAGATCCGCCAGGATCGCCACCGCGTTGGGGGTCTGGGACAGCAGCATGCGGGCATGCGCGATGGCGACCTGGTCCACGTCCACGTAGACGACGCGCGCCTCGGGATCGAGCTCCATCGCCACCTCGTGGACGTTGCCCACGGTCGGCACACCGGACCCGAGGTCCAGGAACTGGCTGATGCCGGCCGTGCCGACCAGATGGCGCACCACCCGCCCGAGGAAGGCGCGGTTGGCCCGGATCGCCCCGACCAGCGTGGGCATGGCGTCGGCGGCCCGCCGCCCGGCCTCGCGGTCCGCCTCGAAGTTCTGGCTGCCGCCGAGCCAGAAGTCGTAGATGCGCGCCGGACTGGGCTGCGAGGGGTCAATGTCCGGAAGACTCAAGGCCAGCTCCGCAACGTCGATCGCGTCCATGGGCACCAAACTAACGTCGGCACCGGGTGAGGGGCCGTTTGAGCGGGGGCCACGGCGCGCCGCGTTGAGGAAACCCTGCGGCGGCACCGCTTCGCGGGCCAGCCTGCCTCGACGAACGCCACCGCGCAACTTCTGACCCCGGCAGGCCCCTGGGGCTGCGGTTTTGAGGTGCGTTACGGTCTGGCCCATGGCTGCAGACGGACGCAAGCACATCCTGGCTATCGGCGGCGGGGCCCTCATGCCCCGCGAGACCCTCCCGCTCTACTTCGAGCAGGCGATGAGGCTCAGCGGCAAGCCGCGGCCGAGGATGTGCGTACTGAACACCGCCGAAGGCGACAGCCCCGCCGCCACAGTGCGCTTCTACGACCGTCTCGCCGACGGCCCGGCGGAGGTCCGGCACCTGGCCCTGTTCCCGATGCCGAACGTCGCAGACCCCGAAGACTTCCTGCTGTCGCAGGACGTCATCTGGGTCGGCGGCGGGAGCGTGGCGAACATGCTGGCGGTCTGGCGCGTCCACGGCCTCGACGACGTCTTCCGCAAGGCCTGGAACGCCGGCGTGGTCCTGCTGGGCTCCAGCGCCGGCGGCATCTGCTGGTTCGAGGGCGGCACCACCGACTCCTTCGGCCCGGTCCTGCGCCCGTTCACCGACGGGCTGGGGATGTTGAAGGGCTCGTACTGCCCGCACTACGAGTCGGAGGCACGGCGGCGGCCACTGTTCCAGCGCCTGGTGCAGGACGGGACGCTGCCAGACGGGTTCGCGTGCGACGACGGGGTCGCCGTGCACTTCGTGGACGACGAGCCGGCGGAGGTCGTCGCGGACCGGCCCGAGGGGCGGGCGTACTCGGTGCGGCGGGGTCAGGACGGGGATGTGGTGGAGAGTGCGTTGCCGGTGCGGTTCTTGGGCGCGTCGGAGTAAGCACGCAGAGACTCAGCCCGAGCCGGCGAGCCCGGTGAGCACCACGTCGATCGCACCGTTCATCGTCGCCTCTGAAACCGGGGAGGCCGCCGCGGCTTGGGCGAGACCGCGAACGAGGAAGTACACCTCGTCGACGGTGACTGCGGAGCGGACAGCATTCGCCTGCTGCGCCCGCTGAAGCACCACGCCCACGGCTTCGCGAAGCCGGTGGGAGGCCTCCTCGGCGGCAGGCGGGACGGCGCCGTCGGACGAGAGCAGGGTGGCGAGGGTGATCTTCGTCGGCCCGTCCTCGATCATCGCGCGGACCAGGGTGCGCAGCGCATCCCCGGGCTCGGCGGCCGAGGCCAGCTGCCGGGCCAACTCGATGCGGCGCTCGAAGCTGCGGACCAGCGTGGCCTCGATCAGCTGGTCCTTGGTCGGGAAGTGGCGGAAGACGGTCGCGATGCCCACTTCCGCGCGCCGCGCGACCTCCTCGGTGGAGCCGGCGCTGCCCTGTGCGCCGAAGACTTCCTCGGCCGCGGTGAGGATGCGCTCGCGGTTGAGGCGGGCGTCGGTGCGCATGGGGTTCTCCCAAAAGATGACGGGTCCGGCCCGCACTATATCCGGAGTCAGGACTCTGGTACGTTAAACGGAGTCAAGACTCCGAAAAGGAGCGAGCATGATCAGCAGCGCACCGACCCCCGCCGACGTCGTCAGAACCCTGTCCGCTGAAGTGAGCCGCCTGGTCTCCCTGTCCGCCGACCCCGGCCTCGACCCCGCGCGGCGCGAAGAGCAGCTCGATCGGCTGGCCGCGCTGTACGGGGAGGCGACCGACGTCCGGCACCCCTTCTCCCCGCTCGGCGACACGCCCCGCCTGAGCCGCGCCGACGTCCGGGAGCACTTCGCCGGCGCCCGCGTCCCCGCCGAGACCTTGTCAGCGATCGATGTCCATGTGCACGAGACCGCCGACCCGGAAGTGGTCATCACCGAGTTCCGCTACGAGGGAGTATGCGGGGGCCGACCGTTCTCGTGGCCTTGCATCTTCGTGACGCGGGTGCGCGACGGCGTGATCATCGAATCGCGCGACTACACCGACCACGTCGGGGCGGCCCGAGCCTTCGGCGGGCTCGACGCGCTCGCCGCGGCGCTGACCGCCGGTTAGAACCCGGCTAGGCCCGGCTAGAACCCGGCCAACACCTCGCGCCCCTGCGGGATCGCCAGATCGAGCAGCCCCGGGAACAGCTCGTCGAGGTCGGCGCGCCGCAACCGGTTCAGCCGCCGGGTCCCCTCGTCCCGCTGGCGGATGACGCCGGCTTCGCGCAGCGTCCGGAAGTGGCCGCTCTGGGTCGACTTGCTCACCGGGAGCTGGACCTCCCCGCAGGCCATCTCACCGTCCGGCTCGACCTCGGCGAGGCGGGCGACGATCGCCAGGCGCATCGGGTCGCTCAAGGCCGCCATGACAGCGGTGAAGCGGAGTTCGGCGCGCGGCGGGTGGGTGAGCTCGGTGGCGGTGCGGCTGGCCATGGACCCATCCTAGGGCATCATGTTCGGAATCCCCGAACATCTGCTATGTTCGAGATATCCGAACATGCTGCCACGGGAGGGCTCATGGCGCTCGATCGCCTCACTGCTGCACACGCCGGGCCTTTGGAGGGCGGGGGCTCGCCGCCGGTTTCGGTGCCATCGCCTTCGGCGCCATCGCCATCGGTGCCATCGCTGTCGGCGGCGGGCAAGCGGATCCGGTTCTGGGGCACCGCGTACACGTTCCTGATCCTGCTCACCGGCACGAACCTGCCGACGCCGCTGTACAAGGGCTACGAGGCGCGGTTCGGCTTCTCGCCGCTGACGCTCACGCTGATCTTCACCGCCTATGTCGCGGTCCTGATCCCCTCGCTGCTCGTGGTCGGACCGGCCGCCGATGCCGTCGGGTATCGCGTGATGCTGCTGCCGGCGCTGGTCGTCGCCGCGGGCGGGGCGCTGGTGTTCGCGCTGGCGTCCAGCACCGCGTGGCTGTTCGCCGGACGCATCCTGCAGGGGGTCGCGATCGGGGCGGCGACCGGACCGCTGACCGCGACGCTGACCGAGCTCGAACCGCGCGGCGACCGGCGCAAGGCGGCGCTGGTCTCGACGGTGGCCACGGCCGGGGGCCTCGGGTTCGGCCCGCTGCTGGCGGGGTTCCTGGCGCAGTACGCCCCGGCGCCGCGGGTGTTCCCGTTCGTGCTGGAGATCGGGCTGCTGGTACCGGCCGTCGTCCTGGTCCTGACGCTGCCCGCGCACAGCACCCGCACGCGGTGGCGCCCGAGGCGTCCGGAGATCCCGGCCGCGCTGCGCTCGGAGTTCGCGACCAGCGGGACCGCGTGCTTCGCGGCGTTCGCGGTGGTGGGCCTGTTCCTGACGCTGATCCCGACCTACGTCGCGACCCTGTCCGGAAGCAAGAACCTGTTCCTCGGCGGCGCGGCGGTGGCGCTGCTGCTGGCCTGCTCGGCGACGGCGCAGGTCCTCGGCTATGGACGCTCGGCGCGGGGGCTGGAGATCGCGGGCCTGCCGCTGCTGGCGCTCGGGCTGGTGTCGCTGGCGATCGCCGGGAACACGTCCTCGCTGGCCCTACTGCTGGCCGCGACGGTCTTCGCCGGGCTCGGACAGGGACTGACGTTCCTCGGCGGGCTGACGGCGATCAACAGCGCGGCGCCGGCGGACCGGCGCGCGGACGTGATGTCGAGCTTCTTCGTGATCCTCTACCTCGGGGTCGGTGTGCCGGTGGTGGGCGTCGGGTTCGTCGCGACGCGGGTGGGGCTGCTCACCGCGGTGCAGTACTTCGCTTGGGGGGCCGCGGTGTTGTGTGTGGTGGTCCTGCTGGTCTTGGTGAGGCTTTCAGCCCGCCGCCGCCCGACCGCCCGGTAGACCATCGCACCGGCGTACACCGCCGTGGCGACCGCCGTGATCGAGAAACTCGGCGGCATCCGCGGCACGAAGTACGCCAGCGTCAGGCCGGCCCACATCTCCCCCACCGCCAGGGCGGCGGCCAGGGCCAGGCCGCGGAAGGGGCGGTCGGTCAGGGCCAGAGCGGTGCCGGCCGGGGCGGCCAGCAGGCCGAGCAGCAGCAGGGCGCCGACGGCCTGGGTGGCTTCGGCGGTGGCGGCGCCGACCAGGGCCAGGAACACGAAGGCCAGCACCCTGACCGGGACGCCGCGGGCGGCGGCGACGGCCTCGTCCAGGGTCGCGAACAGCAGCGGGCGGGCGATGGCCAGCAGGACCGCGACCACGCCGAGGCCGATCCACAGCGCGGTCTGGGCCTGGCCCGCGGACAGGCCCAGGATCGAGCCGAACAGGACGTTGACCGTCGCCGCGCCGTTGCCCGAACCGGAGCGGTCGGTGGTGTACATCGTCAGGAAGAACACGCCGAGGCCGAGGATCCAGGCGAAGACGTTGCCGATCACCACGTCGTCGGCCCGGCCGCGCCGGCCCAGCGCGCCGAGCAGCAGCGCCACCGCGATCGTCGCGGTGAACAGGCCGATGCGCAGGTCCACGCCGAACGCCAGCGCCGCCAGGGCACCGGTGAACGCCACGTGCGACAGGGCGTCGCCGGTGAAGACCTGGGCGCGCAGCACCAGGAAGAAGCCGACCACGCCGCAGGCCGCCGCGATGCCGGTTCCGCCGAGCAGCGCGTAGACCATGAACGGATGGCTGAACATGCTCATGAGACCCCCAAAGCTTCCGCCACATGCCGCCGGCCGGTCCCGCGCCACCGCACAACGAACCCGTACACGTTCGCCAGCAGGTAGCAACCGAACGCGAACGTGGTGATCCAGAAGCCGATCGGGTACGGCGAGAAGTACGCCGCGCCCAGCCCGAACCACGTCACAGCCAGGGCGAACAGCACCGACAGGACCAGGCTCAGCGCCGGGCGCGCAGTGAGCCGCTGCGCCGTCGCGGCCGGCATCACCAGCAGCGCGAACACCAGCAGCGAGCCGGTGATCTGCGAGACCTCGGCGGTCGTGGCGCCCAGCAGCACCAGGAACAGCACGCCCAGCATCCGCGACGGGACGCCCCGGGCCTCGGCCACGCCCGGGTCGACCGAGGCGAACAACAGCGGCCGTCCGATCAGGGCCATGACGGCCAGCACCGCGGCCGCGACCACGGCGAGCACCGCGATGTCGCCGGGCGTCACACCGAGGAAGCTGCCGAACAGCAGCGCGTTGACGCCGTTGAGGAAGCCCTTGTACAGCGCGACGAAAAGCATCCCGCAGGCCAGGGTGAAGGCCTGCACGATCCCGGTGAGCGCGGACTCCTCGGCCATCCCGCCCTTGCCGTTGCGCGCCAGCGCCGCGATGACCGCTCCGGCGCCGACGCAGAACCCGAAGTAGCCCCAGGAAGCGCTCATGCCGAGGAAGACCGCGGCCGCGGCGCCGGGGAAGCCGGCCAACGCGACGGTGTGGCCGGCGAAGGTCTGGCGTCGCAGGACCATGAACCAGCCGACGACGGCGGCCAGGACGGCGACGATGGTGCCGGCCCGGTAGGCGTTCACCATCGAGTCCAGCTGCCACATCTGCTGGATGTCGGTGATCGGGTTCCAGGACAGGCCGGAGTCAGTGGCCATGGCCGGCCTCCGCACGCCTGGCACTGACAAGGCGATCGACGTGCCGATCGGTATGCAGCGCCGGGGCCTCCGGTCCGCCGACCACCACGAGCCGTCCGTCCGAGGCCCGCAGCACCTCGACCGGCGTGCGGAACAGGTTCGACAGGGTCTCGGTGGTGATGACCTCCTCCGGGCTCCCGGAGGCCGCGCCGCCGTCGGCCAGGTACACGACCCGGTCGAGGTAGGGCAGGATCGGGTTCACGTCGTGCGCGACCATCACCACGGCCACGTCCTCCGAGCGCGATATCCGCCCGATCAGGGCCGCGACCGAGGCCTGGTTCGGCAGGTCCAGGGAGTCCAGCGGCTCGTCCAGCACCAGCAGCCGGGGCCGGCGGACCAGGGCCTGGGCGATGAGCAGGCGCTGCTGCTCGCCGCCGGAGCACTCGCCGATCGCCCGGTGCGCGTAGGCCGAGGCGCCGACCAGCTCGATGACCTCCTCGACCCGGGCTTGTCCGGCGCGGCGGCGGGCACCGAAGCGTCCGGTTCCCGGCAGCGGGACGCCCCAGCGGTCGCCGTCCAGGCCCAGGCGGACCACGTCGATGCCGCGGATGCGCAGCGAGGCGTCGAAGGAGCGGCGCTGCGGGAGATAGCCGATCTGCGCGCCGGCGCCACCGGGCCGCTGACCCAGGACCCGCACCTCGCCCGCGGCGGCCGGCAGGACGCCCAGCAGGACCTTGATGAGGGTCGACTTGCCGACGCCATTGGGGCCGAGGACGGCGACGAACTCGCCGCACTCGACGGTCAGATCGACGCCGCCCCACAGGGTGCGGCCGCCGACCGCGGCGGAGGCGCCGCGCAGCTCCACGACCGCCACCGGGTCGTTGCCCGCGGCGCACAGGCGGCTGTCGGTCATCATCAGTGTCCTGTCGCCTGCGCGAGCGCCGCCTTCAGCCCCTGCAGTTCGCCGACCATCCAGTCCTGGAAGGTGGCGGACGCCGGGGAGAGGGTCTCGGTCACGGTGGTCACCGGGATCCCGGCGGCCTTGGCCTCACTCACCTGAGCGGCGATGTCAGGGGTGGAGTTCTGGGAGTTGTAGACGTAGACCTTGATCTGCCTGCCCTTGATCTGGCCGTCGATGGCGGTCTTGTCCGCGACCGAGGGGTCGTTGCCCTCGGAGATGTCCTTCAGGAAGGAGTACGGCGTCGCCATCTTCAGGCCGAGGGAGTCGGCCAGCGGGGAGACGATGGACTCCGAGGCGCCGATCGGGGTGCCGGCGTAGGTGGCCTTGATCTCGGACTCGAGCTGGTTGTAGGGGGCCAGCGTGGTGGTCTCGAAGGTCTGCTTCTGGGTGTCGAAGTAGGCGGCGTCGGCCGGGTCGAGCTTCTTGTACTCGGCGACGATGGCGTCGATGACCTTGTAGACGCTGTCGTGGGAGTACCACTGGTGCGGGTTGTCGCCGTCCTTGAGGCCCACGACGTCGCCGACCGTCAGGACGTCGCGGCCGGAGGCGGGGTTGGCGGAGACCAGTTTGGGGGCCCAGGAGGTGTCGTAGCCGATGCCGTTCTGGATGAACAGCTGCGCGCCGGCGATGAGCTTGGCGTCGTTGGGGGTGGCCTCGTAGGAGTGCGGGTCGGTGTCGGGGTTGGTGATGATCGACGTCTCGACCACGTGCGTTCCGCCGAGTTGCAGCGCGATCGACCCCCAGAAGTTCTCCGCGGCGACCACCGCGATCTTCGACCCGCTCCCGCTCCCGCTTCCGGCCCCGCTCCCGGCCGCGGGCGCCGCAGACTTGGTCGAGCAGCCCGCGGCCAGCGCCGCCGCCGCACCGACCGCCAGCAGGCCGCCGGCCGCGCGCTTCAGGCTCGTGGACATGGCGAGCCCCCCTCCTTGATGATGAAAACCGTTTTCAAGTACTAGTAGAGAGCATATGAAAATCGTTTCCACTTGGCAAGGTCGCCTGTCACCGCCCTCCTCTACAGTTCGCCGGGTGACCGAAGAGCGCGCGAACCTCCTCCGCTACCTCCAGAACCAACGCGGGCACATCCTCGGCGCCCTGGAGGGCCTGGACGAGGAGACGCTGCGCCGGCCGATCCTGCCGTCCGGCTGGACCTGCCTGGCGCTGGTGAGCCACCTGACGTACGACGACGAGCGGTTCTGGTTCCGCGGCGTCATCGCGCGCGACCAGGAGGTCATCGACGCGGTGCAGCGCCGGGAACCCAACGGCTGGAAGCAGGACTCTGACCTCCCGGCCGAGGAGGTCTTCGCGCGCTACCGCGCCGAGGCCGCGCTCGCGGACGCGGTGCTGGCCGAGTGCGATCTGGACGCGGCGCCGACGTGGTGGCCGGAGTACGTGTTCGGGACGTGGCGGCTGGACTCGGTGCGGCAGATCGTCCTGCACCACATCACCGAGACCGCGACGCACGCGGGACACCTGGATGTGGTGCGGGAACTGGTCGACGGCACCCAGTGGGTCGTTCAGGACTGAGCAGGCGCGACCAGGCGGCGCCGTTCCACGAGCGTCCACAAGGTCGTGGTCGCCACGTAGAGGCTGCTGGCCAGCGGGAGCACGACCGCGCCCAGCACCGAGAAGTACGGCATCAGGGTCATGAACTTCGGAGCCGCGTCGGTCGTGGCGCTGTTCCGCATCCGGCGCGAAGACCACGTCGCGAGGACGGCGAGCGCCGCGATCAGCACCGCGAACACGGCGACGTGACCGAGCACCACTGAGGAGCCCGCGCCGCTGAAGGCGTCGCGCAGGTGCGAGCCGAGGCCGACGCCGAACAGCCGGTCGCCGAGCAGCGCGTTGCGGTGCCCCCCGATGGTCGGCGCCACGAAGAGCCGGTACACCACGATGAACACCGGGATCTGCACCAGCCCGAGGCCGATGCCGGGCACCAGCTTCACCCCGTTGGCCCGGTAGAGCTCGACGGTCTCGCGCTGGACGCGCAGCGGGTCGTTCTTGTACTTGCGCTGAAGCTTCGCCACGGCTGGCGCCAGCGCGGCGCGCTGCTTCTGCGCAGCCAACTGGGCGGTCATCTGCGCGCGGTTCAGCGGGTGCAGGCACAGGCGGACGGCGGCGGTGAACATGACGATCGCGGCGGCCGGTCCGAGGCCGCCGAGGACGGGGACGAGCATGAGGGACAGGCCGGTCACGGCGTGGTAGGCGGCGACGATGGCAGGCGTGAGCAGGGTGTAGAGCGACATGGTGAACCCTTCGGGCATCTTGCGGACTGGTGAGATCGGCGAGATGGACCGGCGGGCCGGTGCTGGAAAGAAGAGTGCTGCGGCGAGGAGAACCAGCAACCGGTCAGACGGTCGCGGGGTCCGATCCCGGTGCTCGGGGGTGAGGTTTGCCATCCGCGTCGGGGTCGCGTTGCGGCAGGAACGCGGTGTCGCGCAACGAGGAGCGCGCGGCGGCGGCGGTCTGCGCGGCCACGGCGGTCCCGGCCATCAGCACCGCGAAGGCGCTGCGGCGAAGTGTCGCAGCGAGCAGCGCCAGGGCGGTCGCCGAGGCGACGAGCACGGCCGTGTTCTGGCCGCCGACCAGCGCCAGGAGCGTGGCGACGGCGGCGAGCAGGCTCGCGGCGGCCGCTGCTCGGTGCGTCACAGAGGTCAGCGTACAACCGCCGGCGCGACTGCGGAGAGGATGCCGGTGCGACTGCGGAGAGGATGCCGGTGCGGTGCAACCTGCCGCCTGTCCCCGCGCATTAGGGATCCGGCAGCGTCCACCGGCGCTGCGATCGCAAGGATGAGAGGGGGGTGGACGGTTGATGAGAGAACCGGAGCGGGACGCCGAGTTCGTCGAGTTCGCCAGGGCCAGAGCCCCGTGGCTGCGCAAGGTGGCGTATCTGCTGTGCGGGGACTGGCATCGCGCCGACGACCTCGTGCAGGCGAGCATGCTGAAGCTCTACATCGGCTGGCACCGGGCCGGGCAGGTCGAGAACGTCGACGGCTACGCGCGGCGGACCTTGATCAACACGTTCCTGGCCGAGCAGCGCGGGCCGTGGTGGCAGCGGGTCGTCAACCACCAGCGGGAGCCGGATCCGGAGATGCTGGCCGACGCACGCTCGGCGACGGCCCTGGATCTGGACGCCGCTCTGGACCTGCGCACCGCGCTGGCGGCGCTGCCGCCGAAACAGCGTGCGGCGGTGGTCCTGCGCCACTACTGCGACCTGTCGGTGGAGCAGACCGCTGAGATCCTGCGGTGCTCGACAGGCACCGTCAAGAGCCAGACCGCGCGCGGGCTGAGATCGCTGCGGGTCCGTCTGGCGGCATCCGGCGACGACACCATGGAAGGACGAGGACTGTGAACGAAGATTTCCAGCGGCTGCGCACGCGGCTGGCCGACCTGGCCGACGCCCCGGCGCCGGCGAGCCCGTTCGATCCGGTCCGGACCGCCGCCGGCGGCCGCCGCCGGGTGCTGGCGCATCGCACCTCGGCGGTCGGTGGCACCGGGGCCCTGGCGGTGGCGGCGGTCTTCGGCATCGTGGCGGCGTTCGGGCCAGGCGGGACGCCGCCGCCGGCCACGCCGGTGGCCGCTTCCGGGATCGGCACGGACCCGTTGGCCAAGGACGTGGACTTCGGGTGGCTGCCCGCGGCGCTGCCGAACGTGAGCTACGCGGCCATCGGGATCGGCGCCGGCAACGACGTGGTCGCCCAGGGGGACAAGACCCCGGACGGCGCGCCGCGTCTGGACTTGCAGATGATGCAGGGAAAGGGCCCCGGCACGGTGGCCGCCACCCAGCGCCTGATCCCGGTGAAGCTGAACGACGGGCGCCAGGCGTACTGGGTCACCCAGTCCTCGGGTGGCGGCTTGTTGGGCGACTTCCAGCTGCGTTTCCCGGCCAAGGACGACCGCTGGGTCCAGATCGCCTGGAGCGTCAACTGGGGCAGCCCCGCCTCGACGAACAAGATCGCCGGGCTGCCCCCGGACGCTAAGAAATGGACAGACAGCCCCACCGCGCCGACTTCCCCTCCGGTCTCGGCGCAATGGCAGGAGTGGCTGCTGCGCATCGCGACCGAGGTGACGGACGTCCCGGACACGGTCCCGATGCCGCTGCGCGTCTCCGGGCTCCCGGCGTACTTCAGGCCGGACCGGACATTTCTATGGCGCCCAGGCGGGTTCGGCGCCGGAGCGCCGGGGACGTTCAGCGTGATGCTGGTGTTCGACTGGGGCGGCGCCAACGTCTCGATCGAGATCGGCCAGCACGGCACGCTGACCGATACGAAGGCCGTCAAGGGGATCGAGTGCAAGACGGCGGCGGGGCTGGACGCGTGCGTGGACTCCTCGGGCAGTGTCTGGGAGTACGAAGAGGTCGGCGGGGCCAAGGGCCTGCTCGACCGCATCACGCTGCTCGGCACGGACGAGAAGCAGTGGACCACCGATGTCTTCGTCCCCTGACTCAGGCCGGCACCCCCTCGATCTCCGCGACAGTCGCCGTCACCATGGCCAGCACCTCGTCCTGGGTGGGGGCGGCGGCGCGCTCGACCCAGCGCAGCGTGGAGATGATGGTGTCGAACAGGAACACGATGCCGCGGACCACCGGGTCGTCGGCGTCGGCGCCGGCCAGCACGCTGAAGGTCAGCAGGCCCCAGACACCGGGACGGTCGGGGTGCGGCAGGTAGTACGAGACCCGCACGCCGGCCGTCTCCTTGCCGTACATCTGCTGGTGGATCACCGCCGAGATCCGCGCCGCGGGGGCGCCGCCGACGTCGACGCAGGAGCCGTTCGGGCCGGCGTCGTCGAGGATCGAGGCCAGCAGGCGTTCGGGGTCCTGGGGATCCTGGTCCTCCAGGATGGTCAGCAGCAGCGAGCCCGGGATGCGGGTGCCGTTGAACTCCCGCAGGGGCAGGACCACCCAGCGGGCGCCGTTGCGCGCGGCCTCGTCGGTGGCGGTGGTCAGTTGCTTGCGCAGTTCGCGGCGCCAGGGTTCGGCACTGTCGCGGGGCAGAGTGTCGGGCAGCGCTCTGGTGATGATGCGGTCCACGGCCCACTTGCGGACGCGTTCGGTGTCCGGTGCGGTGGGCAGGACGGCCCAGCCGGCCGGGAGGACGAGTTCGACGTCGATCATCAGTCACCCCCTGGCGGGCTCGGCCCGCGGGATCTGGTTCGGCTCGGTCGGGGTCGAGGTATCAGTGTTCTGCGGTAGCGGCGCGATCGGCTGCGGATGCTCGGCGATCTGCTGCATCAGCTTGTCCACGCCGGGGCCGATCAGCGCCATCAGCTGCAGGTCCACCACGCGCGTGGTGAGCAGCACGTCCACGCGCGCCGGGGGCCGGCCGTCGGCGGCCGGCCAGTCCAGGCGCATCGCGGCGTCCAGCCGGCCGTAGGCGAAGCGGTCCGGGGTGCTGTGGACGCTGAGCACCCGGAGCCCGTCGCCGTAGGGGGTGGTGACGTACTCGATCTGCCGGCCGTAGTCGATGTCCGAGGCGGAGGTCGCGGAGGGTGAACCGGAGCTCTCTGAACCTGATCCGGCGCCCACGAGCTCCATCAGGTAGATGGGGTCGTCGGCGGCCGGCGCCCGGTACTCGACCACCACCGGCACCGGCGACCAGCGCGGCCAGCCCTTCACGAAGGCGGTGCCCCAGGCCATGCGCTGCCAGGGCGGCAGTGTGGCGGCGCGGTCGGTGAGCCAGCGCGCCACCCCGCGGCCCACGTTCTCGGCGGTGAAGGGGTAGTCCTCGGGCAGGCCGCCCTCGGCGATCCAGCTGGTGCGGAAGTCCTCGTCCCAGCCGTCGCGGGTCCACTCCCCGAACATCTCCACCACGCGGTCGGCCCAAGCGGTGCGGGCCTGATCGGTCGCGCCGTGGTCGGGGACGCGGCCCCAGAACCAGGGCACTGCGATCTCGGCGGAATCGTCGTCCGCTGTCATGGCCGTCATGGCTGTCATCTCCTCACCGCCTGTCACGGGTTCACCGCCGGGATCAGACCGGATTCCCGGCCGCCGGTATAGGAGATGCCGATGCCCAGGCCGAACAGCGCGTTGAAGCCGCCCCAGACGTACCAGCCCGGGTTCATCTTGCCGCCGACGGCGCCCAGGATCCCGGACAGCCCCTTGTAGCCGCTCCAGCCGCCGAGCACGCCGGCCCAGTCGCCGAGGCTCTTCAGGGGGTTGGAGCCCAGGCCCTTCCACATGTTCCAGGCGTCGGTGAGCTGCTGGCCGGCCGAGCCCCAGAACCCGATCTCGGGCTGGGTGCCGATCTTGCCGCCCCAGTTGCCCAGCTGGCCGGGCAGCCCGCCCAGTTTGCCGCCGAGCCAGCCCAGGGCGCTGTTGGTGACCGGGTTGTTGTACCAGTCGGACAGGTGCTGCCAGTTGGAGGCCGCGTTGCTCGCCGGGTCGAACAGCCACTGGTCGGTGACGCCCGGGTTCGGGCCCGCGGCCGGGCCGGGGCCGACGGGGCGCAGGTTGATGGCCCCGAAGTCCTCGCCGAAGGCGGTGTCGGAGAAGCCGAGCTGCGGCGCGCCGGTGTGCTCGGTCAGGCCGGCCAGGGTCTTGGCGTCGTTGGCCAGTCCCTTCGCGATCTGCGAGGCACCGACCCCGATGAAGCCCAGGCCCAACCCCACCGCGCCGAAGACGACGTCCAGGACGCTGCCCTTGCCGTCGGCGTACAGGATGGAGTTCACGATCAGGGACGCGGCGCCGACCACCACCCCCGCCAAGACGACCACGTCCAGCCCGGGGATCAGCAGCGCGATCGCGCCGAGCGCCATGCCGATGTAGCCCAGGATCTTGCTGAACCAGCCCAGGATCTCGTCCATCTTGTCTTTCCAGGTATCGCTGAGCCCGTCGTTGTAGTTCTTGCTGTTGACGGCGTCGCCGAAGCGTTTGCCGGCCGTGTTCAGCGCGTCCAGCGCGTTGTTGAGCCGGTTCTTGGCCGCGGTCAGGGCGTCGTTCGCCTGGTTCTCGGCGTTGGTCTTGTCGGTGCCCTTCTGTTGTTCCTGCGGCGAGATGGTGCCGTCGGAACCCTTCTGCGGGTCGGGCATGGAAGTGGCCTGTTTCTGCTGCCCCACGGCCGCGTTCGCGTCGTTCAAGGCGCCGGCGGTCTCGTCCAGGCCGTCCTGGAGCGGCTGCTCGTAGATCTTGATCTGGTCGGCGACGTCGTGGTAGCGGACCCCGGCCTTCTGCAGCTTGTCGTGCAGGTCGCCGGCGCTCTTGCGCAGGCCGTCGATGTACTGGCCGACGAGTCCTTCGGAGTTGTCGTCCATCACCTTCTGCAGGCGGGACACGGCGTCGTCGATGGTGGCGGCGACGTTCTGGTAGTGCGTCTGGGCGTCGGCCACCGCGTCCGGGTCGGCGTAGACCGGGTCGGAGTCCAGGCCCAGGGCGTCCCAGCTGCCGAGGTTGCGGATGCTCACGGCTCCTCCTGCCGGCTCACGAGTTCGTGTTCAGGCTGTCGCGCAGCTGCTGGTCGCCCTGCGCCCACGCCTGGTTGACCTTGTCCACCGAGTCCCGCAGCGTCTTCATGTCCTTGACCATCGCGTCGCGGTGGATGCGCCAGTTGGCCGCGAAGTCGCCCATCGAGAGATTGGCATTGTGCTGGCCCCACAGGCCCTTGTCCTCGTTCTGGACGTCCAGCGCGCCCTCGAACTCACCGATCAGCGAGTTGAGATCGCTGACCAGGCTCACCAGGTCGTCGCGGACGATGAGATCGGCCATCAGCCCTCCTTGAGTCTGTGGGTCGGAATCTCCGCCTTCACCATGGGAATCTGAGCGGTCATCAGGACGCCGTCGCCGAGGTGGACCAGGCAGGCGCCGGGCACCACGCGCGGCGCCAGCTGCGAGCGGGTCAGCCGGATGCCGACCAGGTCGCCGTTGCTCAGGTCCGGCGGGGACAGCAGCGCGCCGCGGCGGTTCTTCTTCACCTCGGCCTGCCAGCCGGAGAAGCCCATCGCCACCGAGCCGATCTCGCCGCCCAGGATCAGCCCGCGCCGGCGGCCGGCCCCGGTGCGGACGTAGGCGCGCAGCCATTCGCGGGCCCGGCACTCGCGCCAGGCCTCGCCGTCGTCGAGGATCAGCGCCACCGGGCCCTCGCCGGGATCGAGCAGCGCGGCCAGTTCGTCCTCGGTCGGGTCCGGCGAGCTCACCAGGCCGCGCACGCCCGGCCGGCCGGCCAGCGCGGCCAGCGGCGTCACGCTCGGCGAGCCGATCACGATCTCGGCGCCGGTCCGCAGCAGCGACTCGGCCATCACCGCCAGCGCGGTGCTGCGGCCCGATCCGGAGGGGCCGGCGATCAGGAACGTCGGCCGGTCGGCGAACAGCGCGGCGCCCACCGGTTCCAGCTCGTCGCCGCCGACGCCGAGCAGCGCCCAGGGCTGCTGCCGCTCCTCCTCCAGATAGCCCCAGGCCTCCTCGAACGTCAGCTGCGCGGGCAGCACGGCGATCCGGCCGGGACGCAGGCTCTTCGGGACGCCGGCCTCGCGCTCGGCGAGCCGGCCGGCCAGCTCGCGCAGCGCGGCGACCTGCGCCGGCCCCGACGGGTCGGCGGCGACCAGCGCGACCTGGGTCTCGACGGCGCCGGCGGAGCGGTAGCCGCGTCCGGGCGGCAGGTTCTCCGCGACGGTGCGCGGGTTCAGGCCGACCAGGGAGTAGTCGGAGCGGTCCGGCAACCGCAGCACCAGTTTGTCCTCGGTCAGGGAGCTGATACGGCCGGACATCAGGGTGCGGTCGCCGGCGATGACCACGTGCACGCCGACGCTGGCGCCCTCACGCATCAGGGTGTGGACGATGTCGGTCAGCGAGCCGTTGTCGTGCTCGCTGAGCGTGCCCATGAAGCCTTCCCAGCGGTCCAGCAGCAGCATGATGTGCGGCAGCTGCTCACCGGGGGCGGCGGCCCGGCGCTGTTCGGTGACGTCGGCGAAACCGCCCTCGCCGAGCACCCGCTGCCGGCTCAGCACCTCGGCGTGCAGCCGCTTGAGCAGCCGGGACGCGCGCTCGGTCTCCGAGCGCTGCACGATCGCGCCGCAGTGCGGGAACTTGCTCAGCGGCAGCAGCGCGCCGTTGCCGCAGTCCAGTCCGTACAGGTGCAGGTCGGGCACCGAGGCCGCGCACGCCGCGGCCGCGGAGATGGTCCGCAGGGCCTGCGAGCGGCCCGAGCGCGGCGCGCCGATGAGGTGGAAGTGGCCGAAGGTGGCCAGATCGATGGTGACCGGCTCCTGCTTCTGGGCCGCCGGAAGGTCCTGGAGCGCCCAGGAGAACACCGGCTCGCCGGACGCGCCGGCCGTCGGCTCGGCGGCGAGGTCCACGACCACGCAAGTCCGCAGCGGCGGCAGCCAGGGCCGGCGCGGGGCGGGCAGGCCGAGCAGGTCGGTGGCCTGCTTCAGGGCCGAGACCAGGACGGACAGGTCGGTGACCACGTCGGTCTCGGTGGCCGCGGCGGGCCGCTCGGGCGCCGGACGGCCCAGATCCAGCCAGGCGACCGGCCGCAGGAACGGCGCGGGCGCGGCCACGGAGCGGTCCTTGCTGGGACGCCGTCCGCCGACCCGGCCGGTCTGGAAGGGAAGCAGGGAGCTGTGACCCAGGCGTGCGTAGCCACGGCCGGGATGCGCCTGCGAGATGTTCGCGGCGTCGCGGGCGTCGATGACGTCGGTGCTCTCCCCGGCGTCGGTGACCCGCAGCGCCACGCGCAGGTTGGTGTTGGCGCGGATCTCGGCGGAGACCACGCCGGACGGCCTTTGGGTGGCCAGGATCAGGTGGATGCCCAGGGACCGGCCGCGCTGGGCGACGTTCACCAGGCCGGTGACGAAGTCCGGCAGCTCGCGGACCATCGAGGCGAACTCGTCGATGACGATCAGCAGCCGCGGGATCGGAGCCAGCTCCGGGTTCCGGGTCGCGTAGTCGAGGTAGTCCTCCAGGTCCTTGGCGCCGGCCGCGGCGAGCAGCCGCTCGCGGTACGTCAGCTCCGCGCCGAGCGAGGTCAGCGCCCGCTCGACCAGATGGGTGTCCAGGTCGGTGACCATGCCGACGGTGTGCGGCAGCTCGACACAGTCTTTGAACGCCGCGCCGCCCTTGTAGTCCACGAGCACGAAAGTCATCGCGTCCGGTCGGTTGGCCACCGCCAGGGAGGCCACCAGCGTCTGCAAGAACTCTGATTTGCCCGAGCCGGTGGTCCCGGCGACCAGGCCGTGCGGGCCGTGCGCGACCAGGTCCAGGGCGAAGGGGCCGTCCAGGGAGACGCCGATGACCGCCTTGGTGGCCCGGCCGCCGGCCTGCCAGCGGCCGCTGATCAAAGCCGGGCTCGGCTCGGCCAGGTCCAGCAGATCCAGCAGGCGCGCCGAGTCCGGCAGCGCCACGCCGCCGGCCACCTCGCTGACGTCCCGCAGCGGCGCCAGGCGGCGGCCGACCACCGGATACCAGTCGGCGCCGACCTCGTCGGCCAGGATCGGCTCGATCAGCGCCGCGCGCTGCTGGCGCAGGCCGACCGGCCGGCCGGGAATGCCGCCGGCCAGGATCGCGGTGCACTCCTCGGGCAGGGTGCGCTCGTCGGCGTCGACGCAGATGCTGTAGACGCCGACCGCCGGGCCCTCGCGCAGGACCGTGACGACGCCGGGCAGCGCGCGCAGCCGCAGCGCGCCGTCGAGGACGACCACGATGTCCGGGTCGGCCTGGACCGCGCCGGCGCCGGCGTCGAGGCGGGCCCGCTGCCGGGCCGCGATCAGGTCTCCGAGCTCTGCGACGCGGTGGCTGAGGGTCTCGGCGTCCGCGCCGACCAGGGTCAGGGCCCGCTGTCCCAGGCTCGGCCTGGCGTGCGGCAGCCAGGTGGCCCAGTCCCACAGGCTGTCGCCGGCGGGATCGGTGAGAACGTACAGCTGCAGGTCGCGCGGGCTCTGCAGGACCGCGATCTGGCCGACCAGCCAGCGCGCCATCCGGCGCGGCCACTGCCCGGGACCTGCCACGCCGACCACGCCGGCCTGCGCGATGGAGAAGGCCGCGGGGGTGTCGTACGCCACGCGGTGCTGCGAGGTGCGCTGCGGGCCCTCAAGCTGTTCGACGGCGACCGCGCTGTCCAGATCGGCCAGGCCGACGCGGACCAGCAGGTGGTCCGGATCGCTGCGGCGGCGCTCCCACAGCCGGCTGCGCGGTCCGGTCGCGATCAGCAGCAGCTCGGCGGCGTCGGGGCTGGAGGCCCGCAGCCGCAGGCGCTCGGACTCCAGCGCGCGGGCGATCTCCTGCTCCGCGGCGGCCAGCTGCTCGACGTACTCGGCCTGCATCCGGCGGTGGCCGATCTTGCCGGTCCGGCGGCCGTTGAGCCAGTTGCCGACCATCATCACCGGGGAGAAGAAGGCCATCAGCAGATAGCTGGGGTTCTTCATCACGGCCATCATCACCAGGCCGAGCCCAGCCGGCAGCAGGGCGGTGATCCACGGCATCGGGCTGGGCCGGGCCGGCGCGGGCGCGGCGGGCAGCCGGAAGGAGGTGCGCTGCGGCGGCGGCATCAGCCGCGGCGGCCGGTTGTAGTCGAGCCACTCGCCCTCCGGCGAGACCTCGATCATCGCGTCGGGCTGGCGGACCGCGGCCTGCTCGTAGCGGGACTCGCCGATCCGCAGCAGCGCGGTCTGCGGCCACCCGGTCTCGGCGTCGGAGAGCGGGACGCGATCCAGCTCCGGCGGCTCGCGCAGGGCGGCCGGCCGGATCCGGACCGAGGCGTCCAGGCTCACCCGGACGGTGGCCACGACGCCCGGCTGGTCCGAACCGAGCCGGACCGCGCACGCGGGGTCCGAGCCGATCTGGTGCACGCCGGCGCCGAGGTACCAGACCCGGCCGCTTTCCAGGCCGGCCACCGCGCGGACGGTGACCAGGCCGGAGCCCGGGCCGCCGGGCCGGCCGGACTCCCCCGCCGCGCCGGGGGCACCCAGCCACAGGACGGCGCCGTCGTGGATCCCGGCGGCGCTGATCGGACCGGAGAGGTCCACGCGGGCTCCGTCGAGGAACACTTCCTCCCCGACGGGGTGGCCCGCGGTGTGGCCGGTGTCGGCGCCGATGGCGTCCAGCAGCCCTTTGACGACGTCCCGGACCGGCGTCGCGGGATCGGCGTCCACGACGACGTCGTGGGACCGGCCGTCGGGCCGGGCCACCGTGATCATCATGCGCATGGCCGTCGCCTCCCGCGAGTGGTGTGATTGCGGTGATTACCTCTGTGCTGCCTCTACTTCTGTGGCAGGGACTGCGCCATCTGCGTGTCCATGTCCTGCATCGCCGAGACGGCCTTGTCCAGCCACTGCGACAGCTGGTCCAGGGAGTCCATGAGCTGGCCGGCGGAGGTGACGAACTCGTTGTGCACGTCGTCGAAGCGGCCGGAGGCCTGGTCGGTGACGAAGCCGCTGGCGGTCAGCTGGTCGACGATGCTCTTGCACTCGGCGATCTTGGCGTCGATGTCGGCCTTGTCGTTGCGCATCCGGGTCGCGGCGTCCGACATCTCCCCATAGGTGACGTTGAGGTTCGGCATCGGTGGATGCTCCCTTCGAAGTCTGTGTGCGGCGGACACTGGACACGCTAGGCGCGACGCTCGGCCGCGAGCCAGGCTCTGAACTGCGGATATGGGCCCAGGGACCCAGGGTCCTGCGTTGACACCCCGGCGCGCGCGGCGAACGATTCAAGGGTCGAAGAACCCTGTCCGCTCCCCCGCGCACCCGAGGAGGCCCCGATGTCGGTGACCACGCTGCGCCGCGCCCTGGCGTCCGTCGCCGCGGCCGCGTTCGTCCTGCTCGCCGGTCCGCACCCGGCGACGGCGGCGACGGGCTCGGCCCCGCCCGCCGTCAAGTACTACGCCGTATCCAGCAGCTATCAGGGGCAGCCGGAGTTCCTGTTCGAGATCGCGCAACGCGTCCTGGGCAACGGGAACCGCGCGACCGACATCTTCGACCTGAACAAGGGACGTCAGGAGCCCGACGGCGACACGGTCAGCGACCCGACCGTGATCCGGCCGGGCTGGTTCCTGCAACTGCCGGGCGATGCCAAGGGCGACGGGGTGATCACCGGCGTGATCCCGACGGTGCACCCCGATCCCAGCGGCACGCTCGTGAAGTACTACTGGGTCAGCGACAGCTACCAGGGGAAGCCGGAGTTCCTGGCCGAGATCGCGCAGCGGTTCCTGGGCGACCCGAACCGGGCTCAGGACCTCTTCGCGCTCAACAAGGATCGCAAGGAGCCCAACGGCGGGACGCTCACCGATCCGGCGAAGATCGCTCCCGGCTGGTTCGTGAAGCTGCCCGAAGACGCCAAGGGGGACGGGTTCATCGCCGGTCCGCTGCCGCATCTCGGACCCGCGACCGCCGGACAGCCTTCGGCATCGAAGGGTTCTGGTTCTGGCTCCGGCTCTGCCTCGGCGCCCAAGGCGTCCGGTTCGGCCGGCGCTCCTTCCGCGTCGGCCGGCGCGCCGGCGGCTTCGAGCGGTTCGAAGTCCTCGAGCGGCGCGCTGGTGCTGATCCTGGCGATCGTGCTGGCGGCCCTGATCGTGGCCGGCGCGGTGTGGTGGGCGCTGCGTGCGGGCCTTTTCGCCAAGCTCGGCACCCGGATGCGGGCCCGCCGCTCCGGCAAGCCGCGTCCGGCCGCACCCCGCGACGACGCGGCGGCCTGGACCATCGACCGGGTGCTGCGGACGCTGGCGACGGCCTGCTCGACCGGCGGGCGTCCGCTGCCGGGGGTCGCCGCGGTCGTGGTCGGCACCGACACCATCACGCTGCGCCTGGCCCGCCCGGACGAACAGCCGCCGCGGGGCTGGAGCGCCGACGACCAGGGCCGCACCTGGACCGCGCCGCTGCGGCTGCTGCAAAGCGCGGCGGTGGACGACGCGCTGCCCACGCCGTATCCGCGCCTGGTCTCCGCCGGCGACACCGACTCCGGCCGAGTGCTGCTGAACCTGGCCGAGGCGCACGGCCTGATCAGTATCGAGGGCGACGGACGGCACACCAGGCCGCTGATCGCCGACTGGATCCGCGAACTGTCCGGCAGCCCGTGGTCGCGCGGCACCACGGTCCTGCGGATCGGTTTCGGCTCCGGCGCCGAGGACCTGCCCGGCGTCGAGGACGCGCCGACCATCGAGGCCGCGGCGGCCACGCTGGAGGAGAACGACGGCGGCGTCCTGGTCCTGGCGCACGCGCCGAGCGGCCGCGAACCCGAGCGTGTCGGCGCGCTGGCCGGCGCCGGAGACGGCCGCTGGTCCGTCCTGGTCCTGGGCAGTCCGAAGAACGCCGGCTGGCGACTGGTCGCCGACGCCGCCGGGACGCTGGACACCGGCCTGCTGAACGAGCCGGTGCGGCTGCACGGGAAGCGGCCGCTGGAACACGCGTGAAGCAGTGATCGAACCGGGTCCGCCGCCCTCCGGCGGACCCGGTCGACGCACGTCAGAGCGCTGACATCTTGACCTGGCACCGATCCAAGCGTAAACAATGCGAATACCACTCCGAATCGCAAGCGAAGCAACATTCGCCGGGTGGCACGGGATCGGGCAGGGAGGGCGTGCGCATGGAAGACGGTGACCGGCTCCGTGTCGAGGTCCTGGGTCCGCTGCGGGCGTTCGCCGGGGGCCGGGAGATCGCCCTGGGGGCCCCGAAGCAGCGGGCGTTGTTCGCGGCGCTGGCGATGTGCGCGGACACCGTGGTGGCGCGCGGGGAGCTGATCGACCGGATCTGGGGCGAGGACGTCCCGATGACCGCCGCCGGGAACCTGCACACGTATGCCTCCGGGCTCCGACGGAGCTTGTCAGGGCTCGGTGATCGGCTGGTCGCCGGCGGCTCCGGCTACCTGCTGCGGCTGGATCCGCGGGCGCTGGACCTGAACCGCGCCGAGCACTCGGCCGCGCTGGCGCGGTCGGCCCGCGACCGCGGCGACCGGCAGGCCGCGATCGCCGCGTTGGACTCCGCGCTGGCGTTGTGGCGCGGCGACCGCCCCTTGGAGGCGCTGCCGGGTCCGTTCGCCGCCGAGCAGCGCGCCCGGCTGGCCGGCATGCGGCTGCGGCTGCTGGTGGACCGGACCGAGCTGATGATCGAGGCCGGCGGCGCGCGGTCGGCCGATCTCGCGGCGGCGGCCGACGAGCTGGAGATGCACGCGCGGGCGCATCCGTTCGACGAGCGGCTGCGCTCGGCGCTGATGATGGCGCTGCACCGCAGCGGGCGTACCGCCGACGCCCTGGCCCAGTACCAGATGCTGCACCGGGTGCTGGCCGAGGAGCTCGGGATCGAGCCGGAGCCCTCGACGCGCGCCGTGCAGATGGCGATCCTGGCCCAGGACGCGCCGAGTCGGCGCGGCGGGACCGGGAAGCCGCCCGCACCGGCCGATGACGCGGTGGTCGCGCGGCCGGCCGAGAACGCAGTGGTGGCACGGCCGGCCGCGCCCGCGCAGCTGCCGCACGACAGCGCCTCGTTCGTCGGCCGGGCCGACGAGCTGCGGCAGGTCCTGGAGCAGGGCCGGGCCGAGGGGGCCTCCTCGCCGCGGGTGGTGATGGTGGTCGGCGTCGGCGGCATCGGCAAGACCACGCTGGCGGTGCGGTGCGCGCACCTGCTGCGTCCGGCCTATCCGGACGGCCAGATCTACATCAACCTGCGCGGCTTCGACCCCACGCATCCGGCGCTCACCCCGTCGGCGGCGCTGCACCAGTTGCTGGCCTCGCTCGGCGTCCCGACGGTCCCGGCCGAGCACGAGCAGCGGGTGGCGCTGTGGCGGAGCCTGGTGGCCGGCCGGCGGATGGTGATCCTGCTGGACAACGCGCGCTCGGCCGAACAGGTCGAGGATCTGTTGCCGGGCACCGGATCCAGCTTCGTGATGGTCACCAGCCGGGAGCGGCTGGGACGGCTGGCCGTGAAGTACGCGGCGCGGCGCGTCACCCTGGCCCTGCTGGCCGACGCCGACGCGCTGGGCCTGCTGGCCGACGCGGTCGGCGCCGAGCGGGTGAGCGCCGAGGCGCCGGCGGCGCGAAGGCTGGCGCAGCTGTGCGACCACCTGCCGTTCGCGCTGCGGATCGCGGCCGAGCAGCTGGTGACGGCCTGCGGCGGCAGCATCGCGGACCTGGTCGGGAACCTGGAGGACGCGCATCAGCGGTTGGACACGCTGCGGCTGGAGAACGACGACCTGTGTTCGGTGCGCAGCGTCATGGCGTGTTCGTTCGACGCGCTGGACCCGGACACGGCGCGCGCCTGCCGGATGCTCGGCGCGTTTCCCGGCGCGAGCATCACGCGCCACTGCGCGGCGGCGTTGCTGGACGTGCCGGTCGCGCGGGCCTCGGAGCTGTTGCAGCGGCTCAGCGCGCAGCATCTGCTGGAGCAGCACGGCGACCGGTACACCATGCACGACCTGACGCGCACCTATATCAGGGAGCTGGCTCGATCCCTGCGGGACGAGGACGTCCGGGCTGCGCGGGATCGGGTGAGCGCGTGGTACACGGCGACGCTTTCGCGCATGGTGGGCGAGGGGCGGCGGCGGGTCGTGGACGTGGGAGCGGACGCCGGTTCACGGTGTCATGAGCCGCAGCCGTTCGGCGGGCAGGAGGAGTTCCTGCGGTGGTGCGCGCAGGAATCGCCGAATATCAGTGCCCTCATCCGCAGCACGGCGCGGTCGGCGGACCACCTGTCGACGTGGCGGCTGACGTATCTGATGTTCGACTACTTCTATGCCAGCGGTTCGGCGGCGGACTGGCTGGACCTGCTGCGGATCGCGACGCGCTCGGCGCAGGCCTCGGGCGAGCGCCGGGCGCGTGCGGTGCTGCTGAACCACACGGCTGTCGCGCACTGCCGGACGGGGCGGACCGATGTCGCGCTGGCGGATCTGCGCCAGGGGCTGGATCTGCTGGAGCCGGCCGACGATCCGCTGCTGCGTATCAGCCTGCTGGGGACGCTGGCCTCGGTATCGCGGGTGGCGAAGGAGTACGAGCGGGCCCTGGCCGCCGCGTTGGAGGCGGTGGCGCTGGCCGAGGGGTGCGGGGACGGGTATCACCGCGCGGCGGCCGAGGACGCGCTGTGCGAGCTGTACGCCGAGACGGGGCGCTGGAGCGAGGCGGTCGCGCACGCCGAGGCCGGGCTGACCGACGCCCGGGCCTGCGCGAGCCCGCTGCTGGAGGCGAACCTGCTGATCAACCTGGGGTTGGCGCGCAACGGGCTGGGCGATGCCGCTGCCGCGCAGGGGTGTTTGGCGCGTGCGCTGCGGGTCACGCAGGCTGCCGGCGACCGGTATCACGAAGGGCTGGCGCTGTTGGCGCTGGCGCGGGTGCGGGCGGCGGAGCACGAGGCGGCCGCGGCGATGGCCAAGCGGGCGCTGGCGCAGTTCCAGGAGCTGGCGGCCGAGGAGGCGAAGGACGTGCTGGAGTTCTTGGGGGATCTGCAGCTGGCTGGAAGCGCTGCCGCCGCCTGAGCGGTGGTTTGCGGATGCCAGGATCCGCCGCACGCACTAGCCTCGGCAAAGTGGGCGAAGTCAGTGACTACTACGCGACCTTGCCGCCGGATGTCGGCGAGCTGTTCGAGGGTATGCGCCGCCGGGCGCTGAAGCTGGTCCCCGACGTGGTCGAGGGGCGCAGCTACGGGATGCCGGCGCTGCTGTATCAGGGCAAAGGGCTGATGGCGACCATGCAGACCGCGAAGCATCTCGCGCTGTATCCGTTCAGCGGGAAGGTGGTCGCGCAGGTCGCCGAGCGACTGCCCGGTTTCTCGCTGTCGAGCGGGACGATCCGGTTCAGCGTCGGGCAGCCGGTCCCGGACGATGTGCTCGACGACATCGTGCGGTTGCGGGCCGCCGAGATCGACGCCGCTCAGTAGGGCCGCGCCGCCTCCGCACCCGTCCCCGCGCCCCTCACGCCGCGGCGGTCTCGCGCCCCTGCCACATCAGCACCGCCTCGACGCGGCTGCGCGCGCCGAGCTTGGCGAAGATGTGGTTGACGTGGTTCTTGACCGTCTTCTGGCTCAGGGCCATGCGCTCAGCGATGGCGGCATTCGGCATGCCGCGGCTGATGCAGGTCATGACCTCGGCTTCGCGCGGGGAGAGGTTGTGCGCGCGGGGGCGCGGCGGGCGGCGGTGGTCGGGGGCCGTCGGCGGGTGCCGGGGGTGGTCCGAGCGGCTCGGCGCGGGCTCGGGGCGCGCGGGCTCGGCGACCAGGGTCAGCTGGTAGTGCGCGCTGGCCGCCGGGCCCTTGTGCGCGGCCGGGCCCGCCAGCCGGCTCAGGACGTCGGCCAGGGCCGCCGCGGCCGGCGGGGCACCGGGGCCGGGTTCGACGGTGAGCTCCAGCGCGGGCAGGCGGTCGATGCTCACCGACAGGCCCTTGCTGGCGAACTCCTGGCGGATGCGGGCCAGGATGTCAGGGCTCACGATCGCGATGCGGACCCGTCCGCGCGGGGCCGGTGCCGTCGTCGTCTCGGTCGCGGTTACGGTCATGTTTCCAGGGTCTACGCCCCCGCTTCAGGTTTCCTCCAGACGGGCTCCAGACGGCGCTGGCACCAGGTGCGGAAGTCAGTGGGCTGCGACAGGCGAGTGGGCTGTGACAGGCGCGGCGGGAGGTGGCGTTCGGCGTCGTAGATGCCGGCGTTCTGGGCGCGCACCATGGTGGCGACGTCCCGGGCCCAGCCCGCGGCGACGCCGTGGCCGAGCAGCATGGCATGGAAGTCCTCGACGCTGCTCTGCCGGTAGCGCACCGGGCTGCCCAGGACCTGCGCCATGACCGCGGACAGCTGGTCGGGGGTGAGGTCCTCTGGGCTGCTCACCGGCACCATGGCCTGGTCGCTCCAGGCGGGGTCGAGCAGCAGCTCGGCCGCGAGGGTGGCGATGTCGTCGACGGCGACGGCGGCCAGCGGCCGGGCGGCGTCCAGGGCCATCGTGAACTCGCCGCGGTCGCGGATGGCGGCGGCCTGGCCGAGCAGGTTCTCCAGGAAGAACGGGGCGGCCAGGCCGCGGTAGCCGACGCCGGTGCGGCCGAAGGCGGCGTCCATGGCGAAGGCGGCGGACAGGGTGCCGGCGTCGTGCGGGTAGCCGTGGCCGAGGCTGGTGACGGCCACGACCCGGCGGACCCGGTGCCGCCGCAGCGCCTCGCACGCCGGGTCGGTGAAGGCGAGATAGTGCTCGGTCGCGGTGCCGGGGGTGCGGGGGTCCGGCGGGACGAGCCAGAAGACCGAGTCAGCGCCGTCGAAGGCCTCGCGCAGCACCGCGGGGTCGCGGTGGGAGCCGGCGACGGCCTGGACCCGGTCGCGGACCCCGGGGTCCAGCGCGTCCGGATCGCGGGTGACGACCCGGACGGCCGCCGGTTCCGGGGCCGCCAGCAGCAGGTCGACGACCCGGCGCCCGATCTGGCCGGTGGGGGTGGTGACGACGATCATCGCGGGAGGTCCGCCTTTCGGGCTTTCGGGCTTACGATCTTTCGAGCTTTCAGGGAGGTACGGGATCTTGACGCGGTCTCCAGTCAACGCGGCTGGCGTCCAGGGCTGAAGGTCCGATCCGGCAGCGATTGATACCGTGGTGGCATGAATGGCCTGGACCTGCGGCGCCTGGAGTACTTCGTCGCGGTCGCCGAGGAGCGGCACTTCGGGCGTGCGGCCGAGCGGCTGCGCATGACGCAGCCCCCGCTGTCGCGAGCGGTCCAGCAGTTGGAGGACCAGCTCGGCGTACGGCTCCTGACCCGCACCACCCGCCGGGTCGAGCTGACCCCGGCCGGCGAGGTGCTGCTGCGCGACGCCCGGACCGCGCTGGACGCGGTCGCCGCCGCCGAACGCCGGACCCGGCACGCCGCGGCGCCCTCGCCGACCCTGCGCGTCGCGCTGAAGGCGGACCTGGACGCCGGGCTGCTCCCCGCGATCCTGGCCGCGTTCGCCGGGGAACCCGAGGCCTGCGAGGTGGAGCTGGTGCTGGTCGGCATCGGCGAGCAGGCGCAGGCGCTGCGCGACGGCCGGGCGGACGCGGCGATCGTGCCGGCCCCGTACGACGCGGCCGGACTGGACGCCGAGCCGCTGGCCGCCGAGCCGACTCTGCTGGCCCTGGCGGCCGCGGACCCGCTCGCGGCGCTGGACCCGCTGCGCCTGGCCGATCTGGCCGGGTATGTGCTGCCGGGCGGCCGGCCGGCGGATCAGTTCCCTGCCGAGCCCGGCTCTGCTCGGACATCCGCCCGGCCCTCCCGCCGCCACACGGTGGCCGACCTGACCGAGATCCTGCGGCTGGTCGAGGTCGGCAGCATGGTCGCCTTCCTCCCGCGGTCGGTGACGCGCAGGTATCCGAGGCCTGAGATCGCCTACCGGGCGGTGGCGGACGTGCCGGACTCGGAGTTCTCGCTGGCCTGGCCGCAGCAGGCGACGTCGCGCACGGTGGTGGCGTTCGTGCGCGCGGCGGAGAAGGCCGCCGCCTCGGCCCCGGTCGCCTAGGTTCTAAGACGCGACCTGGATGGACACCTAGACCCCGCCCTCCCGCGCCAGCTCCGCCACCGCCCCGGCCGCCACGTCGAGCTGCGCCTCGGTCACGAAGTAGTGCGGCGAGGCGCGCACGATCTCGCTCAGCCCGCGCCTGGTCATGTCGTAGACCGTCGAGGACCGGTGGCTGACGCTCACCGCGATGTCCCGCCGGGCCAGCGCGGCCTGCACGTCCGCCGCCGCCTTGCCGGCGACGCTGAAGGTGACCAGGCCGCTCTTGCGCGCGCCGAGGTCGTGCACGGTGACGCCGGGGATCTCGGCCAGCGCCGCGCGCAGGTGCGCGCCGCGCCGCGTGACCTCGTGCTCCACCGCGGCGGGGCCGAGCTCCAGCAGATAGCGGGCGGCGGCGATCAGGCCGAGGCGGCCGGCGTTGTCGCACTCCCAGAGCTCGTACACCCGCGCGTCGTCGCGCAGGACGTAGCTGTCGGGGCCGGTCCAGGTGCCGCCCTGCAGGTCGGCGAGCTTGGGCCGCAGGATCGCCTTCGCGCGGTCGCGGACCACCAGGAAGCCGGTGCCGCGCGGGGCGCGCAGCCACTTGCGGCCGGTGCCGGTGAGGATGTCGGCGTCCAGGGCCTCGGCGTCCACGGCGAGCTGGCCGACGGCCTGGCAGGCGTCGAGCAGGACCAGGGCGTCGGAGTTCGCGTGCACGGTGTCGCTGATGCGGCGCACGTCGGCGATGATGCCGCCGTTGGTGGGGACGTGCACGACCGACACCAGCTTGACGCGCTCGTCGAGCATGGCCTTCAGGGCTTCGTCGGAGAACGTGCCGTCGGCGTCGCTGGGCACCACCTCGACCGTGGCGCCGACGGCCTGGGCGCGCATCAGGAGCGCGATGGCGTTGCCGCCGTATTCGACCTCGCCGACCAGGATCCGGTCGCCGGCGGCCAGCGGGACCGCGTCCAGCGCGGCCAGCCAGGAGCGGGTCGCGCTGTCGGTGAAGGCGACCTGGTCGGGGCGGCAGCCGAGCAGCTCGGCGAAGACGCCGTAGCCGGCCTCGCGGTCGGCTTCGCGTTCGTCGGCGGCCTCGTAGCCGCCGATCTCGGTCTCGCGGCGCAGGTGGCCGAGCACCTCGGCGAGGACCGGTGCGGGCATGAGCGAGCTGCCGGCGCTGTTCAGGAAGATCCGTCCCGCGGCGCCCGGGGTGTCCGCCAGGACCCTGGTCATATCGATCATGGCTCTGAGGTTATCCGCCGACAGTCAGGACGATCTTCCCGACCTGCGGGGTGAAGCTGCGCATGTTCAGCGCGGGCAGTCCGAGGGTCAGACCGGGGTAGGGCGTGCGCTCGCCGCTGAGGCCGCCGTAGACGAGCAGCGTGCCGCCGGGCGCGACGGCGCGCGCCAGGTCGGTGACACCGGGACCGGCGACCGCGTCCAGGATCAGCTCGACGCCCCGGCCGCCGGTCGCGCCGCGCAACCGGTCGAGCGTGTCCTGCTCGTCGGTCACGACGACCTCGGCAGCACCCTGCTTGAGCAGGGCGTCCCTCTTCTCCGCGGTGCGGGTCAGGGCGATCGGGCGCAGGCCGAGGTAGTTCGCGACGTCGATGGCGGCCAGGCCGGCGCTGCTGGAGGCGGCGTTCAGGGCGATGGTGTCGCCGGGCAGCAGACCGGCGGTCTCGATCAGGGCGCTGTAGGCGGTCAGGTAGGGCATCCAGACCGCGGCGGACCGCCGTATTCGTGGAAGACGACCGTCTTGGCCATGTCCCGCCCCTCTCTCATGATCGTCCGCGTCGATCCTCCGATGATCGGCGCGACTATGCTTCGAAGGCGTGGCACCCGTCGACGATTCCCCGCAGCCCTCGCAACCCCCGCAGCCGTTCCGCATCGCGATCCCCGAGGCCGACCTGGACGACCTCCGCGCCAGGCTGGACCGCACGCGGTGGCCGGACGAGCTGCCGGGGGTCGGCTGGGCCTACGGCGTGCCCCGCGACTACCTGCGCGAGCTGGTGCGCTACTGGCGGCACGAGTACGACTGGCGGGCCGCCGAGGCGCGGCTGAACCAGTGGCCGCAGTTCCTGACCACGATCGACGGCGCGACGGTGCACTTCGCACACATCCGCTCGCCGGAACCGGACGCCACGCCGCTGATCATCACGCACGGCTGGCCCGGTTCCTTCGCCGAGTTCGAACACATCGCGGGGCCGCTCACCGACCCGCGCGCGCACGGCGGCGATCCGGCGGACGCCTTCCACCTGGTGCTGCCGAGCATCCCCGGGTTCGGGTTCTCCGGGCCCACGCGCGAGACCGGCTGGGACCACCTGCGGGTGGCGCGCGCGTTCGCCGAACTGATGCGGCGCCTGGGCTACGAGCGGTACGGCGCACAGGGCGGGGACTGGGGGTCGGCGATCTCGCGGGAGCTGGGGCGGCTGTTCCCGGAGCAGGTCTTCGGGGTACACCTGAATCTCATCCCCGGCGCGGCGGCCTCATCGGAGCCCACGGCCGAGGAACTGGCCGCGCTGAGCCCGGCCGAGCAGGAGCGGACGCTGGCCTCGTGGGCGCGCACGAAGGCGTGGCTGAAGGAGCAGCAGGGCTACGCCGATCTGCAGTCCACCCGGCCGCAGACGCTCTCCTACGCGCTGACCGACTCGCCGGTCGGGCAGCTGGCCTGGATCGCGGAGAAGTTCAAGGAGTGGACCGACTCCCGGGACCGGCCCGAGGACGCCGTCGATCGCGACCACCTGCTGACGAACGTGATGCTGTACTGGCTCACCGCGACGGCGGGGTCCTCGGCGCGGATCTACTACGAGCGTGCGCACGCGCCGTACTGGGGCTCGGCGCCGGAGCCGTCGCGGACGCCGACGGGGCTGGCGTGCTTCCCGGCCGAGAACTTCATCGTCCTGCGACACATCGCCGAACGGAGCAACAATCTGGTCCGCTGGACCGAGTTCGACCGGGGCGGGCACTTCGCGGCGATGGAGGCGCCGGAGCTGTTGGTCGGCGACATCCGGGCGTTCTTCCGGCAGTTGCGAAAGTCCTGATCGCGGCCTCACCCGTTCGGCTGCCAACATCCCCGAACCTTAAGATCCCCTGAACTCGAGCCCTGACCTGCGACTTCGAGGTCGCCGCGAGGGAGCATCGATGAGTTCGATCATCAGACTTCACGCATCATCCGCCCGGATAGCGGCTATTGCCTCTTTCGTGACACGGGGCTCCAGCAGCGACGCACCAGGCGCCGCGGCCCGTGAACGAAAGGGCTGACAGATGCGCTCCATCAAGACCACCGTGACCGCCGCCGCGTTGCTGACCGCGGGCATGGTCATCGCCGCCCCGGCGGCCAGCGCGGCGACGGCCACGCACGACGACCACGACAGGGGCACCTGCCAGTCGGCGATCGCCGACGCGCAGAAGGCGCGGCACGACTACGAGAGGGCGGTCGACGATCTGAAGAACCAGGACGCAGACGGCGACCACCACGGCACCGCCGGGGAGCAGAGCGCCGACGGCGACCAGCACGGCACCGCCGGGGAGCAGAGCGCCGACGGCGACCAGCACGGCACCGCCGACGACCCGAGCGCCGACGGCGACCACCACGGCACCGCCGACGACCAGAAGGTCTCCGACCTGATGATCGAGGCCAAGTCCGCGGTCTGGGAAGCCGTCCGGGCGTGCAAGGACATGGACCACCGCCACATGCGCCGCCACCCGCACGGTGCGATGCACACCGGCGTGGGCAGCACCAGCCAGGGTGCGAACGGCGGCGAGATGGCCGCCGGCATGGGCATGCTGGGCGCGGCCGGGGCCGGCGCGCTGGCGCTGCGCCGCCGCCGCGCGGGCAGCGAGAGCTGAGCCTGCGCACGGCGCTGTCCGCTCCGCCGTGACCGCCGTTACCGCCGCCCCGTCGGCGAACCAACGACCGTGCCGATCGGCACGAACCTCCTGGTCGAGCGCGCCCCGTGTTCTCGGGTCGGGGCGCGCTGGGGCCGGGGTTTCTTTTGACCGCTCGAAATCTTGATTTCCCGGACACCACGAAGGGCGCACCATGAAGGACGCGGACAAGACTCGGCTCGGGATCTCGGCGCGCGGCGTGGTGACAGCCTCGCTGGTGTCGCTCGGACTGTGCGTCGGCATCGTGATGGTGGCCGACAGCCTGCACACCCCGGCTCCCCCGCCGCAGCCGACCGCCGCGCAGGGCTTCGGCAAGACCGCGAGCCCGGCCCAGGCCCCGGCCGCCGCGGACGCGCAGCCCGCCCCGGCCGCCGGCAAGCTCCAGCCACTGGACCTCCCGCCGATCCTCGGATCCGCCGCCCCGACCCGGGTGCGCATCCCGGCGATCAACGTCAACGCGCCGCTGGTGTCGCTGGCCCTGGACTCCACCGGCACCCTGGCCGCACCGCCGGAGCAGAACCGGAACCTCGCCGGCTGGTACGGCGACGGGGCCTCCCCCGGCACGATCGGCACGGCGGTGATCGCAGGACACGTCGACAACAGCCAGGGCCCCGCGGTGTTCTTCAACCTCGGCACGCTGAAGAAAGGCGCGGAGGTGGACGTCGACCGCGCCGACGGGGTGACGGCGGTGTTCACGGTCGACGCCGTCGAGGCCTACGACGCGCGAGCGTTCCCGAACGACAAGGTGTACGGCGACTCAACGCGCGCCGAACTGCGCGTCATCACGTGCGGGGCGGGCTTCGACAAGAAGCACTATGAGTACAGGGGGAACGTCGTGGTGTTCGCGCATCTGACGGCGTCCCAGGGCCCCGGGCAGTAAGACTGTTAAGGAGCGTCCGTGAGGCTGGGATGCAGCGGCCGGTCTGCGGCGAGCAGGCCGGTCTCCGCGACGATGCGCTCGACAGTGTCCTGCTCCGTACTCTCCGGCCCGATGACGCGGTCCACTCCGCCGGGCAGTACATCGCCCTCGACGTACCAGCCGCGCATGTCTTCGACGGTCCAGTCGCCGTGGTTCGGCTTGGTGAAGTGCCGCTCGACGGTCACGTCGAAGGGGATGTCGAAGTAGTAGGAGTGCGCGGCGCCGGCGTGGTCGGCCAGCAGCGCGGTGAGCATGGCGCCGTAGCGTTCGGCGTGCATGATGCCCTCCACCACGCAGGGCACACCCTGGGCCAGGATGTGGCGGGCCATGGAGTCGATGAGCCCGACGTTCACCGCCCCGGCCAGGTCCCGCTCCCGCAGGATGTCGCGCCGGACCACGTCCTGCCGGACGATCGCCAGCCCGCGGCCGTAGCGCTCGCGCAGCGCGGTGGCGGTGCGGCTCTTGCCGGATCCGGAGGGGCCGCGCAGGACGATCAGGAGGCTGGACATGGTGGACGAGGATAGTGCGGCCCGGCCGCTCAGCGCAGCGGCCGGTTCCTGGGTGCGCGCGGCGCACGACGGGGCGCGGCTCCGGGCGTGAGTTCGAGGAGCCGGACGACGCGGTAGCGGTGCGGGCGCCACTGCTCGTAGTAGTCCTCGACTTCGTCGTCCGCAAGCGGGCGGCCCAGCAGGGCGACGCCGGTCATGCGGCCGAGGTGGTAGTCGCCGACGGGCAGGGCGTCGGCGTCGCCGAGAGCGCGGTGCCCGACTTGGGCGGCGGTCCAGGCCCCGATGCCGGGCAGCGCGGCCAGCAGGCGGTAGGCCGCCGCGGGGTCGGCGGCGGCCCGGTCCAGGCGCGCCGCGTGCCGCGCGGCGAGGGTGACGGTGCGCGAGCGCTGCAGGTCGATGCCCGCCTGCCGCCAGTCCCAACTGGGGATCCGCTGCCACACCGCCGGTGGCGGGGGAACGATCATCCCGGCCGGCGCCGGACCGGGCGCGGGCGCGGGGCTGCCGTGGATGCGGACCAGCCGGGTCCACCCTGCGACGGCGTCCAGCCCGACGACCCGCTGCTCGAGCACAGCCGGCACGACGGCTTCGAACACCCGCCGCGTGGCCGGGACCCGCAGCCCGACCAGGCGCCGCTGCGCCTCCCGCAGCAGCGGATGCGCCGGCTCGAACTCCTCGGGACGGTCGCCGGCACCGAGTTCGTCGCGGACGGACTCGGCGAGTTCGGCCGCGCCCGGCCCCCAGGCCTGGATGAGCAGATCGTCCAGTCGTTGCTGGCGGATGCGGTAGGTGACCGGGCCGGTGGCGGTCAGCGCGGCGCGCCACAGCGTGCCGTCGGGCTCGACGCGGTGGGCTGGGTCGTGCGCCCCGTGGCGCAGGCTCGCCAGGGTCAGCCGGGCGTTCACCGGGAAGTCCGGCTGCCAGTGCACGGTGCGGTCGGGGGGCTGTTCCATCGCTGGATTCAGTATGTGTCAAGGTGGTGACCGTCACTACCGGCGCGCGCCGCGGGCGGGAACGTCCACGAGCGCTCAGTGCGCGCCGAAGAAGATTTCCCTCACCTCGCGCACCGCGTAGTAGACAAGCACGAACCCGGCCACCGGATCGGCCCACCACCAACCCAGCGCCGCGTTGAGCACCAGCCCGAGCATGACCGCCGCGGCCAGCAAGCCGTCGATCAGGGTGACCCGGCCCTCGGTCTTCAACACCGGGTTGTCCAAAGCGGCGCCGGTACGCGCCTTGCCCAACGCGAGACCGACCATGAAAGCGGCAGTGATCGCGGTCCAGACGATCCCCAGCACCGAGTGATGCGGGTGGAACCCCACGACCAACACCCAGACGGACTGGACGAACAGATAGCCGGCCAAGGCGGCGAACCCCACGCCGATCAGCCGCAGCGCGCGCCGCTGCCGATCCTCGCCGGTGCCGGACAACTCCCAGATCACCACGCTGGAAGCACCGATCTCGATCAGGGAGTCCAGGCCGAACCCGGCCAGCGCCACCGACCGCGCGCCGATCGCCGCGACCGCCAGGACCACGATTCCGATCACGTTCCACACCAGCGTCGCGTACTCCAGCAGGAATCCCCGGCGCAGCAGGGCGCTCCGGGGAGCTTCGGCGCTCGTCTCGGTCACCGGACCATCCTGGCAGCGCGAGATCACGAGGTCGTCTCATCACTGCCGGCGAACCAGCGACCAGGACGTGACTCCGGACCACCCGCCCTTGCGCATCGATCGAACATCCGTTCTATAGTGGCTCCCATGAGATGGTCCGGCCAGCTGATCAGCGGAAACACCGACGCGGCGGACGCCGGCGGGCCCGACCCCGGCTCCGGCCCCGTGCAGCCGGGCCTGTTCGCGGCGTCCGACACCGTCGTGCGCACCTTCGACACGCCGGGGTTCCGGGGCGCCACGTTCTACGAGGTGCGCGCCAAGTCGGTGCTGAACAAGGTGCCGGGAGCCTCGCCGATGTTCGGGTGGACGATCAATCCCTACCGGGGGTGCGGCCATCGCTGCGTCTACTGCTTCGCGCGGCAGACGCACACGTACCTGGACTTCGATGCCGGGCTCGACTTCGACACGCGCATCGTCGTCAAGGTGAACGCGCCGGAGGTACTGCGGCGGGAGTTGGCGCGGCCGTCCTGGCAGCGGGAGCCGGTGGCGATGGGGACCAATGTGGACTGCTATCAGCGGGCCGAGGGGCGGTATCGGCTGATGCCGGAGATCATCGGGGCGTTGGCCGGGTCGGGGACCCCGTTCTCCATCCTGACCAAGGGCACGCTGATGTTGCGTGACCTGCCGCTGCTCGAGGCCGCCGCGCGGGACGTGCCGGTGAACCTGGCGATGTCGATCGGGTCGCTGGACGAGGACGTGTGGCGGACCGTCGAGCCCGGGACGCCGAGTCCCGCGCGCCGCCTGGACGCCGTCCGCACGCTGGCCGAGGCCGGCCTCGGGTGCTCGGTGCTGATGGCGCCGATCCTGCCGTTCCTCACCGATTCGCCGGAGCAGTTGCGCGCCACCGTCGCGGCGATCGCGGACGCCGGGGCCCGGTCGGTGACGCCGATCGTGCTGCATCTGCGGACCGGCGCCCGCGAGTGGTACTACGAGTGGCTGCAGGCCACCTATCCGCGCCTGGTGCCTCGCTACCGCGCGCTCTATCGCGGCGGTTCCTACGTGCCGTCGTGGTACCAGGAGCGGATCACGAACACAGTGCGCGAGTTCGCGAAGGCTTACGGCCTGGTCCGGCCGAAGGCGGGCGCCGGGCAGGAAGCGGAGACGGAGAGCTTCCGCGCCGTGGGCAAGCCGGCAGCGCGGGCTGTCGAAACCCAGCCCGCGCTGTGGGACGAGGACGAACTCAGTCCGAGCTGACCACGGCGGTGCCCCTACGCGAACTCGTTCGCAACGATGCCGCCGACCGTCGCGCACCACGTGTCGGTGTCGACCTTGCCGTTCGGCTCCAGGCTGTGCAGCCGCTGCATGTCCTGCACGGCCTTGTGCGTGTCGTGGTCGAAGTCGCCGCTCTGGGTGAGCGGGTAGCCCTTGTTGATCAGGATGTACTGCAGCGCCTGAACCGCGTTCCCGCTGTCGCCCTGGCGGATCGGCACGCCCAGGGCCTCCCAGGTGGGATCGGTGACGGTGCCGTCGGAGGCCACCACGGCGCCGAGCTTGCCCTGCAGGTCCTGGATCGCGGCGACGGTGGTCGGGTCGAAGCCGCCGTCGGTGGGCACGGTGTAGCCCTGGTTCAGCAGCAGCCACTGCACGACGCGGATCACCGGTCCGGCGTTGCCGTCGTAGACGTCGGGCCAGGTGCGGTCCGGGAACGTGTGCTGCCCCAGGCACCGCGCGACGGTACGGCGCAGGGCCGGGAACTCGCGGTAGAAGGCGACACCGGGACAGTCCGTGTCGTTGTAGTCCCAGTGCCCGAAGATGTTGTTCGCGCCCAGGCCGTACTGCTGGCAGATGGTGACGCACAGGTGGATCAGCGACTGGAACTGGATCGCCGGCGGCGTCTCGGTGAAGTACGTGCCCTCGTTCTCGATCCCGATGCCCTGCGAGTTCTCGCCGATGCAGTGCGCGCCCTGGACCTGCTCCGTGCCGGCGGCCAGGGCCTCCAGGCTGCGGTGGCGGCCCTCCAGGACGTAGCCGCCGCGACTGACCGTGAAGTGCTGACCGGTGTCGATCCAGCCGTCGGTGTCCATGTGCAGGTTCTGGATCTCCTGGGCCAGGTGGACCGCCTGCGCGCGGGAGTAGTCGGTGACGTTCGGGAACTCCGTGTGGTGCACGATGATCTTGCGTGTCGTGCCGACCCGCATCGACACCGGCGCCGACGGCGGCCGGGCGTCCCAGTCCGCGCAGTCGATGATGAACGACAGGTCAGCGCCCCCGGTGGCGGCGGAGGCCGAAGCGGGCGCGGCGAGTTGGGGCAGCAGGCCGAAGCCCGCCGCGGCGGTGGCGCCGAGGGTCGCGCGCAGGGCGGTGCGCCGGGTGACAGAGCGGTCCAGGTGGGCCATCAGGGTCGGGGTCCTCTCGAGCGGGGGTCGCGGTGAAACCACAAGATCCCTAGCAGAATTTCGCGGAGAGATGTGGATTGTTTTCTACTCTCGCGAGTTCGGCTTGTCCAGAGCCCGGAAGACAGTTCACTGAGACGACATGCGAAAACCGCCCGCGCTCCGTGGGGAGCACGAGCGGTTCGGACCTTCACAGCATCGGCGGGGCCCGGAGCCCTACCGGCAGCGCCTCAGGAGCGTCAGCGCCCCCGCCGCGAACCCGGCTTCGCGCCGGACTTCGAACCGGGCTTCGCACCGGACTTCGCACCGGACTTCGCAGCCGGCCGCGCCGCCGCCCGCCGCTCCTCGGCCGCCTTGTTCTCAGCCTTCTTCTTCTCCTGGGCCTGCTTGTCCTTCACCCGCACCGCCTCGCGGCGCACCTCGGCCTGGATCGCCCGCTCGGTGCGCAGCCACTCGGGCTGGTCGGCCTTCAGCGCGTCGATCTGCGCGGTGGTCAGCGGCTCCTCAACGCCGCCGCGGGCCAGGCCGGAGATGGAGACGCCGAGTTTCGCGGCGACCACGGGACGCGGGTGCGGCCCGTCGCGGCGCAGGTCGCGCAGCCACTCCGGCGGTTCGGCCTGGAGCGCGTCGAGCTCGTCGCGGGAGACGACCCCTTCCTGGAACTCCGCCGGGGTGGCCTCAAGGTATACGCCCAGCTTCTTCGCCGCGGTCGCGGGCTTCATCGTCTGGGGGGACTTCTGCGACGTCATGGGTCCAACCCTACCGAGGAGCGCGGCGGCGCTGATCTCGGCAGGTACCCTGACCGGGTGACAGGCACGCAGGACTCCCCGACTTTCCGGCTCGCCTACGTTCCCGGCGTGACGCCGGCGAAGTGGGTGCGCACGTGGGGCGAACGACTGCCGGAGGTGCCGCTGGAGCTGGTCGCGGTGACGGCGGCGGAGGCGGCCGGGGCCCTGGTCGCCGGGGAGGCCGACGCCGGGCTGGTGCGGCTGCCGGTGGACCGGGACCTGCTCAGCGCCATCCCGCTCTACGCCGAGACCACCGTGGTCGTGGTGCCCAAGGACCACGAGCTGACCGCCGCCGAGGAGGTCGCGGCCGAGGAGCTGGACGGCTACATCGTGCAGCACCCGATGGACGACTGCCTGGAGTGGGAGAAGCTGCCGGGACAACCGGCGATCTCCCGGCCGGAGACCACCGCCGACGCGATCGAGCTGGTGGCCGCCGGGGTCGGGCTGCTGCTGGTGCCGCAGTCGCTGGCCCGGCTGCACCACCGCAAGGACCTCGCGTACCGGCCGGTCAACGACGTGCCGCAGTCGCAGGTCGCGCTTTCCTGGCCCGAGGGCCAGACGACCGATCTGGTGGAGGAGTTCATCGGGATCGTGCGGGGGCGGACCGTGAACAGTACGCGGGGACGCGGGGCGCCGGCGGCGGCCGCGGCCGCGAAGGAGAAGGCGAAAGACAGGGCGAAGGGCAACGCGAAGCCCAAGACGAACGCGGGGCCGAACCGCACCGAGCCCGGCGGTCGGGGCAAGGCCGCCAGGACAGCCAAGACAGCCAAGCCCCGCCGCCGGAAATAGCGTCGTCTAATCCCACATCTGGTAGCTGTCGCTCCCGTTGCACGTCCACTGCCAGATCGGCGCGCCGTTGGCGTGGTTCGTCCCGTCGGCGTCCACGCACGTGCCGTCATGACTGTTCTGCATCAGCGCCTGGGCCTGCCCGTCGGTGTTCATCCGGCCGCTGCCGAGGAACCAGAACTGCTGGCTCCCGTCGGAGGCGTCGCAGCTCCACTGGAAGATCGGCTGCGCGTTGCCGACCTTGGTGCCGTCCCAGTCCAGGCAGGTGCCGGAGCCGACGTTGCGCAGGATCGGCAGCGCGCCGACGTTGGAGACGACGGTCCACTGCTGGAAGGCGTCACCGCTGTTGCAGGCCCACTGGAAGACCGGGGCGCCGTTCGCATGGTTGGAGCCGTCGGCGTCCAGGCAGGTTCCGCCGCCGGAGCTGACGATCTGGAAGCTGAAGCCGCCGGAGATCGCGGCCTGGGCGTCGGCGAGGTAGGTCCGCCAGGCGCCGGAGTTGAAGGTGCTCCACGGGCTCCAGTCGGTGCCGTGGTTGGAGATGTTCCAGGCGGCGTCGGCATTGCACTGGATCTGGAAGGCGCAGGCGTCGGAGACCTCGGAGTGGTAGACGTTGTTGATCTGCCACAGGCCGCGGTCCTCCGAGCCGCCGGAGTTGATGTTCACCGCGCTCGGATCGCAGCTGGACTCGGCCATCGCCACCGCGATCGCGACCACGATCTGCGGCTCCTGGCCGGCCGAGGTCGCCACGGTGCGGTTGAAGGAGAAGCCGGCCTTGGCGGCCACCTTCGCGCACAGGATCGTCGAGGCGGGGGCCGCGGCGTAGGTCAGGCCGGCGGTGTGGGGCGAGCGGTGCGAGCCGCCGTCGGCGTGGCGGGCGGCGTCAGCGGCGGAGGCGGTGGCCGCCGTCGCGGACGCGGTCGCAGTCGCGGTCAGGCTCAGGGCCACGCCGAGCGCCGCGGCCAGGGTGCTGCGGAGGATGCGCAAGTTCCACCTGCTTCGTAGGAGAGGACACGGAAGGGGCGGCCGTTCGGAGAACCATTGAATACGAGCTCTGATATCAAGTCTATGGTTCACGGCCCGCGGATCCGGCCCGCCCCGCCGGGGCGCGAACGGCGGGCGAACAGTGGACGACCGACGTGCACAGCCGGGCCCGGCGTGGTCTGCTGGAGTCGAGGCGGTGATCGCGATGGTGTACGTCGTCTACTTGCAGGGCGGCCCCGAGCCCCTCGGGGTGCGTACCGACAACCGCGTCGTGACCACGACCGAGGCGGTTCCGGAGATGAGGGTCCCGTGCGAGGGCGGGGTGGGGCTCTGGCGCTACGCCGAGGAGCACATCACGATCGGCACGGGGCAGGCCGCGGTGTTCGAGTTCGCGCGGATGGTGGAGGAGGACCCGCCGCCGCGCTGATACAAAAACGGCCCGGGTCCGGCGGATTCCTCCGCCGGACCCGGGCCGTTGGTCGACCGCGTGGCTCAGCCCATGTGGACCGCGCCGCCGGTCGGCAGGTCGTCCTTGCGGGCCTTGACCAGCGTCGCGACCACCAGGGTGGCCGCGCCGAGGATCGCGGCGCTCCAGATGAAGGCGGTCACGTAGCCGTGCACCGAGGCCTGCGCCACCAGCAGCTGCTGGTTCGTGGCGTGGGCGGCGTGCGAGCCGAAGTAGTTCGTCGTCGCGGTGGTCGCGAACGTCACCAGCATCGCGGTGCCCAGGGCGCCGCCGATCTGCTGCGTGGTGTTCACCAGCGCCGAGGCCACGCCGGCGTCGTGGTCGGCGACCCCGATCAGCGAGGTCGAGGACAGCGGGACGAAGAACAGGCCGATGCCGAAGGCCATGACCAGCTCGGCCGGGACCACGTGGGTGGCGTAGGAGGTGCTCACGCCGATGCCGGTGAACAGCACCATGCCGACCGTGGCCAGCCCGAAGCCGACGGCCATCAGCAGACGCGGGCCGATGCGGGGCAGGAAGCGCGTCGCCACGCCGGCGCCGGCGACCACGCCGAAGGTGAACGGCAGGAACGCGAAGCCGGACTTCAGCGCCGAGTAGCCCAGGATCTGCTGCAGGTAGTAGGTCAGGAAGATGAAGACCCCGAACATGCCCACACCCATCAGCAGAGAGCTGAGGAAGGAGCCGCCGCGGTTGCGGTCCAGGATGACGCGCATCGGCAGCAGCGGGTGCGTGGTGCGCAGCTCGATGACCAGGAACGCGGCCAGCAGCAGCACACCCACGCCGAGCAGGCTCAGGGTGGTCGTGGAGCCCCAGCCGTCGGTGTTGGCCTTGTTGAAGCCGTAGACCAGCGCGGCCAGGCCGGCGGTGGAGGTCAGCGCGCCGGGGATGTCGTACTTGGTGTTGCCCTCGGCCTTGCTCTCGGTCAGCACGCGGGTGGCGAAGAAGGCGGCCAGGATCGCGATCGGCACGTTCACCAGCAGCGTCCAGCGCCAGGAGGCGTACTCGGTGAGCACACCGCCCATGATCAGGCCGATCGCGGTGCCGCCGCCGGCGATGGCGCCGTAGACGCCGAACGCCCGGGCGCGCTCCTTCTCCTCGGTGAAGGTGACGGTCAGCAGCGACAGCGCGGCCGGGGCCATCAGCGCGCCGAACACGCCCTGCACGGCGCGGGCGCCGAAGAGCATGGCCTCGTTGGTCGCGGCGCCGCCCAGGGCGGAGGCCGCGGCGAAGCCGAGCAGACCGATGACGAAGGCCCGCTTGCGGCCGGTGTAGTCCGCGACCCGGCCGCCGAGCAGCAGCATGGAGCCGAAGGCCAGGGCGTAGGCCGTGATGACCCACTGCTTGTTCACGTCGGAGATGTGCAGGTTGCGCTGCATGGTCGGCAGCGCGATGTTCACGATGGTGCCGTCCAGCACGATCATCAGCTGGGCGATGGCGATCACGATCAGGGCGGCCCAGCGGCGCGGATTGAGGACCGAGCCTTCTACCTCGGCGCCGGCACCGGCCGGCGACAAACTCTCTGTGGTGGTTGACATTGCGCTTCTTCTCGCTTTCGACGCCGAGGCCGTTTTCGGCAGCACTCGATCGGCGCGCGGCCCCCTCGAGTCGCGCGAGTCTTCTGTTGGAAAGGCTGGTCCGGCGCGCCTAGCGGCTTCGGACCATCAGAGGAATGAGGATGTTGTCCGTCAGGTGGATCAGGAACGGATCGTCGACGGGCTGGCCGTTGACGAAGATCCGCATGAACATGACCGCCGGGGCGATCTCGGGGAAGACGGTGGGGTCGGTGTCGGCCGGCAGCTCGCCCCGGGCGATCGCCCGGGCCAGCATCCCCTGGGTGACCTGCTGCTTGTCCTCGACCATCGAGGAGCGCACAGCGGCGGCCAGGTCCGGATCCTTCTGCAGGGCGGCCATCAGCCCGGCCATCAGCTGGCCGAGGTCCCCGGTCAGCAGGTCGCGGATCCCGGTGAGCGTGGCCAGGATGTCCCCGCGCAGCGTGCCGGTGTCGGCGTCCTTGGACAGGTCGTCCTGCTCGTAGCACTGGATGGCGTCCACGACCAGCTCGGCTTTGCCGGGCCAGTGCCGGTACAGGGTCGCCTTGCTGGCCTTGGCCCGGGAGGCGACGGCGTCCAGCCGCAGCGCCTCGTAACCGGTCTCGGCCAGCAGTTCGAGCGTGGCGCCGAGGATGGCCTGCTCCCGCTCGGGATCGAGCTTGGGCCCGGCTTCCATGGCCGCTCCTTTCGCCTTGCGATACAGCGTGATGTACGAAACTGTTTCGTACAGTAGCACGGTTCGCGCGCGAAACGAAACTGTTTCGTACACCACGGGGGCCGATCGGGTGGTGATGTCCGCCACAGGGTCGCGAGAGGTTCGCGACAGGGCCGCCACATGTCGCCACAGGGGGCCCGTGGCCGGACATCGACACTCCCCCACTCACCGGCCAGTTGACGTTGACGCCGGCGCGCGCCGCCCCTAGTTTCCGTGCTGCCTTCTCGCCGAACCGCCCCACCGTTTCAGCGTTCTGATTCAGGAGGCCCACATGCCCCACTCCCCCACCGCCCGCCGCCGCGCCGCCGCGACCGCGCTCGCGCTCGGCACGGCCCTCGTACCGGTCCTCACCGCGGCGGGAGCCGCAGCCCAGGACCCGCTCCCCATCACCCCGAACACGGCCTTCGTCGGCCTGGTCAACGGCAAGACCGCGGACGCGGTCGTGACCGTCGTGTGCCCGGGACCGGTCACCTCGACCTCCGTCGGCCACCCGATCGCGGGCCAGACCGCGGAGGTGCGCAGCATCGTGCCGCCGGTGACGCCGGCCGGCTTCACCGGCAGCCAGGGGCGCCAGATCTTGGCCGGCTTCACTCCGGCCTCGGCGACGACCCAGGCCATCGTGTTCGACTCCTACTTCGCCCCGGCCGCGATCCCCACGACGTGGCTGGTGCCGTGCGGCGGCTCCGGGACGATGACGTTCACGCCGGAGCCGACGAGCCCCACGGCCCGGAGCTACACGGTGACGGTCACGTTCCTGAACATCGCGACCTGAGCCACAGTCGCAGCGGCGCCCGCCCGGCTTCCCGGGCGGGCGCCGCTGTTTCAGCACTCAGCGTCCGGCGCTCACTATTTGCCACGCAGCCCGATCGCGTTGCCGTCCTTGTCCAGCAGCACGCACACCCGCGCCTCCGGCGCGACCTGCCGCGGCGCGTCCCGCTCGGTGGCGCCGGCGGCGAGCAGCGTCTCCCGGGTCGCGTCCAGGTCGTCGACGTCGGCGTAGGCCACCGGCCCGCCCGAGACGTCGCCCGGGGTCAGCGCCACCTCAAAGCCGGCGACGTTGTAGCCGACGTAGTAGGGCGTGTCGGTGTGCGGGTCACCGAGCAGGGCGGTGTAGACCGACTTGGCGGCGTCCAGATCGGAGACCGGGATCACCTGGCTGCGGATCGCTGTGGGCATGGGGAGTCCTTCCGGGGCGCGGTTCGGTTCCGTTATCGGAAGCTACCCGGAGGGGCGGCGGCATGAGGGAAAAGCCGTCCGTCCAGGTGAAGCCGCATTTGTCGCCCCCCCTCCTCTACGATCAAACCCATGACCGCCCCGACCACCCCCGACCAGCGGCTCCAAGACCTCGCCCGCCTGCGCCGCGTCCGCGACCGCATCGACCGCGAGTACGCGCAGCCGCTGAACGTCGAGGCGCTGGCGCGCGGGGTGCACATGTCGGCGGGGCATCTGAGCCGGGAGTTCAAGGCCGCGTACGGGGAATCGCCGTACTCCTATCTCATGACGCGGCGGATCGAGCGGGCCATGGCGATGCTGCGGCGGGGCGATCTGACGGTCACCGAGGTGTGTTTCGCCGTCGGGTGCTCGTCGTTGGGGACCTTCAGTACGCGGTTCGCCGAGCTGGTCGGGATGCCGCCGAGCGAGTACAAGCGGGCGGCGGCGTTCGCGACCGCGGGGCTGCCGTCGTGCGTGGCCACGCGGGTGACGCGACCGGTCAGGATTCGAGAAGTCCGGGCTGGGGCGCTCACCTAGGGTGAAGGGCATGGACCTCACCATTCACGCGAGTTTTCTGCCGCATTCGGACCCCGATGAGTCGCTCGCCTTCTATCGGGACGTGCTTGGTTTCGAGGTGCGCAAGGACGTCGGGTTCAACGGGATGCGGTGGATCACCGTCGGGCCGGCCGGGCAGCCGGGGACCTCGGTCGTGCTGTACCCGCCGAGCGCCGATCCGGGCGTGACCGAGGCCGAGCGGCAGACCGTCGCCGAGATGATGGCCAAGGGCACGTACGCTGTGATCCTGCTGGCCACCAGCGATGTGGACGGGACGTTCGACCGGGTGCAGGCGCACGACGCGGAGGTCGTTCAGGAGCCGACGGACCAGCCGTACGGGGTGCGGGACTGCGCGTTCCGGGACCCGGCCGGGAACCTGATCCGGATCCAGCAGACGAAGTAGCGCCGACGCCCCGCCGAACCGAGGAGACGCAGCATGCACGCCGCCGACAGCCACGACCTCATCCGGGTCCACGGCGCCCGCGTGAACAACCTCAAAGACGTCAGCATCGAGCTGCCCAAGCGCCGGCTGACCGTCTTCACCGGCGTCTCCGGCTCCGGCAAGAGCTCGCTGGTGTTCGGCACCATCGCGGCGGAGTCGCAGCGGCTGATCAACGAGACCTACAGTGCGTTCGTGCAGGGCTTCATGCCCACGCAGTCGCGCCCCGAAGTGGACGTCCTGGACGGGCTGACCACCGCGATCATCGTGGACCAGCAGCGCATGGGCGGCGACCCGCGCTCGACTGTCGGGACCGCAACCGACGCCAACGCGATGCTGCGCATCCTGTTCAGCCGTCTGGGCACGCCGCACATCGGCTCGGCGAAGGCGTTCTCCTTCAACACCGCCTCGATCAGCGGTGCCGGCGCGGTCACCTTGGAGAAGGGCGGCCAGACCGTCAAGGAGCGCCGCAGCTTCAGCATCGTCGGCGGCATGTGCCCGCGCTGCGAGGGCCGGGGCACGGTCAGCGACATCGACCTGACCGAGCTCTACGACGAGACGAAGTCCGTCAACGACGGCGCGATCACCGTGCCCGGCTACTCCGGCGGCGGCTGGAACTCGCGGCTGTACGCCGAGTCGGGGTTCTTCGACCCGGACAAGCCGATCAAGAAGTTCACCAAGAAGGAGCTGCACGACTTCCTGCACCGGGAGCCGACGCGGATGAAGATCGCGGGCATCAACATGACCTACGAGGGTCTGATCCCGCGCATCCAGAAGTCGATGCTGTCCAAGGAGCGCGAATCGCTGCAGCCGCACATCCGGGCGTTCGTGGACCGCGCGGTCACGTTCACCACGTGCCCGGACTGTAACGGCACCCGGCTTTCGGCGGGCGCGCGGTCCTCCAAGATCAAGGGCATCAGCATCGCCGACGCCTGCGAGATGCAGATCAGCGACCTGGCCGAGTGGGTGCGGGGGCTGGCCGAGCCGTCGGTGGCGCCGCTGCTGGCCGCGCTGTCGCAGACCCTTGACTCGTTCGTCGAGATCGGCCTGGGCTACCTGTCGCTGTCCCGCTCCTCCGGGACGCTGTCCGGCGGCGAGGCGCAGCGGGTGAAGATGATCCGGCACCTGGGCTCCTCGCTGACCGACGTCACCTACGTCTTCGACGAGCCGACCGTGGGCCTGCACCCGCACGACATCCAGCGGATGAACGAGCTGCTGCTGCGCCTGCGCGACAAGGGCAACACGGTGCTGGTCGTCGAGCACAAGCCGGAGATGATCGCGATCGCGGACCACGTGGTCGACCTCGGGCCCGGGGCCGGGTCCGGCGGCGGCGCGGTGTGCTTCGAGGGCACGATCGACGGCCTGCGCGGCAGCGACACGGTCACCGGGCGGCACCTGGACGACCGCGCGGCGCTGAAGAAGCAGACGCGCGAAGCCAAGGGCGCACTGGAGATCCGCGGGGCGTCCGCCAACAACTTGCGCGACGTGGACGTCGACATCCCGCTCGGCGTGCTGGTGGTCGTCACCGGCGTCGCCGGCTCGGGCAAGAGCTCGCTGATCCACAGCTCGATGCCCAAGCGCGACGGCGTGGTGTCGATCGACCAGAGCCCGATCCGCGGTTCCCGGCGCAGCAATCCGGCCACGTACACCGGGCTGCTGGAGCCGATCCGCAAGGCGTTCGCGAAGGCCAACGGCGTGAAGCCGGCGCTGTTCAGCGCGAACTCCGAGGGCGCCTGCCCGACCTGCAACGGCGCCGGGGTGGTGTACACCGACCTGGCGATGATGGCCGGGGTCGCGACGGTCTGCGAGGAGTGCGAGGGCAAGCGGTACCAGGCGGAGGTGCTGGAGTACCGCTTCGGCGGACGAGACATCGCCGAGGTGCTGGCGATGCCGGTGGACGAGGCCGAGGCGTTCTTCGCCGACGGCGAGGCCAAGATCCCAGCCGCGCACCGGATCCTGGCCCGGCTCTCCGACGTGGGCCTGGGCTACCTGAGCCTGGGCCAGCCGCTGACCACGCTGTCCGGCGGCGAGCGCCAGCGGCTGAAGCTGGCCGTGGCGATGGCCGAGGACGGCGGCGTGTACGTGCTCGACGAGCCGACCACGGGGCTGCACCTGGCGGACGTCGAGCAGCTGCTGGGGCTGCTGGACCGGCTGGTCGAGGCCGGCAAGTCGGTGATCGTCATCGAGCACCACCAGGCGGTGATGGCGCACGCGGACTGGATCGTGGACCTGGGCCCGGGCGCCGGGCACGACGGCGGCCGCGTGGTGTTCGAGGGGACGCCGGCGGATCTGGTGAAGGGGCGGTCCACGCTGACCGGCCAGCACCTCGCGCAGTACGTGGGGGCGTGAAGGACGTCGGGGCTTGATCGGTCAGCACGCGCTGAATCACCCGGCACACAGTCGCCCCGACCGCCGAGTCCGGCCGGGGCGTCCGCGGTGCCGCGGCGCGGCTCTCAGCCGGCGAGGGTGCCCGCCGGTTCCTCGATGTCGGTGCCGGTGCTGGGCACCGTGACCCCCAACATCATTTCGTTGACGACAGCTTTGGGGTCCTGGTCGAGCTGCAGGATGTAGAAGGAACCCCCGTCGGCGGTCTTGAAGCCGAAGGCGAATTTGCCATGGCTGACGTAGTTGCCGAACTGGCTTGTGCCGTTCTGCGTGGCCGCCGCGAAGTGCCGCACGCTGTAGTTGTCGGACGCCAGCTTCGGCGTGCCCGTCATCGCCTGTGCGTGGGTGCCGAGGTTCCAGAACTGTATGTAGCGGTCGGCGATCTTGCCGCCGGCGTCGGGGTCGGCGGCGGTGACGTAGCCGTCGGCGGTCAGGGCCGGCTTCGGCTGGGTCTCGCCCGAGTGCAGCTGGGGGTCGTCGTACAGCAAGGCGGTGCCGTTCTCTTCGACAAACTCCCAGTAGCGCTGCACGCCGCTCTGGTCCGGGGCCTGCACGATGAACCAGCCGACCCCGGCCGGCTCGGTCTTCGGGACGTAGTAGGTCCGGTCCGCCGGCCAGTTCAGCGGCTTGCGCAGGCGGTCCTTCTTGTTCGCGGTGTTGTACTCGGCCTCGTCCAACGCCGCCTCGACGGCCGATCCACCAAGCATCACCTGGTTGATCTGGCCCTGGGTGGCCCACAAGTTCGGGTTCTTGACGGCGTCGTTGTACTGGGCCAGCCAGGCGTCGGTGAGCTTTGGCGCGTCGGCGAGGGTCATCGCGGTGTCGTGCGGTTGGGACGACGACGCCGGCCCGCCCGAGGAAGTGGCCGGCGCGCTGGCCGGGTCGGAAGGTGACGCCGATGTATTGGCTGTGAGGGGACTCGAATCCGTCGCAACGGACTGCCTGCCGGTGACGGTGCCGCTGGATCCGCAACCGCTCATGGCGATGGCGAGCGCTGAGACGGCCGCGAGAGTGAACATGTGCTTTTTCATAACGGACATCAACTGTACGATTCGCCGCGCACATAGGAGACGGAGTCCGGCCTCTGCTGGATGCCAGTCAAGAACGTCACGGGCGTTGTGCCGAGACCGACTGGTCCAGGGCCGGCGCGCCGGCGAACAGCGGTCCACGCTGACCGGGGAGCATCTCGCGGAGTACGTCGGGCGCTGAGGAATGAAGGCGGGGCCGCCCGGGTTGATGATCGGCGGTGGCGGCCACGTCACCTGACCAGCTGATTCGCCGAACGGCCCGCTCCGGCGGGGCGTATTACGGTGGAGAGGCAGGTGTCCCGTCCCGACCGACCCGCGGATGCACCATGACGCACCAGACCTCCGCCGACGCCGCCGACCTCGTCGGCCTCGGCCCCGCAAGCCCCGAAACCGCCGACACCGGCACCGACGTCGCCGGCCCGGCCCCCGGCCTGCCGGTGATCGACCTGTCGATGGCCGACGGGTCCGACCAGGATCGGGCCGAGCTGCGCGAGGCACTGCGGGCGGCGGCCACCGGCGTCGGCTTCTTCCAGCTGGTCGGGCACGGCGTCACCGAGACCGAGACCACCGCGCTCACCGACGCGATGCGTTCGTTCTTCGCGCTGCCGCGGGCCGACCGGCTGGCGGTCAGCAACCTCAACTCGCCGCATTTCCGCGGCTACACCAGCACCGGCGAGGAGCACACCGCCGGCGCGCGGGACTGGCGCGACCAGATGGACATCGGGCTGGAGCTGCCGCCGCACGTGCCGGGGGCCGGGGAGCCGGCGTACTGGTGGCTCCAGGGGCCCAACCAGTGGCCGGAGAACCTCCCGCAGCTGCGGGAGGCGACCCTGGCCTGGATCGACAAGCTCAGCGCCGTCTCGCAGCGGCTGCTGCACGAGCTGCTGGCCTCGATCGGGGCGCGCCCGGACTTCTACGACGACGCCTTCGCCGGGCATCCGCACCTGCGGCTGAAGCTGGTCCGGTATCCCGGTGCCGCCCCGGACGGCGCGGCGCAGGGCGTCGGGACGCACAAGGACTACGGCTTCATCACGCTGCTGCTGCAGGACTCGGTCGGCGGGCTGCAGGTGGCGCGGCCGGACGGGTCGTTCCTGGACGTGCCGCCGATGCCGGGGGCCTTCGTGGTGAACCTCGGCGAGCTGCTGGAGGTGGCCACCGACGGGTATCTGAAGGCGACGAGCCACCGGGTGGTCAGTCCGCAGCAGGAGCGGTTCTCGGTGCCGTTCTTCTACAACCCGCGGCTGGACGCGCACATCGAGCCGCTAAAGTTCCCGCACTCGCACCACGCGCCCGGCGCGGACAACGACCCCTCGAATCCGCTCTACGCGGAGTTCGGGCGGAACGAGCTGAAGGGGTATCTGCGGGCGCATCCGGAGGTCACGAAGAAGTTCCACGCGGATCTGGCCGCATCGTAAATCCTGCCGGCTTCGTCACAGACGCCCCTCGGGAATGCCCCTTGTCCCGTGCGCGTTGCCCCTCGTCGCACACCGCAGTTCGCACAGATCGCACAGTTCGCACGGGGCGGAGCACGCCAGCACGTGCCCGGCGCTCCGGGAGACGAGGACCGATGAAGTACTCCCTGCTCGACGTCGCCGCGGTCGCGCCCGGCGAGCATCCGGGCGAGGCGCTGCACGGGGCCGTGCCGCTGGCGCGGGCCGCCGAGCGCGGCGGCTACGAGCGCGTCTGGTACGCCGAGCACCACAACATGCCGGCGATCGCCTCGGCGGCCACGAGCGTGCTGATCGCGCACGTCGCGGCGAACACCGAGCGGATCCGGCTGGGAGCCGGCGGCGTCATGCTGCCGAACCACTCGCCGCTGGTCATCGCCGAGCAGTTCGGGACGCTCGCGGCGCTGCACCCGGACCGGATCGACCTGGGGCTGGGGCGCGCGCCGGGCTCGGACCAGGCGACGATGCGGGCGTTGCGGCGCGGCCCGGAGTCGGCGGACAGCTTCCCGCAGGACGTGCTGGAACTGCAGGGCTTCCTGTCCGGCCAGACCCGGATCCCGGGAGTGCGGGCCACCCCCGGCGACGGCTCGAACGTGCCGCTGTACATCCTGGGCTCCTCGCTGTTCGGCGCGCAGCTGGCCGCCGCGCTGGGGCTGCCGTACGCGTTCGCCTCGCATTTCGCCCCTGACGCGCTGGCCGCGGCCACCGAGCTGTACCGCGCGGAGTACCGGCCGAGCCCGGGGCACCCCGAGCCGTACCTGATCGTGGCGTCGAACCTGATAGCGGCCGGCACCGAGGAGGAGGCCGAGCTCCAGTACCAGGCCGCGCTGCGCTGGCGGGCGAAGCGGTTCCTGGTCCGGCGCGGCAGCGGGGACGCGGAGCTCAGCGACGATGAGCTGGACCAGGTGCTGGCGACCCCTGCCGGGGAGCACGTGAAGGGCATGATGCGGGTCACAGCCGCCGGGACGCCGAAGCAGGCCGCGGACTACATCGAGCGGCTGGCCGAACGCACGGTCGCCGACGAGGTGATCCTGGCCCCGGCCTCCCCGAACCGGGCCGAGCGGATCCGCGCGGTGGAGCTGATGCCGGCGCCGGTGGCGCAGGCTTTGCAGGCGTCCTAGCGCGGGCGCCGACGCACCAAGACGGCCTAGCCGGCTGGCATCTCGCGCCCGCTTTAGCCATGGTGGAGTCCATGGTTGATGCTGGGATGCGGAGCGGACGGCGCAAGAGAACCGGTGGCGCGGCGGCGGTGGCGCTGATCGCCGCGGTGGGGCTGCTGAGCGGCGCGTGCTCCAGCAGCGGGTCGAAGACGGCGGCGAACGGGAGTTCGACGTCGTCCACCACCACGACCACGACCCCGCCGACCACCACCTCCACGCCGCCGTCCACCACCAGCACGACGACGACGCCGAGCACCACGACCACCACCCCGCCGCCGACCACGACGACCCCCAAGCCCCCGGCGACGACCTCGACCACCCCGGCGGCCCCCGCAGGCCTGACCCTCCAGCAGGAGGCGGGCCAGCGGATCATCTACTCCTACCAGGGCCTGACCCCGCCGCAGCACCTGTTCGACCTGATCCGTCAGGGGGATGCGGCGGGCGTCATCTTCTTCGGCGGCAACATCTCCAGCGAGTCGCAGATCGCCGGCGTGATCACCCAGCTCCGCCAGGCCCAGGCCGCCAGCCCGGTCCACCTGCCCCTGCTGCTGATGACCGACCAGGAGGGCGGCATCGTCAAGCGCCTGCCCGGACCGCCCTTCGACTCGGCGAAGCAAGTCGGCGAGAGCGCGAACCCCGTCGCCGCGGCCACCGCCCAGGGCGCCGCGGCCGGCCAGAACATGTCGAGCGTCGGCATGAACCTGAACCTGGCACCGGTCCTGGACGTCTACCGCACCCCCGGCAACTTCCTCGACGCAGCCCAGCGCTCCTTCAGCCAGAACCCGCTCACGGTCTCCCAACTGGGCTCGGCCTTCATCGTGGCCCAGCAGAACACCGGCGTCGCCGCCACCGGCAAGCACTTCCCCGGCCTCGGCTCGGCCCCGAACGGCGCGAACACCGACGAGCGCCCGGTGACCCTGGACGTGTCACTGAACAACCTGCGCACCATCGACGAGCTGCCCTATGTGGCAGCGGTGCAGAACGGCGTGAAGCTGGTGATGATGTCCTGGGCGGTGTACCCGGCCCTCGACCCGAACCACCCCGCCGGCATGTCGTCGGCGGTGGTGCAGAACGAACTGCGCGGCCGCATCGGCTTCAAGGGCGTGACGATCACCGACGCGCTGGAGGCCGGTGCGCTGCAGTCGTTCGGGGGCGCGGGGAACCGAGCTCTGTCGGCGGCCGAGGCGGGGATGGACCTGCTGCTGTGCTCGTCGGGCGACCCGGCACAGGGTGACGCTGCCGCGTCGGCGATCGTCGCCGGGGTGAACAACGGGACGCTGAGCCGGGCCGGGTTCGATGCCGCGGTGGGGCGGGTTGACGCGCTGCGGGGCGGGTTGAAGTAGAAGGGGCCCACCCCCGCCTCGCGTCGACTACGCCCGCTACTCCCGCACCGCCGGAATCGACCGCGGCAGACCGAACCACGGCAACGCCCCACTCTCGAAGCGCGTCAGAGCGCTGATTCCGCCGTCCCTGACTTCGAGTACGAACAAGCCCACTCCGTGGCTGACCTCGCCGCTCCCGCGCAGATAGGCGCCGAACGCCGGCTGTCCGTTGGCGCGCGTGGGCACCAGCTGGTGGCGCCGTCCGGAGTCCAGGATGCTGCTGAGGAAGGCCACCGTGGCCGCGCGTCCCTGGTACTCGAAGGGCATCGGCGGCATTGATGTGAAGACGTCGTCGGTGAGGAGGGCGATCACCGCTTCGATGTCAGCGGCTTCATAAGCGGTGGCGAACTTGGCGGCGAGGGCGTTCTCCTCGGTGGACGCGCTGGTCGCGGTGGGGCGGCGGCGTTCCAGGCCGGCGCGGGCGCGCTTCAGGGCGCTGCTCACCGACTCCGTCGTGGTGTCCAGCATGTCCGCGACCTCAGCGGCGTGGTAGCCGAGGACGTCGCGGAGCAGCAGTACGGCCACCTGGCGGGGTGGCAGTACCTGGAGCGCCGTGACGAATGCCAGCGAGACGGCTTCGCTCTGCTCGTAGCGCGCCTCGGGTCCCGGCGGGGATGCGTCGAGGACTCCTTCGAGCAGGGCGTCGGGGAACGGCTCCAGCCAGAACACTTCTCCGAGCCTGGTCGGTGCCGGCGGCTCGACTCCGGGGACGTTCCACTCCTTGGCGCTGCGGCGGCTGGCTGAGCGGCGTGCGTTCAGGCAGCGGTTGGTGGCGATGCGGTAGAGCCACGTGCGGACCGACGAGCGGCCCTCGAAGCCGGCCAGACCCTGCCATGCGCTGAGCAGTGTGTCCTGGAGCGCGTCCTCGGCGTCCTGGAACGAGCCCAGCATCCGATAGCAGTGCACCTGGAGTTCGCGCCGGTACGGGGCGACCAGTTCGTCGAACGCCGCGCCGTCGCCGGATTCGGCCCGTCGCAGCAGCGCTGTCGGCTCGGTCGTCATCGCACTCATCTCGTCGCCTCCATGATTACGCAAACAGGTATATATCGCACTCGGCGCTTCTCTCGCACATGCAGACACCTGCCGGATCGCGAATTGGGCGCTGCGACGGCGCCCAATCCGCGCCGACCCGCGGTGTCTGCATCGCCGACAGCACAACGGCACCGAGGGAAGGAACCACCATGGGGAAGATCATCGTCAGCACCAACACCTCGCTCGACGGCGTCGTGCAGGACCCGGAGGGCAAGGAGGGCTTCGCACTCGGCGGCTGGTTCGAGCTGTCCGTGCATGACGACCGGGCCGCCTGGGCCGCGGAGTTCGAGAAGGAGGCAATGGCCGCCGAGGCGTTGCTACTGGGACGCACGAGCGACGAGTGGTTCGCTTCGCGCTGGCTCGGCCGCACCGGGACCTGGGCGGACAAGCTGAACACGATGCCCAAGTACGTCGTGTCCGGCACCCTGGAGCAGACCGCGTGGGCCAACGGCACCGTCATCACCGGCGACCTGACCGCCGAAGTCGCCGAGCTCAAGCACGAGATCGACGGCGAGATCCTGGTGTACGCCAGCTTCCAGCTGGTCCACGCACTCATGGAGCAGGGCCTCGTCGACGAGATCCGCTTGATGGTGATGCCGGTCGTGGTGGGCGAGGGCGTGCGCCTGTTCGGCCCGACCGGCGCGGTCCTGCCGCTGCGGCTCATCAGCACTCGAACCGTCGGACAGGGCATCGTCTTCGTCGACTACGAGGTGGTGCGCGAGGCGTAGGAACGCAGGGGACGAATAAAGGGAACGAATAAGGCGCCCGAGATCAAGTCGGCTGCGGAGACCCGGCCGAAGCCGGTCCCAATGCTCTGCCCATTGAGCTACCGCCGCCCGCGAGGGAGACGAGCCGGACTCGAACCGGCAACCCTTGGATCCAGAAGTAACCGCTGCCTGCGCACCGGGCGCCGAGAGCAACAGTAGCCGTACGTCGGCTGTGGCGGCGAACTGATTTCGCCGCCACAGCGAAACAGTACGCAAATCCCGACTGGACACGACTTCGAGCTTTGATTCCCTTGATCCTGGGAAGGGGTTTTGGAACCCCTTACGCCATATTCGGGAGGATCAGCCATGCCGAAGATGCGCACCATCACCGCCGCGGTCGCGGCGCTGGCCTGCACGGCCCTCACCCTGGCGGGGTGCGGCTCGGGGGGCTCCGGCGGCGGCAAGCCGACCAGCGGCCCGATCAAGATCTGGTACTCCAACAACGCCCAGGAAGTCTCCTGGGGCAAGGCGACCGTCGCGTCGTGGAACAAGGCGCATCCGGACCAGCAGGTCAGCGGGGAGGAGATCCCCGCCGGCAGCAGCTCCGAGGAGGTCATCACGGCCGCGATCGCCGCCGGGAACGCGCCGTGCCTGGTGTTCAACGGCTCGCCGTCGGCGATCTCGGGCTGGGTGAAGCAGGGCGGGCTGGTGCCGCTGAACGACTTCCCCGACGGCGTGTCCTACATCGAGGGCCGCAGCGGGGCGACCGTGGCCGCGGAGTACAAGAGCTCTGATGGCAAGTACTACCAGCTGCCGTGGAAGAGCAACCCGGTCATGATCTTCTACAACAAGGACATGTTCAAGGCCGCCGGGCTGGACCCGGACCATCCGGCGCTGGCCACCTACGCCGACTTCGAGGCGGCAGCGCAGAAGCTGGTGGGCTCGGGCGTCGCGCAGTACGCGATCGCACCGGCGCCGACCAACGAGTTCTTCCAGAACTGGTTCGACTACTACCCGCTCTACATCGCCGAGAGCGGCGGGCAGGCGCTGGTGACGAACGGCAAGGCCACCTTCGACGACGCCGCCGGGCAGGCCGTCGCCGACTTCTGGGCCGGCGTCTACGCCAAGAACCAGGCGCCGAAGGAGAAGTACAACGGCGACGCGTTCGCCGACAAGAAGTCCGCGATGGCGATCGTCGGTCCGTGGGCCATCGCGACCTACGCGGGGAAGGTCGACTGGGGCGTGGTGCCGGTGCCGACGTCGGCGGGCATGCCGGCCGACCAGATCCACACCTTCGCCGACTCCAAGACCGTGTCGGTGTTCACCGCCTGCAAGAACCGGCAGACCGCCTGGGACTTCCTGAAGTTCGCCACCGACCAGGACAACGACGGCACGCTGCTGAGCATGACCGGCCAGATGCCGTTGCGCACGGACCTGCCGAGCGTCTACGCGTCCTACTTCAGCGCGCACCCGGAGTACTCGCTGTTCGCGCAGCAGGCGAGCCGCACCGTCGAGGTGCCCAACGTGGCCAACGGCGTGACCATGTGGCAGGACTTCCGCAACAGCTACCTGAAGTCGGTGGTCTTCGGGCAGCAGGCGACCAGCCAGTGGCTGCACGACGCGGCCGGGACCGTCGCGTCCGACATCGGCAAGTAGGCGGGCGCCGTGTCCCGCGCGAAGCCAGGGGGGCCGCGTTCGAAGACCCTCATCGGCCTGTGGCTGGCCGCGCCCTACGCGGTGTACCTGGTGATCGTCTACGCGGTCCCGATCATCCAGGGCATCCGGATCTCAGTGCTCGACTACGTGTACGCCGCGCCCGGCGCGTCGGTGCCGCAGCCGTTCGTGGGCCTGAAGAACTACCGCGAGGCGTGGTCGGACCCGCTGCTGCGCCGCTCGTTCCTGAACATCTTGGAGTTCCTCGTCATCAACGTGCCGCTCACCGTGGTCCTGGGGATGACGCTGGCGGCGGTGCTGGCGAAGCTGACGCGGATGAAGGCGTTCTTCCGCTCGGCGTTCTTCGTGCCCTACGTCACGGCCAGCATCGCCGTCGTCGGGGTCTGGTACTTCCTGTTCAGCCAGAGCGGGCTCGTCAATCACGTGCTCGGCAGTAACGCCCCGAACCCGTCGTGGCTGGTCAACTCGCATCTGGCGATGGTCGTGATCGCACTGGAGGTGACGTGGAAACAGCTCGGCTTCTACGTCCTGCTCTACCTGGCCGGGGTGTTGTTGATCCCTGATTCGCTCTACGAGGCGGCGAGCATCGACGGCGCCGGCGTGGTGCGGCAGTTCCGGGCGATCACGGTCCCGGCGCTGCGCAACATCACCATCCTGGTGACCACGCTGGCGCTGATCGTCGGCGCCAACCTGTTCACCGAGCCCTATCTGCTCACCGGGGGCGGCGGTCCGAACGGCGCGACCATGTCGCCGGCGCTGCTGATCTACCAGGACGGCGTCGAACAGGGAAAGCCTGGCGTCGGTGCGGCCATCGGCATCCTGCTGACGTTGTTCGTGCTGCTGGTGGCCGGGCTCGGTGCCGGCGCGCGCCGGCTGGCCCAGGCTCGGGAGGAGCGGGCATGAGGAACGGTTCGACGGGCAGGGTCCTGCGACGGCTGGCCACCTACGGCTTCGTCACGCTCGGGGCGCTGGCGAGCATCTTCCCGCTGTACTACATGGTGGTCGGGTCGTTGCAGCTTCGGGCCGACGGCGCTTTCAGTGGGCTGATACCCAAGGCTGGGAACATCGGCCTGCAGAACTACCGGGACGTGAACCGGGCGATCTCGCTGCTGCCGTCGCTGGCGAACTCGGCGGTCTTCACCCTCGGCACGGTGGTCCTGACCATCGTGATCGGGCTGCCCGCCGGCTACGCGCTGGCCCGGCTGCGCTTCCCGGGCAAGCCGGCGGTGGCCGGGATGCTGATCCTGGTGCTGGTGCTGCCGTTCCAGGTGATGATGATCCCGCTGTACATCCTCGTGGTGCGCGACTACGGCCTGGCGGACAACTACCTCGGGATGATCCTGCCGTTCGCGGTCAACGCGACCGCGGTGCTGATCTTCCGGCAGTTCTTCGTCTCGCTGCCGGACGAGCTGTTCGACGCCGCGCACATCGACGGCGCCGGCGAGGTGCGGACGCTGCTGTTGGTCGCGGCGCCGCTGACGAAGCCGGCCATCCTCACCGCGTCGGTGATCACGTTCATCGGGCCGTGGAACGAGTTCCTGTGGCCGTTCCTGATCACCAAGAAGCACGCGATGCAGCCGTTGGCGGTGTCGCTCGGCGAGTACGTGTCGACGAACGCGGCCACGGCGGCCAATCCGTACGGCGTGATCCTGGCCGGGGCCTGCGTGCTCGCGGTGCCGGTGATCGCGCTGTTCCTGGTGGCGCAGCGGCACTTCACGTCGGCGGCGTTGGGAAGCGGGGTGAAGGAGTAGCGCGCCGGAGCGGGCCGGGCGGTCCCGACCTGGCGGTTCAGCCCGAGCCGGCGCTGTCAGAGCCCTGAAGCAGGTGGGCCAGCGCGGTGCGCGACGAAACGTTCAACTTGCGGTAGATCCTCGCCAGGTGGGTCTCCACGGTGCGGTGGCTCAGGAACAGCTCGTCGGCGATCGCGCGGCTGCGGCGGCCGGTCGCCACGAGCGCGGCGATCTCCTGTTCGCGGGCCGTCAGCCGGGCCCGGACGTCCGACTGGAGCGGCACCGGTGCCGCCACGGCCGCCGGGGCGGCGGCGACATCGCCCGCACCAGCGGCGACAGGGCCCTGTTTCACACCGGTAATGACGGAGGCTCCGGCGTCCATCTCAGCTGCCGTCTCCGCGGGGGCCGAAGGGCGCGCGGAGCCGGCGGCGAGGAGCCGCTCGCGGACGTCCCCGGCGTCCTGCTCGATGCGCACCGCGCCGTGGACGCGCGCCACTTCCTCGGCGGAATCCAGCCACGCGCCGGCCGCCGCCGGGCCGAGGGCGAGCGCCGCGGAGGCGCTGCCGGCGATCAGGGTCCAGGCGTGCTGCACCGGGCGGTTGGCGCGACGGAAGCCCAGGGCCGCCTGCTCGAACAGCTTCGCGGCGGTGGCGTGGTCGCCAACGGCTGCTTGCAGGGCGGCGCGGGCTCGGACCACGTACCAGCGCTGCACCGACAGGCCCGAGGCCTCGGCGGCCTCCTCGGCGTCGCGCGCCGCCTGGCGGGCCAGCTCGGGGCGGCCGCAGCGCAGGGCGGCCGAGGACAGCATCGACAGCAGCATCGGGCGGTAGGCCGGCTGCAGCTTGCGCAGGTCGGGGCCGCCGCCGCCCTCCAGCAGCGCGTCCACGCAGCCGGCGGCGTCGCCGGTGACGATGCGGACCAGGGCCAGCTGCATCGCCGCCGAGCCGGACCACCAGCCGTTGCCGGGGCGGGCGATGCGGACCGCGTGCTCGGCGGCGGCCACGACAGCCGCCGACTCCTCGCGCGGGCGGGTCCAGATCATGGCGCCCACGCGCAGCGCCTCGGCCATGCTGACGCCGTCGCCGGCGCCGGTGGCCCGGGCCACCTGGCCGGCCTCCTCGGCGCGCTGCTCGGAGCGCCGCAGGTTGCCGGTCTGCTGGTCGATGAAGGCCAGGCCGAGCAGGACGTTGAGTTTCATCTGCTGCGGGCCGCCCTTGCGGGCGATGGTCAGGCAGCGGCGCAGGTGGCGGGCGGCGGCGGTGTAGCCCTCCATGAACATCTCGCCGCAGCCGAGCATGGCCAGCAGTTCGGGGTTGCGCGCGGCGGTGGCGTCGGGCAGGCCGTCGACCAGGCGGGCGCTCTCCACCAGGGCCGGGATCGCGTCGGCGGTCTGGCCGAGGAAGGCGTCGCCGAAGGCGGCCAGGACCCGGACCGCCGCCGCGGCGCGGGCTTCGGGGGCCGAGGGTATATCGATCAAATAGGTGTCAACATCGTGTGACGCACCGAGCTGTCCGGAGGCCGCCGGCACGCTCGCGGCAGCCGTCCGAGCCTGTTCGCGCGCCGCGGCGGCGTCCACGGCGGCACCGGCCGCCGCCTCCGAGGCCGCCTTCACCGCCGCGGCGACCTCCTGCACGACCGGGCGGGCCAGCGCGTAGGTCCCCCGGTACAGGTGCAGCGCGCCGTATTCGAAGGCGAGCTCGGCGGCGCCGGCGGACAGCGGCCGGGGCAGCGCCTCGATCGCGGCGCTGGCCACGGCCGCGGCCTCGTCGTAGCGGCCGAGCTGGCGCTCGGCGGCGATCCGCATCGCGTAGGCGCGCTGGCGCAGCGGGCCGGTGAGCCAGGTGTCGTCGCGCAGCACGTCGTGGGCCAGCGCGCGGGCCTCCTCGAAGCGGCCGGCGGCGGACAGCGCGCGGCAGCACTCCAGCATCAGCGCGTCCCGCTCGGCGCTGGGCCGCTCCCCCACCGGGGTCTGCAGCGCCAGGCGCAGCCAGCGCACTGCGGTCTCCGGCGCGTCGGGCAGGATCTCGCCGGCGCCGCGAGCCAGCAGCGGGGCGGCGGCCGCGGCGTCGGTGCCGACCAGGTGCTCGGCGTGCCGGGCCAGGTCCACCGCACCCGCGCCGCGGGCCTTGAGCAGATCCAGCGCGCGCTGGTGGGCGGCCAGCAGGGTGGGCAGCGAGGCACGCTCGTGGGCGACGTGGCCCAGCAGCGGGTGCCGGAAGGCGAAGCGGGCGCCGGGGGCGACGTGCCGCACCACGTCGGCGCGCACCAGGTCGTCCAGGGCGTCCAGGATGCCGGCCAGGCCGAAGCCGCCGGGCTCTGAGGCATCGGGGGAAGCGGAAGCACCGGGGGGCATGGAAGCACTGGAAGGCATGGAAGCGGGGGGCATGGAAGCACAGATGGCCGCGACGTCCTCGGGCCGGAACGGGCCGCCCAGCACCGCGGCCGCGCCGACCACCGCGGTCTCGGCCGGGGACAGCGCGTCGAGCTCGGCGGCCATCGAGGCGCCCTCGCGCAGCAGCGCGCCGGTGTCCTCGCCGGGACTGTCCGGCCACAGCTCCGGACGCCAGCCGGCGGCGGTCAGCACCCGCAGATATCGGGGGTTGCCGTCGGCGGCGGCGCGGATCTGCTCCAGATAGGCCGGGTCCGGATCGGTGCCGCCGGACCAGGCGGACACCAGCTGCTGCACGGCGGCCAGGTCCAGGGCGTCGAGCTCGACCCGGACCACGGTGCCGGTGCGGGAGCCGTCGTCGAGGGCTTCCAGCAGCACCGAGCCGGTGCGGCGGGGGCAGTGGCCGATGGCCATCAGCAGCGGGCCGGGCACCGGGGTGCGGATCAGCCGGGCCAGCAGCCGGGTGGAGGCCTCGTCGGCGAGGTGGACGTCGTCGAAGACCACGGCGCCGCCGACGCCCACCGGGTCGGCGGCCCATTCGGACAGGCCGGCGCGGATGCGGCGGAAGGCCTCGTCGTCGTCGTGGTCGGCGTCCCGCGGGGCCGGCACGTCGGCCCAGGCGTCCCGGAACAGCTGGCGGGGGATGGTGTTCCCGCGCAGCGCGGTGGACCGCGCGACCCGGGCGCCGTGCCCGGAGGCCAGCTGCGCGAGCCGGCCCAGCAGCCGGGTCTTGCCCATCCCCGGGTCCCCGGCGATCTCCAAGACCGCGCCCCGGCCCGAAGCCAGCGCGGCGACCGCCTCGGTCATGCGCTCGGCTTGGGCTTCCCGCCCGACCAGAGCCTGCCAGGCTTGTGGCGAACCGATGGCAAGCACGCTTACCTCCCCCAAGGTGGTCGACCCCTGACGCTCCGAGGGAACAACAGAGCAGTTTTTACTTCTTACAGGTATTGCGTTGACTGTACCCAGCCCCGGTGACCGAGACCTTTCATTCTGTTTATTTGTCGCTGACGACGCCAGTGGTTGCCCGTTGCAGGTCGGCCGCGCCCTCGCAGGTCGGCCCCGTAGGTAGTGCGTTCGAACCGGGGTAGGTAGCGCCGCGGATGTAAGAGGTAGTAGCGGGTTACGTAGTTTTACCGACGACGCGTCGGACTCAGGGTGATGACACTAGGTCCTGCGCCGGCGTCGGCGTGGTCCTCACAGCGGGCCGACGCCGGCGACGACCCCCCACCGCCTGCGCTTGTGGTCCACACCGCCAGAAGCGAACCGCCCCCGAGCCCCATGAGAGGCGTGCCATGGAAGCCACCCGCGTCCGCCCCGAGCAGGAGTCTTCCCGTATCCCCGTCAGCGTCGTGGAGGATCACCCCCTGTACCGCGACGCGCTCACCCGGCTGTTCGAGGAGGCCGGGGACATGGACGTGGACGTGGTCGCCGGAAGCGTCGGCAAGTTCGTCGCCTGCCGCCCGCGCCGCGACGGCATCGTGGTGCTGGACCTGACGCTGCCCGGCGTCAAGGGCTCGGCGGCGGTGCTGCAGATCAACGGCATGGGCAACCGGGTGCTGGTGGTCTCCGGCGAGGCGGCCAAGTCCGACGTGCTCGGCGCGATCTCGGCCGGCGCCCGCGGGTTCCTGTCCAAGGAGTCCGAGGGCACCGAGATCCTGCGCGCGGTCCGCGAGATAGCCGCCGGCAACAGCTACGTCTCCCCGACGCTGGCCTCGATCGTGCTGACCACCGAGCAGAACCGGCAGGCCGGTCCGCGCCTGGAGCTGTCCGGCCAGGAGAAGCAGGTGCTGCGGCTGGTCGCGGCCGGCGAGCGGGACCGGGACATCGCGATGGCGATGGGGATCAGCGTGCGGACCGTGCGCTCGTACCTGGACCGGATCCGGGACAAGATCGGCGCGCGCCGCCGGGCCGACATGACGCGGGCCGCGATCGAGCTCGGCGTGCTCGCCGAGTCGGCGGCGTGCTGAGGGTCGCGCAGGCGGCGGGGAGGTTTGCGGGACGTGCGGGGGTCGGCGCGGCGCGGGCCCCGGGCGCGGCGCGGGGAAGCGACGCGGATCCTCCGGCGGAGCGCGCACGGATCTGGGATCTGGCGGCGCGCGGCTGGACGGACGCCGACGGCGTCGAGTATGTAGTCGCCCTCCCGCTCGCGTTCCAGATCGGGGTGCTGCCCGCCGCCGCGCTGGTGTACCTGGCCGGCGCCGGGGCCTCGGGCAGCGGGCCGGTGCTGGCGCTGTGCGCGGTCCTGGCCGCCGCGACGGCCGCGCTCGGGTTCGGCGCGGCGCGGGCGGTCCCGACCCGGACGCTGCTCGTGGCGGACACGGTGTTGGCGGTCGCCGGGAATCTGGCGATGAGCACCGTCTCGGAACCCTCGGCGCGTGCGGTCGAGGTGTCGTGGCAGTACTTCGCGGGATGCGTCGCCTTGTGGACGCTGGTGCGGGGCGTCGTGGCCGGACTGGGCGCGGCGGTACTCGGGGTCGCGGTGCGGCTGGCGATGATCCTCGGCGCGGACGCGGTGCGGACGCACGGCCTGGTCGCGGTGACCGCGGTCTTCCTGGGCGACGTCACGGTCCTGCTGCTGGCGGTGTTGATGGCGGCCGGGGTCCTGGCGGTGCTGCACCGGGACGCGGAGCGGCTGCGGACCGGGGTGCGGCGGTCGCTGCACGACACGGTGCTGCAGACCCTCGAGGCGATCGCGCTGACGCTGCCGGGCGACGCGGACAACGCGGCCCGGCGGCTGCGGGAGGTGCGCGCGGTCGCGCACGCCGAGGCGGTCGCGCTGCGGCGGGAGCTGTCGCGGCGCTCGGCGGCGCGGGCGATGCCGGGCGTGGTCGAGGGACTGGTCGGGCTCGGGGCCGAGCTGGCGCGCGACGGGCTGCGGATGCGCCTGGACGCGGCCGAGGGCGTGGACGGCGACGACGGGCTGACGCCGCAGCGGCGGGCCGCGCTGCTGGCGGCGGCGCGGGAGGCGCTACGCAATGTGCTGAAGCACTCGGGAGTCAGCGAGGCGCTGGTGCGGGTGTGGGACGAGCCGGACGGGCTGACGCTGGTGGTGCGCGACTTCGGGAACGGGTTCGATCCGGCGGCGCACCGGCCGGGGTTCGGGCTGAGCGAGTCGATCGCCGCTCGGATGGCCGAGGTCGGCGGGCATGCGGGGGTGGGGTCTCGGGTGGGGAACGGGACGTCGGTGACGTTGTGGGTGCCGGTCGAGGGTGACGAGGTGGCCTGAGGGCTGTCCCGGCGGCTGTCCGGGCGGCTCGGTAGGGTTCGATCATGGTGACTTTCGGGGTGAACGTCGTCAACGTCGTCGAGCGAGAGTTGTCGGAGCCCTGGGAAGGCGTGCTCTGCGAACCGGAGGGCGGGAGCGAAGCCGGGGTCGTGGTCGTGTCCGGCTCCAGTGGCCGGGTGCTGCGCGAGCGGGCCCGAATCCTCGCCGAGCAGGGGCTGACGGCGCTGGCGATCAGGTGGTTCGGCGGTCCGGGGCAGCGCTCGGGAATCTGGGAGCTGCCGTTGGAGACGTTCACGGAGGCGGTCGACTTCCTGTCCGCACGCGGAGCAGCCCGCAGGATCGGCATCGTCGGAACGTCCAAGGGCGCGGAGGCCGCGATGCTGACGGCGATCCGCGACCCGCGGGTCGACGCGGTGGTCGCGATCTCACCGACCGCGCAGGTGTGGGGGAACGTCGGACCCGGTCCGGACGGGGAGCGCACGCCGTACCACTCGTCGTGGACGTGGGGCGGCGAGCCGCTGCCCTTCGTGCCCTACGACGACGCCTGGTGGGACACGGCACCGCCGAGGCCCCGGGCCGTCCGCGGACTCTACGAGCTGAGCGAGAAGACCTTCGCCGACCAGATCGCGCCGGCCGCGATCCCGGTCGAGCAGGCACGCGCGGAGCTGCTGCTGGTGGCCGGTGGCGAGGACCGGATGTGGCCGTCGATGACGTACGCGCTGCGCCTGGCCGAACGGCGGCGGGCGGCAGGCCGCACGGTGCGGCTGATCAGCCACGGCGATGCCGGGCACCGGGTGCTGTTCCCGGGCGAGGCGGGGCATGCGGCCTCGGAGGAGTTCGACTACGGCGGCAGCGAGGAGGCCGACCGGCGGCTCGGTGCGCAGGCATGGCCTTTGGTGGTGGGGGCGCTGCGGGGGGATTGAGGGTTCGCGCGGTCGGTGATCGGGGATCGGGGATCGGGGATCGGGTGATCAGGCTTCTGGCAGCGGCCGGGGCCTGGGCCTGACTGTCGCGCCCCTCACCCTCAGTTCCCCACCACCACCGCCTTCTGCGCGTCCGCCTCGTCCAGCCCCGGCCCGGTCGGCAGCATCGCCAGCGCCGTCGTCGGCAGCGTCGTGGGCCCGTTGTTCCCGTAGCCGAGGGCGGCGCGGGCCTGGCCGTCGGTGAGCGGGTACTTCGTGCCGGCGTCGGTGATGAGGTAGACCGGCGCGTTCTGCTGGGTGCCGTCGGGCTGGGTGGTGGTGTCGGTGTGGATCGTCGCCAGCGCGGCGGTGCCCGGGGGCAGGTAGATCTCGTCGGCGACGGCGCCGCCCTGGGGCGCGCCGGTGGGCACCGTGCGGGCTCCTTGGGGCAGCGGGAAGGCGAGGCTCACCGCTATCTGCGCCGGGGCGGTGCCGTCGCCGGTGGCGCAGACCACCGTGCTGCCGCCGAGGCCGGCGACCGGGGTGGGGACGCCTGCCGGGTAGCCCTTCGTGTCGTCGCCGGCCGGGGTGGAGGGGACGGCGGTGGCGTCGGACACCGAGACCGCGCGGGGCTGCTGCGGTCCGTCGGTGTAGGCGGCGGCATTGGCGTTGTCGGCCACGATCAGGGCCGCCTCGATCTGCGGGATCGGTTCCAGGCCGCCCGCCTGGACCAGGTAGTACAGCGTCTTGTCGGTCACCGTGTTGTTGACCGTCAGGACCTCGCCGACCTTGCGCTTCGTGCCGCCCACGCGCGGGCCGGCGCTGCCCACGCCCGGCACCGTCACCAGGGCCAGGTCGCGGCCGGAGGGCAGGGTGTTGAGCCAGCTCGCCGCGGCCGGGAGGATCGTCGCGGTCTGGTAGCCCAGGGCGGTCATCACCGAGTCGTCGGCGAGCTTGTACTTCAGGCCGCCGGTGATCAGGTAGCGCTCGCCCTTCGGGGTCTGGACCAGCAGGGCCCTGCCGTCGGGCAGCGGCACCATGCCGGTCAGGGCCGAGGTGGCGCCGCCGGCGTTCGCCAGCAGGAGCGCGCCGACCGGGCCGGTCACCTTCGGGATGTCCGAGGTGGCGCGGGAACAGGCCACGGGGTCCGGGGCGGGGATGACGTTCGCCGCGTCCGGGAGCATGTCGGGGGCGTTGGCTATGCCCAGCGTCGCGCCGCGCGGGGCGTCGCGCAGCAGGGCGGTGGTGACGGTGACGGTCTTGGTGCCGTTGGCCAGCAGGCGGGCCGAGGCCAGGTTCGTCACCGGGTGCAGGACGCCGCTGTTGTCCAGGACGTAGCGGCCGCCGCCGTCGGAGTCCACGATCACCAGCCCGGTGTGCTGCCAGTCCGGGGGCGGGCTCGGGGCCATCATGCCGCTGATGCCGAAGCCGGCGGCGGTCAGCATCGTGGCCACCGTGCCCAGGACCGTGCCCATCACCAGCCGGCGGTGCGGCGAGGTCGGGTGGTTGGGGTCGGAGGTGACCAGGGCGGACACCAGCCGCCGTCGGAGGAACTGGTACGCCTGGATCTGGTCCCGCTCAGTCCACACTTCGCGCGCCCCGGTATTTCTCGTGATCGGCAATCGGCCGGCCCGCGGCGGCGATTTCCGCCTTTTCCGAGGGCGGGAGCGCTGTACGAACCGGAGCCAGTATACGTATGATAAGCGGGCGCCAAAAGGATATGCGGGGGCCGGTTCGCGTCGATTTCCCGACGGCGGTGACGGTAGGCGCGGCGGCGCATTGTCGTCGTTCCCGACGCTCATTGGGCCGGGTCGCGAAGCGACTCCTTAACGGGTGGTGGTGGGAGACGGGTGGGAATATGGTGTCCGCGATGAGCAGTCACGCCGCGCCGGCGGCCGAGATGCTGGCTCCCCCTGCCCCGACGCCGATCGAGCGGACGGCGGCCCCCGACACGGCGGCCGCGGTGCCGCGCGGCTCGGCGGCCCTGGACTGGATCGCCCCGGTGCGCGGCTGGCAGACGGTGGCCTGGGAAGCGGCCGCGCTGGCCGCCGTCGCCGGCTACGGCCACTCCGCGACCACCGAGGGCATCGCCTACGCCGGCGCGGGCGCGCTGGTCGGCATGACCTCGGTGCGCTTCCGCGGCCGGCACCTGGCGCAGTGGGCCGACACCCAGGGCCGCTACCGCTACCGCCGGATGAGCACGCGCCGCAAGGGCAACGGCTCCGGCGGCGTCGCCGAGCCGCTCGCCGCCCTGCTGCCGGACCTGGGCCTGGGCGAGTATGTCGACCGGGCCGGCAACCGGGTCGGCCTGGCCGCCGACGACGGCGGCTGGGTCGCGGCGGTGCGGCTGCGCACGACTGCCGAACCGCAGATCGGCGCCCTGATGGAGGTGCTGCGCGAGGCTTATGCGGGCACGACGATCCCGCTGGCCAGCGCGCAGCTCGTGGTCTGGACGGCGGCGCCGCCGGAGGCCCCGCCCCAGCAGCAGAGCCCTGACCCTCACCAGGGCCGGCAGCTCTATCTGGCCTCGCAGGACCTGTCGGAGACCGGGAGTCTGCGGACGATGCCCTCGCCGGACCTGTCCGAGACCCAGAGCCTGCGCACCATGCCCTCCCCCGACCTGTCCGAGACCGTGACCATGCAGGCGATCACCGACTACCCGAGGCCGGGACAGGCACAAGGACAGGGACAGGGACAGGGGCCGGTGCCAGGGCAAGGTCAGCCAGGCTCCCCCTCGGCACCCCAATCCCAGCCCCAGCCACAGCACCTCGCCCCCATGCGCGTGACCTGGCTCGCCCTGCGCTACCGCCCCCGTCAGGCCCCGTACGCGGCCCTGGCCCGCGGCGGCGGCGAACTCGGCTCGGCGCGTGCCGTGGCCAGCGCGGCCCTGGGCCTGGTGTCCCGCCTGGACGAGGCCGGCTACGGCGCCGACGCGCTGGACCAGGCCGAGCTCGGCCAGGAGCTGATGGTCGCGATGCACGGCGCCGATCCGGCCCCGCCGGCCCTGCAGGAGACCTGGCGCGACTGGTCGGCGGGCGCCCTGCGGCAGATCTGCTACGAGCCGCACCGCGCGCTGGACCCGGCCGTGCTGCTCGGCCGCTGGACCCCGGGCGCGGCGTTCACCTGCGCGTCCTACACCCTGAGCCGCACCGCGCGGGGCCGGATCCGCGGGGAGGCCGCGCTGCGCATCGCCGGCGTCGACGCCGAGAGCCTGCGGCCGCCGTTCCCGGCGATCCGCGCCAACGGCCGCCAGCAGGAGTTCGTGCTGCGGACGATGCCGCTGGCGGTCCACCGCTGAGGCAGAAGCATCGGGCCCTGACCAGGATGGTGTCGTCCTGGTCAGGGCCCGAATCGGCGGCCGGTCCGCCCGAATGGCCCGGCCGCCGACCCCGTCGATCAGGCTTATGCGATCGATCAGTGCTTGATGTGCCCCAGGTGCTGGTACACCCCGAGGGCGACCCCGGCGATCGGCAGCAGCGCCACCACGCTGAGGAACTCCGCGACGTCCATGAACCGGGTCCAGTACGGCGAGTGCCGTCCCTGCCCGGCGTGCCGGGCGTAGACGAAGCAGCCGAGGCCGGCCAGCGCCAGCACCGACACCCCGGCCAGCAGCAGCGCCTGTTCGTGCCGGACCACCAGGGATCCGCCGAGCCAGGCCAGCGAGACCAGGCCGCTGCCGACCAGCAGGACGCGCTGCACGGTGTCGGTGTAGGCGCGCGAGCGCAGCATCCACACCACGCTCAGCAGGCTGACGAACACCACCGGCCAGGTCCCCGGGGCCTTCAGCGCCGCGATGGCGCCGGCCACCGCCGACAGGCCGAGCGCGGCCAGCAGGCCGGTGAGCATCCGCTGCGCGGTCGTGGTCTGGTCGAGCACGTCGGGTCCGAGCGTCGGCTCCTCGTTCTCCCGGAACGCCGTGATGTCCGAGGGCACCCGGGGCAGCGGCAGCCGCCCCAGGCGCATCGACAGGATCGGCGCGCCGGCGGCCAGCGCGGTGGCGAACACGGCCAGCACCACGCCGGCGTGCGCGGCGGTGGCGTGGGCCATCCCGACCACCGCGGCCGTGCCGCCGCCCAGGACGGCGGCCCCGGCCAGGGCGCCGAACCAGGCCGAGTAGTGCTTGACGGTCACGATCGCCGCGATGCCGTACGCGGCCAGCACGGCCAGGCCCAACGCCGCCGAGCCGCCGTGCAGCGGCAGCAGCTTGTGCGGCGGCGCGGCCGACAGACCGGCCATGACCGCTGCCGGCAGCCCGGCCGCCACGCACGCGATCGCGGCCCGCCGGTCGTGGGCCACCCGGGCCAGCACGCCCCCGGCGACCAGCAGCGCGACCAGCGCGCCGCCGACCGCGGCGGGCGCGGCGACCTTGCCGGACAGCAGCGCGAACAGCAGCATCGTGGCGCCGGCCAGCGCCACGGCGCCGCCGGCCACGCCGACCCGGTGCGCGGTGCTCGGCCGCCAGGCGCCGTCGGAGCGTTCCGAGGCGCTGGCGATCGCGTCCACGACGTCGTCGAACAGCAGCGGCGCGCCCTGACGCTCGCGCGGGACCAGGTAGAGCACGTCGCCGTCGCGCAGCCCGGAGGCGGCGACGGTGAGCTCGGCCGGCAGCGGCGCGCCGCCGAGCCGGGTCAGCACCCAGCCGGTGTGGCCGGGGCCGGTGTGCCGCTGCGCGTCGGACAGCCGCACCAGCTCCGGGACCAGCTCGGCGAAGGTGCTCTGGACCGGCAGCGCCACGTCGACCCGGGCCCGGGGGCTCACCACGGTGGCCCGGCGGGCCCAGGTCATGCGGCTCGGGGCCTCGGCGGGGGCGGACACCGAGGCCATGGTCAGCGCTCCGCCGCCGCCGGCGTGACTTCCCGGCACGCTCAGCTCCCCGGCTCGGACTGGGCGGCGTCGATCATCGGCTTGAACTTGGCGCTGCCGGCCTCGGCCACCCGGCGCAGGCCGTCGTTGACGGCCTCCTTGACCAGCTGGCCGAGCTCGTACGCGTCGTTCTCGCGCACCGCGGAGTCGTCGATGTCGACCGCGACCACCTGGCCGTTGCCGCGGACCGTGACCCGGACCTCGTCGTCCCGGCTGGCCCCGACGACCTCCATCACCTCCAGCTCGCGCTGGATGCGCTCGATATCCGCCTGCTGGTTGTGGATGCGCTCCATGAGCGCATTCACATTCGTCGAGAAGTCGATGCTTTCCATTGACTATCTACTCCGCCTTAGCCTGAGCCGCGATCACGTATTCCGATCGAGAATTCCTAGGAAACGCCGGCCGAGATGTGCTCGTGGACCTGGCTGCCATTCGTCGGGTCGACGAGGGTGACATCCGTCTGCGTTCCGACCGGCATTGTCACGGTGGTCGAGACGCCGTCGTAGGTGGTGGTGACGGTGATGTCGCCGGCCGGGGTGGCGGGCTGCGCCGGGGTGGCCGGGGCCGGCGCGGTCGGGGTGACCGGCTGGGCCGGCGTCGGCGTGACCGGGTGCGCCACGACCGGGGTGTCGGAGTTGGCCGGCGGGTTGACCGCGGTCCAGCCGCTGTTGTTCTGGGCGCCCACGTTCGTGGCCGGCGGGTACTGGTACTGGCCGTTGGCCGGGATCTGGGTGTTGGGGATCGTCAGGTTCGGGATCTGCGTGTTCGGGATCTGGGTGGTCGGGAACTGGCCCTGCTGGCCGTTCGCGGTCGTCTGGCCCGGGATCGTCGCCCCGTTGCCGACCGTCATCCCCGGCGGGGTGTAGGGCACGCCGCCGCCGGTCGGCATGGTGGTGCCGGTCGTCACACCGTTGGCACCGTTGGCACCGTTCGCGCCGTTCTGGAACTGCGTCCCGATCCCGCTGTTCATCTTCTGCTGGTACTGGCTCAGCGTCTGGGCCGCCGTCGGGTCCTGCCCGCTGCCGGCCACCTGCTGGCCGGTCGTGCTGGCGATCTGCGGCGGCGCCTTGAGCTGGTTGTTCGTGCCCGTGGTGGACGGGGAGTTGAACGCCCCCGAGGGCGGCACCTGGCTGCCGTGCGAGCCGGAGCCGATCAGCTTCTCGATGTCACCGATGATCTTGATGACCGCGGTGACCTCCTGCATCAGCTGGCCGCCGCCCAGGGCCGAGAGCATCGCCTCGATGCCGTTGATGAACGCCCGCAGCGTGGCGCTGACCGAGGTGGACAGCGAGACCGCGGCCCAGTAGGTCCACCAGTTCGAGGCCAGGGACTGGACCGTCGGGTTCACCGCGTTGACCACGCTGGTGTAGCCGGTCTGCGCGGCCTTGATCAGGGTGCTGGAGGTGGTCAGCAGGTCCGAGGAGACCTGGATGACCTTGACGATCTGCTCGAAGGAGTTCAGCGTGTCCGTGAACTTCTTCACCGCCGTCTCCGACGCCTGGCCGCCCCAGGCCTTCTCCAGGTTCTGAGTCGCGGTCCGAGCCTGGTTGATCAGCGCCAGGAACTGCTCGGCCTGCTTGAGCCGCTGGGCGACGAGCTTCTCGATGCTCTCCGGGGAGCCGGTGGCGATCTGGGCCACGAAGGTGCCGGGGCCGCCGCCCATCGCGGTAGCGTCCATAGCGCTGGAGTTCGGTATCGTAAATACCATGTCGCACCGCCTGCCTGGTGTCGGGGGTGGAAGTCACAAGGGTCGTCGATGATCGGCCTTCAGGCTAGAGCGGCCACCCGGACCTGGTGGACGGCAAAAGTACCCACCTGTCCTCAGCCTCCGGCGCCGTAAATTAAGCCCGCATCTCAAAGGCGAAACAAGGATTGCGGGAGTGACCAAGCGGTGATGCCGACCACCCTGACCCCGCCCAGAGCGACCGACCGCCAACGGGGTGGCGGGTCGCCGAACGGGGAGATCCAGCTGCAGGCGCCGCCGGTCCTGGCCAAGGGCTCGGGCGCGGGGCTCAACCAGCTGATGTTCATGCTGCCGATGATGCTCGGCATGGGCGCCATGTCCTTCTACTCGATGGGCAGCAAGGGCGGCGCGATGACGTACGTCTTCGGCGCCCTGTACGGCAGCACCATGATCGGCATGATCCTGATGTCGCTCACCCGGGGCAGTGCCCAGAAGAAGGCACAGATCAACAACGAGCGCCGGGACTACCACCGCTACCTGGCGGCGCTGCGCGGGCAGGTGCGGGACGTGGCGGCGGCGCAGCGCGCGACCCTGGCGATCACCCGCCCGGAGCCGGCCGATCTGTGGCTGCGGGTGGCGCAGGGCCGGGCCTGGGAGCGGCGCCGCACCGACGACGACTTCGGGCACGCCCGGGTCGGCCGCGGCCCGCAGCGGCTGGCCACCCCGCTGCGCGCGCCGCAGACCGCCCCCCTGGAGGACCTGGACCCGGTGTCCTCGGCCTCGCTGCGGCAGTTCATCCGCACCTACATGACGGTCCCGGACCTGCCGGTGGCGCTGTCGCTGAAGGCGTTCGCCTCGGTCTCGGTCAGCGGCGAGCGGGAGCTGACCGTGCCGCTGGTCCGGGCCCTGATAGCGCAGCTGACCACGTTCCACGCCCCGGAGGACCTGAAGGTCGCCTTCTGCCTGGCCGACAACCAGCGCCCGACCTGGGACTGGGCCAAGTGGCTGCCGCACGCCCAGGCGCAGCCGGCCAACTCCGACGCGGTGGGCCCGGCCCGGCTGGCCGCCGGCGACCTGGGCACGCTGTCCGAGCTGCTGGGCAACGACCTGGGCACCCGGCCGGCCTTCGGCGCCGGGCGCTCGGCCGGCACCGACAACCCGCACCTGCTGGTGATCGTGGACGGCGGCCGGACCTACGGCGACACCACGCTGGCGCCGCTGTCCGGCCTGCACGGCGTCACGATCATCGACCTGGTCGGCCCCGAGCCGTCCCCGATCGCCCGGCCGCACCAGGGCCGGCTGCACGTCACCGGCGACCGGATGGGCATGGTCGCCGGCGAGGGCAAGGACCGGCACCTGGAGTTCCTGGGCCACCCGGACATGGTGGACACCGCCACCGCCGAGGCCCTGGCCCGGCGGCTGGCCGGGGCGTACCAGGGCGCGCCGACGGCCGCGGCCTCCCCGATGTCGGCGAACTTCGGCCTGCCGGAACTCCTGGGCATCGGCGACCCGGAGGAACTGGACGTGGCCCGCACCTGGCTGCCGCGCTCGGCGCGGGACCGGCTGCGGATCCCTATCGGCCTGGACCCGCAGGGCCGGCCGCTGGAGATGGACCTGAAGGAGGCGGCCGAGGACGGGATGGGGCCGCACGGCCTGGTGATCGGCGCGACCGGCTCGGGCAAGAGCGAGCTGCTGCGCACCCTGGTGGCCGGCCTGGTGGCCACCCACTCCTCCGAGACGCTGAACCTGGCGCTGGTGGACTTCAAGGGCGGCGCGACCTTCGCCGGCATGGCCGGGCTGCCGCACGTCTGCGCGGTCATCACCAACCTGTCCGAGGAACTGACGCTGGTGGACCGGATGGCCGACGCGATCCAGGGCGAGGTCACGCGGCGTCAGGAACTGCTGCGCGCGGCGGGCAACTACGCCTCGGTCCGCGACTACGAGCGGGCCCGCGACCGCGGCGCCGACCTGGAGCCGCTGCCGGCGCTGCTGGTCATCATCGACGAGTTCAGCGAGCTGCTGTCCAACCGGCCCGAGCTCATCGACCTGTTCGTGATGATCGGCCGGCTGGGCCGGTCCCTGGCGATCCACCTGCTGCTGGCATCGCAGCGTCTTGAGGAGGGGCGGCTGCGTGGACTGGACGCGCACTTGTCGTACCGGGTCGGTCTGCGCACGTTCTCGGCGGCCGAGAGCCGCGCGGTGCTGGGCGTGCCCGACGCCTACCACCTGCCGTCGGTCCCGGGGTCGGCGTATCTGAAGACGGACACCGAGACGCTGCTGCGGTTCAAGGCGGCCTACGTCTCCGGGCCGATGCCGGCGCGCAGGCAACGCTCCGCCGGCAGCGGGCATCACCGGATCCTGCCGTTCACCCTGGACCGGGTGGTCGACACCTCGGCGCCGCCGCCCACCGCGGAACCTGACCCCGCCGAGCTGACCACCCCGGCGGCCGGCACCGGCCCGAGCATCATGGACGCGATGGTGGCCCGGCTGATCGGCCAGGGCCCGGCGGCGCACCAGATCTGGCTGCCGCCGCTGGACGAGCCGGTGTCCCTGGACGCGATCCTGACCAACCTGGCCCCGGACCCGCTGCGCGGGCTGTGCCCGGTCGGCTGGGCGGGGCTGGGCCGGCTGACGGTGCCGCTGGCGCTCGTCGACAAGCCCTTCGAGCAGCGCCGGGACCTGCTGTGGGTGGACCTGTCGGGATCGGCGGGCCACGTGATGGTGATCGGCGGGCCGCAGAGCGGCAAGAGCACCATGGTCCGGACCCTGATCAGCTCGCTGGCGCTGACCCACACCCCGGAGGAGGTCCAGTTCTTCCTGCTGGACACCGGGGGCGGCGCGCTGGCCTCGGTCAGCGGGCTGCCGCACGTCGGCGGGTACGCGACCCGGCGCGACGGGGAGCGCGTGCGCCGCATCGTCGGCGAGCTGACCGCGCTGCTGGCCGAACGCGAGCAGCTGTTCGCGCAGTACGCCGTGGACTCCGCGGCGGCGTTCCGCGGCCGGCGCGCGGAGCTGGGCGCGTTCGCCAAGGACGGCCGGGCCTTCGGCGACGTGTTCCTGGTCGTGGACGACTGGACCACGCTGCGCGCGGACTACGAGGCGCTGGAGGAGCCGATCACCGCGCTGGCCCAGCGCGGCCTGGGCTTCGGCATCCACGTCGTGATCACCAACAACCGCGCGATGACGGTGCGCCCGGCGATGCGCGACATCATCGGCACCCGGCTGGAGCTGCGCCTGGGCGACCCGGGCGAATCGCTGGTGGACCGCCGGGCGGCGGCCAACGTCCCGGCCGGCCGGCCCGGGCGCGGCCTGACCCCGGACAAGCTGCACTTCCTGGCCGCGCTCCCCCGCATCGACGGCGGCACCTCGGCCGAGACGGTCGGCACCGGCACCGCGGACCTGGTGGCCCGGATCAGCGCGGCCTGGACCGGGGCGCCCTCGCCGCAGGTCCGGATGCTCCCGGCGGAGGTCTCGCCGGAGCAGGTGCGGGCCCTGCTGCCCACGCCGCGCCCGAACCCCCGCGCGGTGCCGTTCGGCCTGTCCGAGGCCGACCTGCAGCCGGTGTACGCGGACTTCGACGCCGACCCGCACTTCATCGCCTTCGGCGACGTGGAGAGCGGCAAGAGCGGCCTGCTGCGCACCATCGCCGCGGGCATCATGGCCGACTACACCCCCGAGCAGGCCGCGATCGCGGTCATCGACTACCGGCGCGGGATGCTGGACGCGGTCACCGGCGACCACCTGCTCGGCTACGCCGCCGCGGAGCCGGCCACCGTGGAGCTGATCAACGACTGCGCCGAGGCGATGCGCCGCCGGCTGCCGGGCCCGGAGGTCACCCCCGAGCAGCTGCGCGAGCGCTCCTGGTGGAAGGGCCCGCACTTGTTCGTACTCGTCGACGACTACGAGATGGTCGCCATCCCGGGCCGCAACCCGCTGCTGCCGCTGCTGGAATACCTGGCGCAGGCTCGTGACATCGGGCTGCACCTGGTGGTCGCGCGCGGCGCCGGCGGGGCCGGACGCGGGCTGTTCGAGCCGGTACTGCAGCGCCTGCGCGAACTCGGCTCGCCGGGCCTGGTGATGTCCGGGAGCAAGGACGAGGGGCCGCTGCTGGGCAACGTGAAGGCCGGCCCGCAGCCTCCCGGCCGCGGGATCCTCGTGCACCGGCGGACGGCTCCCGGACAGGCACAGGTGGCTTGGACGCCGCCGGCCAACTGACCGACGAACCGATCCGAACCGACTGAACAGAAGGCGAATGAGCGGCGTGATTCCGGCAGCGCATAAGAGCACTGACGGTGTACGGACCATCACGTGGGTACTTGTGCCGTCGCCTCAACCGGCAGTTGTGCCGTGTGGTGGTAGTGCACAGATTCCCTAGCGTATCGGTTATCGGCCGGAGGTCCTGCTCCGGCCACCCCCAACCACGGGTTCCCAGACAGAAGGAGGTGGCCCTCGTGGCCGGTCCCGGTTTCTTGAGCGACGCCGCTGCGATGACGCAGGCGATCCAGGGCTTCACGGAGTGCGCCGCTAACGCGAAGAAGACCATGTCCGACCTGGAGAACGACCTGACCTCGACGCTGGCCCAGTACCAGGGCAGCCAGGCCATCGCCTTCTGGAACCTGCACACCGAGCTGCAGGAGCAGATGACGGTCGCCTCGCGCGAGATCGACGTCATGTCGGACCTGGTGAACAAGAGCTTCCAGAACTACGGCGCGGGCGACTCCCAGGTGTCGGACACCCTGCGTTCGCTGGCCGGCAGCGCCGGCAACAGCAGCGCCACGCTGTCCCGCCTCGGCGGCATCTGATCCACCAGCACCGACACCGACTTCCAGAAGGGATCTAGGCAATGACCGCCGACCAGATCAGCGTCAACTTCGGCGCGCTGCAGGCCAGCGCGGGCTCGCTGTCCGCCAAGGCCGCCGCGCTCACCTCGTACCTGGAGGAGCTGCTGCGCACGCTCCAGCCGATGAAGCAGACGTGGGTGGAGTCCGGCTCCTCCGCCGGTGTCCAGGCCGACGCGGCCGAGACCAAGCTGCGGGCCGCGACCTCCGACATCATCGCGACCATCAACCAGTTCTCGGCCAAGGTCAACGAGGCCCACGACCTGCAGTACGCGCTCGAGCAGCAGAACACGAGCTACTTCGCCTGACCGGACCGCCGTCGGGCACGGCGACCCCCCAACCCGGCGGGACCCCCCTCCCGCCGCCGTGCCCACGGCCCCGGTCGTGTCCCATCCGGCCCCTGCTGCGGCCACCCCAGCCCCGACCATAAATCCACCAGGAGCTGTGAGCGATGTCCGAGCCCTCGCCCGAACAGTCCTTCTCCATCCACCTGAAGTCGCTGACCGATTTCGCCGACGAGTTCACGACGCAGATCCAGAGCCTTCAGGCCCCGATGGACCATCTCGCCACCATGGGCGGGACCGCGCCGCAGTACGGCGCCTTCCATGAGGCCTGGGCGCTGGGCGCCGGCGAACAGGCCGCCGTCGAGGAGATGTTCAACCTGCTCGGGCAGGTCAAGACGGCGATCGCGTTCGCCGGGGACGTCACCGGGACGGTGGCCGACGGCTACCGCAACGCCGACGAGGGCGTCGCCTGGGGCCTGGGCGGTCCGCCCGGAACGGTCTACGGCGGCGGCTCCGGCGACAACTCCTGGCAGAACGACAACCAGTACGGGAACCCGGGCCAGCAGCACCAGGGCGACCCGAACTGGCCGGGCGGCCAGAACGGCCAGGGGAACCAGCCCGGCCCGTACAACGGTCCCGGTCCCGGGGTCCCGAACCAGAACACGAGCGGCCCCTTCGCCTCGCCGGTCAGCGCGGTGACGGCGGTGCCGCTCGCCGGCGCGCTGCTGGGCGGTGCGCTGCTGGGCGGCGCGGCCAAGTCCAGGTCGAACCAGCCGCCGGCCGGCCAGGGCAACGGCTCCAACGGCTCCTCGACGAACGTCAGCGTCGAGGTGAGCTTCGACAGCACGTCGAACGCTTCGGGCGGCGCGCTGCCGCTGTGGACGCCGCCGCCGGACCCGGGCTCGGCCGCGATGCCGTCCGCCCCCGCGCCGGCCCCCGTCTTCCCCGGCCAGGACGCCCCCTGGACCGCCACCAATCCGCAGGGAGGTTCGTGACCGTGACCGCGCCGTCAGAGAAAGTCACCGACTTCTCGCAGTACAGCCTGGCCCAACTGACCGCGATGCTCTACGCCAGCGACCCGGCCACCGGCACCACCACCGCCCAGACCTGGGACGCCACCGGCAAGATGCTGCACGAGCAGGCCTCGAACCTGGAGGGCCGGCTGCGCTCGTTCGACGGCGAGTGGCAGGGCACGGCCTCCGACGAGTACAAGCGGATGGTCACCGACCTGATCGGCGGCCTGCGCAAGGTCGCCGAGACCTCGCTGCAGATGCGCGACCTGACCTACGACGCCGTGGACTCGCTGGTCGCGGCGCGGGCCGCGATGCCGGCCGCGGTGGACGTCCCGGTCGTGCCGCCGACCACCCTGGCCCTGGCCACCACCCCGCTGTCGATCGACGCCACCACCTCGCCGGCCGCGGCCGCGCAGATGCAGTCCGACCAGGCCAAGGCGGTCGCGGCGGTGCAGGCGCAGCAGTCCGCGATCAGCGCCTCCAACGCCGCGCACGCGCAGGCCGTGGCCGTGATGAACACGCTGGCCGACAGCTACGTGGTCGCCCAGGACCGCTTCCCCCCGACGCCGGGCGGGGCCACCCCGACGGTGAACGGCACGGGCCCGGGCAACGGTCTGAGCACCGACGCCACACCGGTCGTGCTGGACGCCAACGGCGTCCCGGTACTGCTGCAGAACGCCACCCAGAACCAGACGCCCGGCGGGCCGAACACGCCCGGGCAGCCGGACCAGGCCTCGCAGTCCCTGTTCGGCGACATGTTCACGGTCGGCCTGGCGGCGGCCGCGGCGGCCGCCGGCGGGAAGTTCGCCACCACCACCGGCCTGGTCGGCGGCACCACCGGCGCCGCCGGGATGCCGATCGGCAACACCACCGGCTCCGGTCAGCAGAACACGCCGATCACCGGGCGTCTGACCCCCGTCGCGAACCCCAACAGCACCAAGAACGACGCGAACAAGGGCGCCGCGGCGGACGCCGCCGGCGTGCTCGGCTCGCGCTACCTGGCGAGCAAGCTCGGCGGGAAGTTCGGCGGCGGGGGCGGCGGCTCGATCGGCGGGATCGGCGGCGCCGACCCGTCGGCGGCCAAGGCCGCGGCGGACGCCGCGAAGAACTTCACCGCCGCGGAGACCGGCGCGGTGGCCAACGACTTCGCCGGCGGCGCGCTGGGCGCCGGCGGCGCGGCGGCGGCCGCGGCGAGCCGGGGCGGGATGATGCCGATGATGCCGATGAGCGGCATGGCCGGGGCCGGCATGGGGGGCGACGCCAACCGGCGGATCCCGGCGTGGCTGGTCGAGACCGAGGACGTGTGGGGCGCCAGCGCCCCGGTGTCCCCCGGCGTCATCGGCGGCGACCTGTAGGAGGGCGCGCGGGCGCGGCGAAGGCCGCGCCCGACCCCGCGCCGCACGAAGTCCGGCCCTCGCCTCATGCCCGTACCACCGTCCTTGACAGGCCTTGACAGGGAGCGATCATGTCGACCCAGATCGGGAGCAGCACGCTCCCGCCGTACACCGTCTCCTCCCCCGGAGTCCAGACGGCGCTGGCCCAGTTCCAGTCCATGACCGGCAGCTCGCACTCGACCCTGGGCGAGGTCGAGACGCTGGTGCTGGACATCATGAGCTTCGCCGGCATCGGCTCGGCCGTCGGCAGCGCCAACAACAGCCTGCACAGCCAGCTGGTCGGCAGCCTGGGCAAGGTGGTCAGCTTCGTCGAGACCCTCACCGGCGCGATCACGACGGTGTTGAAGGACTATGAGTCGCTGGACCAGAAGACCGCCGACAGCTACAAGAGCCTGTCCCTGAACGGGCAGACCACCACCGCGCAGAACGGCGCCCAGCACCCGGCGACCACCACCCCGGCCGCGACCCCGACCCCGGCGGCCCACGCCGCGGCCACCACCGCGGCGGCGGCGACGAACACCCACCGCCTGCCCGACAGCTTCGTCAGGAACCTGATGCGCTCCGAGGGCGCGAGCGGCAACCAGGGCGGCGTCCCCGAGGTCTACGGCTTCCGCCAGAGCAGCCACAACGGCTACGACCAGATCATGGCCGCCCGCAACCAGTACGGCCAGGGCAGCCCCCAGGAACAGGCCGTCGTCGCGGACCTGCTCAACCAGCACGCGGACCAGGCCGGCGCCCAGGACTTCTCCGACCCCGGCATCCGCGCCGCCATCGCCTCCAGCGCCCACATGCGCGGCATCGGCGGCACCCGCGCGATCCTGAACTCGATGGCCACCGGCGACGACCCGACCCGCACAGCGAACTCGGTCCCGGCGGACAACATGGCCACCCTGCAGGGCATGACCCCGGACCAGTTCCAGCAGTCGTTCCACGACGCCCGCATCGACTACGACCAGACCATCTACGGCAACACCCACACGACGGTGAACGGCCAGCGGGAGACCTTCTGGCAGGCGTACGGCCACGGACTGACCACGCGCTACGACCGCGAGATGAACCAGTTCGAGGGATATTCGCAGGCTGCGCAGGGCGGCGGGCAGTAAGGGGGCTTCGCCCTCGCCTCTGTGCGGGCGGGCCGCGCGGGTATCGCGGTTTCGCCCACGGTTGTGGCCGGTCCGGGGGTTCGGGCCGGCCATGACCGTTTTCTTGGTGCACTACGGTCGGAATGCGGGTTAAAGGCGTTTTCTGACGGCTTCGCGCGGGTTGAAGACGGATCCGCTGGTGGCGCGGTTCGGTTGAGCGACTCGTTTCGCGTTGGCGGCTGGCGGTGCACAACCCACCGCACCTCAACCCGCCGCGACAACCTCCCGCTCCGCCGAAGCAGCAGCCTCAGCCCCCACCCGCCGCAGCCGCGGCAGCATCAACCCCGCCACCGCCCCGATCGCCGCCAGCCCGGCGCCGATCCCGATCGCCGCGCTGAACCCGTCCGTGAACTTCTGCGGGCTCGCGTAGCTCCCGGAGGCCGCGAAGACCGCCACCGCCACAGCGGTGCCGAACAGCGCCCCGAACTGTCGCAGCATGCTGAACACCCCCGACGCCTGCCCGATCTGCTGCGGCTGCACCGCGCTCACCACCGCCTTCTGCGTCGGCGGAATCGCCGTCGACACCCCGACCCCGCTCACTACCAGCGCCGGTATCAGCGCCGGGTAGGAGACGTGCCGTCCCGCGAGCAGCGCGATGCCGGCCAGGCCGAGCGCCTGCACCGCGAGCCCGCCGGACACCAGGCGGCGCTCCCCCAGCCGGTCCGCCAGGCGGCCGGACAGCGGGCCGAAGACCAGCAGCGTCGCCGTGAACGGCATCATCCGGACCCCCGCGCCGAACGGGCCGTAGTGCAGGACGGTCTGGTAGTACTGCGACAGGAAGTACAGCTGCCCGTACATGGCGCCGGTCATGGTGAAGCTCGCGACGTTGCCCGCCGAGAAGGCGCGGTGCGTGAAGAAGCGCAGCGGCACCATCGGGGCCGGGGCGCGCAGTTCCCAGAACACGAAGGCGACCGTCAGCACCGTGCCGACAGCCAGTGCGCCCAGCGTCTCCGCGGACACCCATCCGGCGTCGTTCCCCCGCACCAGCGCCCACACCAGGCCCAGCACCCCGCCGGTGGTGAGCACGACGCCGACCAGGTCCAGCCGGGCCTGCGGCCCGCGGGTCTCGCCCATCTTCAGCAGCACCCCGGCGGTCACCAGCACCCCCACCGGGACGTTGACCCAGAACAGCCACTGCCAGGCCAGGCCCTGGGCCACCACGCCGCCGACGAACGGCCCGCCGGCCGTGGCCAGGCCGATGATGCCGGCCGAGACGCCCATGGCCCGGCCGCGCTCGCGCGGCGGGAACGCGGCGCCGAGCTGAGCGATCGCGAGCGGCATGACCACCGCCGCGCCGGCGCCCTGCACGGCGCGCGCCGCGATCAGCTCCCCGACGCTCGAGGACAGGCCGCAGGCCGCGGAGGACACCGTGAACAGCGCCAGCCCGGCCACGAAGACCCGGCGGCGGCCGAAGCGGTCGCCGAGGGCCGAGCCGGTGAGCATCAGCACGGCGAAGGTGAGGATATAGGCGCTGACTGTCCACTCCAGTGTCTCCACGGAGGTGTTCAGCGATTTGCGGATGGTGGTCAGGGCCGTGGTGACGATGGTGCCGTCCAGGGCGATCATGAACGCGGCCAGCGAGGTGAGGGTCAGGACCCACCGCTGCGAAGCCGTCATCGGAGGCTGTCGTTCCGTATCTGCTGCGGTACTCATGCCTGTTCTGACCCATCGCACGGCGCGAACTGGTCGCCCCCGCGGCGCCCACTTTCCGGGTCGGGCCAAGTCGGTACCACCGAGGGCACGAACGTGCCAATCTTGAGGCGCCGGGAGAGTGCGGATGACCATCGTGACGAACCAACCGACGGCGGGGAGCGAGATGCGGGTCGAGGACGATTTCGTCCGGCTGGCCGACCCCTTCCGGCCGGAGATCCTGGCGCACTGCTATCGCATGCTCGGCTCCATCCATGACGCCGAGGACCTGGTCCAGGAGACGTACCTGCGGGCCTGGCGCTCCTACGAGGGCTTCGAGGGCCGCGCCTCGCTGCGCACGTGGCTGTACCGCATCGCCACCAACGCCTGCCTGACCGCGCTGGAGCACCGCGCCCGCCGCCCCCTGCCGGCCGGCATCGGAGCCCCGCACACCGACCCCGAGGGCGACCTGAGCGCCATCCCGCCGGAGATCACCTGGCTCCAGCCGTTCCCGGACGCCCTGCTCGCGACCGAGCCCGCCGGGGTGGCCGGCGCGGTCGGCGCGGACCCGGCCTCGGTCGTCGCCGCCCGCTCCGGCCTGCGCCTGGCCCTGGTCGCGGCCCTCCAGTACCTGCCGCCCCGCCAGCGCGCTGTGCTGATCCTGCGCGACGTGCTCGGCTGGCGCGCCGCGGAGGTCGCCGCGCTGCTGGACCTGACGGCCACCGCGGTCAACAGCCTGCTGAAGCGGGCCCGCACGCGCCTGGCAGCGGTCGCCCCGGACGCCGAGCAGGTCGCGGAGCCGACGCAGGCCCCCCAGCGCGAGATCCTGGACCGCTGGGCGAAGGCGTTCGTGGAGGCCGACGTCGACACCCTGATGCAGCTGCTGACCGAGGACGCGGTCTACGAGATGCCGCCGCAGCCGATGTGGTTCCGGGGCGCGCCGCTGCTCCGGCGGCTGCTCGCCTTCCGTCTCGGCATGCACGGCAAGCACCGCAAGATGATCCCCATGATCGCGAACGGCCAGCCCGCCTTCGCCGTCTACTCCGGCGACGACGACCGCCTGCTGGCCGCCGAATCGGTGCAGGTGCTGACCCTGCGCGGCGACCGGATCGCGCGGGTGACGACGTTCCGGACGCCGGGGCTCGTCGCGGTGGCGGGATTCCCGATGGAGATGGAGATGGAGCCGGAGACAGAAGTGGAACCGGAGCTCGAAGCCTGATGCTGCTCAAACTGACCGGCTCCAGCGGCGCCGGCAAGACCACGCTCTCCTTCGCGGTGGCCGGCCGCCTGCCGGGGACGGTGGTCCACGAGTTCGACGAGGTCGGCGTCCCGGACCCGCCGATCCCGCCGCACTGGCGCAACGAGATGACCGAGCACTGGGTCCGGCGCGCGCTGGAGTACCAGGACCGGGGCGTGGACCTGCTGCTGTCGGGGAACTCGCCGCTCGGCGAGATCCTGGCGGCCCCGTCGGCACCGCTCCTGGACGGCATCGCGGTCTGCCTGATCGACGTCGCCGACGACGACCGCCGCACCCGCCTCGCCGCCCGCGACCCCGGCCGCTGGGACGAGGTCGCGCTGGACGCCTTCTGCGGCTGGGCGGCCTGGCACCGGGAGCACGCGCGCGACCCCCGCTACCGGCCGGACGTGATCGTGGACGGCGGCTGGCCGGCCATGGCCTGGCACCGGTGGACCGGCTGGGCCTCGGACGACCCGCGGTGGCAGAGCCCGGTGATCGACACGACCGGGCGGAGTTCGCAGGCATGCGCGGAGGAGGTCGCGGCGTGGGCGGCCGCGCAGCGGGAGGCGCTGCGGGATGGGCGGCTTGCGCTGGGGCGCGGGTGGGCTGAATAAGGGGCGGCCGATTCTGGCAGCAATCCCGGCGATCGCTTGCCCAGCGGCTGGCGGCTGGCGGCTGGCGGCTGGCGGCTGGCGGCTGGCGGCTGGCGGCTGGCGGCTGGCGGGCAGCTTAGGCGATCTCGCTTGTCCTGCGGTCGCAGCGAGCCGCTGGCGGCCAGTAGGTCCCAGCGGGCCGCCCCGCCGCATCTCCGCTCACCGGCCTCACTCCCCAACCGACCCCAACTGATCCCGCCGCCGCACCAGATGCGCCCGCTCCCCCGAGTTCCCCGCCAGCTCGATCGCCCGGTCGTACGCCGCCCGCGACTCCCCGCTCCGCCCCACCCTGCGCAGCAGGTCGGCGCGCGCCGCGTGGAACGCGTGGTAGCCGTCCAGCCGGTCCGTGAGGCGGTCGACCTCCGCCAGCGCCACCTGCGCCCCGTCCAGTTCCGCCACCGCGATGGCGCGGTTCAGGGCGACGATCGGTGAGGGATCGATGCGGACCAGTTGGTCGTACAGGGCCACCACCTGCGACCAGTCCGTGTCGCGGGCGTCGCGGGCGGAGGTGTGGACCGCGTTGATGGCCGCGAGGATCTGGTAGCGGCCCGGGGGGACGCCGGTGGCCAGGCGTTCGCGGACCAGGCCGTGGCCCTCGGCGATCAGGGTCCTGTCCCAGGATCCGCGGTCCTGTTCGTCCAGGGTGATCAGTTCGCCGGTGGCGGAGACGCGGGCCGGGCGGCGGGCCTCGATGAGCAGCATCAGGGCCAGCAGGCCTGTGGTCTCGCCGTCGGCGGGCAGCAGGGTGTGGATCAGGCGGGTCAGGCGGATCGCCTCGGCGGTCAGGTCCTGGCGGATCGGGTCGGTGTCGGGGCCGGTGGCCAGGTAGCCCTCGTTGAAGACCAGGAACAGGACCGTCAGCACGCCGGCCACGCGGGCCGGCAGGTCCTGCGCCGACGGGACGCGGTAGGGGATGCGGGTCGCCTTGATCTTGGCCTTCGCGCGGGTGATGCGCTGCCCCACCGCGGCCTGCTGGGCCAGGAAGGCGCGGGCGATCTCGGGGACGGTCAGGCCGCCGAGCATGCGCAGCGTCAGGGCCACCCGGCTCTCCATCGCCAGCGCCGGGTGGCAGCAGGTGAAGACCAGCCGGAGCCGCTCGTCCTCGATGGCGCCGACCGGCTCGGGCGGGTCGTCGTGGTGGAGCACCTGAGCCTCCTTGTGCTTGTCCTCGCGTTTGGCCTCGCGCCGGATCCGGTCGATGGCCTTGCGGTGCGCGGTCGTGGTCAGCCAGCCGCCGGGATTGGGCGGGACGCCCTGGGCCGGCCAGTGCTCGACGGCCGCGGCGAACGCCTCCGCGGCCGCCTCCTCGGCGATGTCGAGGTCGCCGAAGCGCCTGGTCAGGGTGGCGACCACGCGCGCCCACTCCTCGCGGTGGGCACGGGTGACCGCCGCCGCGACCTCGGCCTCGCCCTCGACCTCGGACTCGGACTCGGACCCGGCCTCACTGCCCTTCACAGGAACGGCCGCACCTCGACCCGGCGGTTGCACGCGTGCGACCCCTCGGCGGCCAGCTTGAGCGCCACGTCCAGATCGGCGGCCTCGATCACCCAGAACCCGACCAGGTACTCCTTCGACTCCACATAGGGCCCGTCCGTGAAGATCGGCTCCCCGGCGCCCCGGTTGTCGATCACCGTGGCGTTGACCGGCTCCCCCAGGCCCCCGGCGAAGACCCAGTGCCCGTCGGCGATGAGCTTGTCGTTGAACACGTCGATCGCCGCCTGCTCCTCCTCCGAGGCCATGGCGGGGCCTTCGCAGAGCACGGAAACCAGATACTGCATCTCAGACCATCTCCTGTACGTCGCCTCATCGCCGGCGCCCCTGGCGGGCTGCCGCTCACCCTTACCACGAACACCGCCGGCCGGATCCGACACCGGCCCGGACTTCTTTTCACGGCGCACCGCCGGAAGCTGGCAGACTGAGCGACCGTGAAACCGGGTGCGATGACGGAAGGCGCCGTGCTCCTGCTCGGCGGGCGCAGCGAGATCGGGCTGAAGGTCGCCGAGCGGCTGGCCGCCGGGCGGACCGTGGTCCTGGCCGCGCGGCGCAGCGATGACCTGGCGGCCGAGGCGGCGCGGGTGAAGGCGGCTGGGGCGGCGGACGTGCGCTGCGTCGAGTTCGACGCCGACGAGGTCGCCGCGCACCCGGAGCTGATGGGCAAGCTCTTCGCCGACGCCGGCCCGGCCGGGGTCGCCGTGGTGGTCGTCGCCTTCGGCATCCTCGGCGACCAGGAACTCGCCGAGCGGGACCCGGCGCACGCCGTGCAGGTCGTGCACACCGACTACGTGGCGCAGATCAGCGTCCTGACCGTCCTGGCCCCGCTGCTGGAGGCCCAGGGCCGCGGCGACCTGGTGGTCTTCTCCTCGGTCGCGGGCCTGCGGGTGCGCCGCGCCAACTACGTCTACGGCTCGGCCAAGGCCGGCCTGGACGGCTTCGCCAGCGGCCTCGGCGACCGGCTCCACGGCACCGGCGTCCACCTGCTGCTGGTCCGCTCGGGCTTCGTCATCGGCCGGATGACCGAGGGCATGAGCCCGGCGCCGCTGTCCAGCACCCCGGACCAGGTCGCCGACGCGGTGGTCAAGGCGCTGCGCAAGCGCCGGATCCGGGTCTGGGTGCCCTGGGCGCTGCGGCCGGCCTACTTCGTGGCCCGGCTGGTGCCGCAGGCGCTGTGGCGGCGGATGCCGCGCTAGGAATCGGGGACAATCGATCACATGTCCAACGCCTCCGCCCGCGCCCCGTACCGCGTGACCTTCGTCTGCACCGGCAACATCTGCCGCTCCCCGATGGCCGAGCACGTGCTCCGCAAGCACGTCGATGACGAGGGCCTGGCCGACGCCGTCGTCGTGGACAGCTCCGGCACCGGGGGCTGGCACGTCGGCGACCCGGCCGACCGCCGCACGGTCCGCACCCTCCAGCGCCACGGCTTCACCTCCGACCACAGCGCCCGCAAGTTCCAGCGCGACTGGTTCGAGGACTACGACCTCGTCATCGCCCTGGACGCCGGGCACCTGCGGGAGCTGCGCGCCCTGGCCCGTGACGACCGGGACCGCGACAAGCTCAGGCTGCTGCGCTCCTTCGACCCCTCGGCCGGCCCGGACCTGGACGTGCCAGACCCGTACTACGACGGCGACGAAGCCTTCGAGCATGTCCTGGACCTGATCGAGCGCGCGGTCCCGGGGATCCTGGACGAGATCCGCCGCGGGCTGAAGGCCAAGGACTGACAAAGCTCATAAATCCCGCGCGACCGGATGCCGCGGCTCGTACAACCCGAGCGTGCCGCCGCTCGGCAGCGGGATCCAGGCCCGCACACCCCAGCGCGCCTCCGACCGCTCCCCCACCGTGTGCACGCCCCTGGCGGCCAGCACCGCCAGCGTCGCGTCCAGGTCGTCGCACATCAGATACACCTCCCCGGCCGGCGCGCCCTCGGCCGGGTGCACGCCGAGCTCGGCCGGCGGCAGCTGGAAGATGAGCCATCCGCCGCCCGCGTCGACGTGCGGGAACTCGAGCACATCCCGGAAGAAGGCCCGATCGGCCTCCGCGTCGGCGCTGTACAGGATCGCGTGTGTGCCGGTGATCATCCCTCGACGCTAATCCGCCCTTCGCGCTCCGGCATCCCTAGGCTGCCGCCATGACGACAACCGCAGCCCAAGAGGCGTTCCTGCAAGCCTTCCACGCCGAACACCCCGCGGTGACCTCGGAGATGCTGGGCCGCGGCCACGCCCCGGACGGCCGCTCCAGCTACGAGATGCTGCGCGACCGGGTCGCCGGCCGCAGGCGCGTGCTGGACCTGGGCTGCGGCGACGGCCTGCTGCTGGAGCTGCTGGCCGAGGAGGACGGCAGGCAGCTCGCCGGCGTGGACCTGTCCGCGCGGTCGCTGGAGCTGGCGCGGCGCCGGCCGGCGCTGTCCGGACCCGATGTCAGGCTGGAAGTCGCACGGGCCCAGCAGCTCCCCTTCGCCGACGACAACTTCGACGCGTGCGTCTGTCACATGGCGCTGATGCTGATGGCGGACATCGAGCAGGTCGCCGCCGAACTGGCCCGGGTCCTGACGCCCGGCGGGGTTCTGGCGTGCGTGGTGGGCGGTGGAGTCGTCGGCGGCGCGGCTTACGACCGATTCCGCGCCGTGTTCCAGGAGGCGCTCGACGACCTGCCCGCGGCACAGCTCGTCCCGGCGTTGGGCGACAGCAGGACCCGCGGCCGTGAAGGGTTCGACGAGATCCTCGCCCCGACCGGCTTCGCGCCGGCCGACTGGGAGACCGTCGTCATCGACCTGAGCGGTCCGGTGGACGAGGTCTGGACCGGCCTGACCGGTCTCTACACCTTCGATCCGCTCGATGAGGAGGCCATGGAGCGGCTGCGCGAAGCCTTCCTCGCCGAGACCCGCGAAACGGCCGCGCCGGACGGAACCGTCCCGTTCGCCTTCCGGATCCACATCGCGACAGCGCGGCTGCGCGAGGAGATCTAGGGGGTCTAGGAAATCCTGGCCGCCGCGAGCGCCGTGGCCACGCTAGTCTCCCTCTTCCCCAGCACCGGATCCGGCTGGAACGCCGCCTGCCCCCAGGCCTTGATCCCGGCCAGCACCTCGCGCGCGGAGTCGTGGACCATCTCGCTCTCCCCGGCCACCGACTCCCCGGTGTCGGCGACGCCGTACCCGTCGATGCCCGCGGCGCGGCACAGCAGCAGCGCGCGCGGCAGGTGGAAGTCCTGGGTGACCAGGGTGGCGTGGTCGACCCCGAAGATCTTCTTGGCCCGCGCGCACGAGGCCCAGGTGTCGAAGCCCGCGAAGTCCCGGACGATGCGCGCCGCCGGCACGCCGTGGTTCACCAGGTACTGGCGCATGACGGTCGGCTCGTCGTAGTCCGGGCGGGAATTGTCGCCGGTCACCAGGATGACCGTGACCTTGCCGCGGCGGTACAGGTCCAGGGCGACGTCCAGGCGCCGTGACAGGTACGGCGAGGGCTTGCCGCCGGGCGCCCCCGCGCCGAAGACGATCGCGACCGGCTCGTACGGCACCGAGGCCGCGCTGCGCTGATAGGAGGACGCGTACGCCCGGACGGCGGTCACCGGCGCGAACATCAGGACCACCGCGAGCACGGCGGCCTGGTACAGCCGGCGCTGGCTCGTGCGGGCCCGCGGCAGCGGGATTCGGGTCACGTCGGGTAGACGCGGAGCAGCCGATCGCGGTTGCACCAGACGGATGACTGGACGGCCCGGACGGACCGGCCGCGGTCTCAGACCGCCCTTATCCGCCGCCGGCGCGCCAGCTCGTCCACGGCTCCGCCGGCCTGCGGCTCCTCGCCGGAACCGTTGCCGGTGCTGCTTCCGGCGCCCGGGCCCACCGCGCCCGAGCCCACCGCGGCCGAGCCGCCGGGGGCGTCGCCGCCCTCGCCGGCACCGGGGAATTGCTTCAGCGTGCCCTCGACCTCGCGGCACACCGCGTCCACGGCGATCCCGAACACCCCCTGGCCGCCCTGCACCAGGTCGAACACCTCGTCCGGGGACGTGCACTCGTAGACGCTGGCCCCGTCGCTCATCAGGGTGACGCCGGCCAGGTCGGCCTCGCCGCGGGCGCGCAGGTAGCCGACCGCGATCCGGATGTTCTGCAGCGAGACGCCGGTGTCCAGCAGCCGCTTGACGATCTTCAGCGCGATGATGTCGCGGAAGCTGTACAGCCGCTGCGACCCGGAGCCCGAGGCGGACCGGATCGAGGGCTCGACCAGGCCGGTCCGGGCCCAGTAGTCCAGCTGGCGGTAGGTGATCCCGGCCGCCGCGCAGGCCGTCGGCCCGCGGTAGCCGGCCTGCGGCCGCGCCGCGGAGGCGGGGGCGGCCGGCAGGTCGCCCGGTCCGACCGCGCGCGGGAACCCGCTCCCGCCCAAAGCGCCCGTCGTCCCGGTCATGTGCTTGGCCTTCCGCTTGAACAGCCCCAGTGAGGGAACCCACGCCGATCCGTCTTGTCGGGAAAGATCCCTCGCCCGGATTCCTTGACGTCGATCAGTCTCCGCAAACCCCGGCGGGGTCGGCGATCGGCCCCGGCGGCCTCGACGGCCGGCGTAGGCCGTCCGGGCCACGGTCTCGGCTCACCCCTCCAGTCACGTCTTGCCGCTAGCTGTCTTCGACCGTATGCGCGGCACCCGGCACCGGTCAACGACATCGCCTGGGAGGCATCGGGCGTGTCTTCGTGAATCGGACTATCCGACCTTCACGGCCACCCCGCGACGGCATGGCACACCCGGGCAGCAGACCCGCGCAAGACCCCCGCACGGCCCGCTCAGGCGCCGAAGTCCTCCGGCGAGACCTGGTCCAGGAACTCTCTGAACCGCTCGACCTCGACCTCGTCCTCCTGCTCGTCGGGAATCAGGATGCTGCTCTCGGCGAGCACTTCCTCGGCCCCGTAGATGGTCGCGCCGGTGCGCAGCGCGAGCGCGATCGCGTCCGAGGGGCGCGCGCTCACCTGCAGGCCGCCGTCGAAGACCAGTTCGGCGTAGAAGACCATGTCGCGCATCGCGGTGATGCGGACCTCCAGCAGCTGCCTGCCGAAGGCGGCCAGCACGTCCCGGAACAGGTCGTGGGTCAGCGGGCGCGGCGGCGTGACGCCCTGCTGGGCCAGCGCGATGGCCGAGGCCTCGTTGGCCCCGATCCAGATCGGCAGATACCGCTCGCCGCTCACCTCGCGCAGCAGGACGATCGTCTGGTTGGACGGCATCTCGACGCGGACGCCGACGACGTCGAGTTCGTTCACGGTGTCCACCCTATCGCGCTGCGGGCCCGCCGGGCATGCCGGGGTTCCGGGAAGATTCCCGGGATGCCGGTGCGGATGGGGCCGGTGAGGTCTCGGCGGCGGGCGGCGGGCTGCCGATCGCCGTGGTCGTGGCGTGCGCGGCGGCCGTGGTCGCGGTGTGCGCAGTCGTCGTGGTCGCGGGGTGGCCGGCCGTCGTGGTCGCGGCGTGCGGGGCCGTGACAGTCGTGGCGGTCGCAGCCGACGGACCGGACGCGGCGGCGGCGTCCTCAGCACCGACCGGGGCACTGTGCGGGCCCTGCGGGGCCTGTGCCGCCGGGACCGCGCCGCCGGCCAGCTCGGCCCGCAGCAGCGCCGCGTAGAGCTTCACAGCCGCCACTGAGGCCTCCGCGGTGCGCGAGGCCGCCCGGGAGGCCGCGGCCTGGCGCCCGGAGCCGGTGACCCCGTCGTGGCGCCGGGTCGGCAGCAGGGTGCCGAGCAGCCCCGCGGTGTTGCGCGCGCCGGTCAGCAGCGGACGCAGATGCCGGGGTTCGAGCCCGTATTCGGTCAGCGCCGAGGCCGCGCGGGCGATGAACACCGCGTCGCCGCCGTAGTCCTCGGCGTTCGGCAGCAGGCCGTAGGCGATCAGGTCGGCGACGAAGGACCCGGACACACCGGCGGTGCGGGCCAGGCCGTCGCGGCCCAGGTGCAGCTCGCCGACGTCGGACCGGGCGGCCGCGTAGAACGCCGGATCGGCGACGGTGGCCGCGCGGTTCAGCGGCTGCGGGAGCGGCGGCAACGGCGGGGTCAGGGTGGAGGGGGGAGGCAGCGGCGGACGGGACCGGCCGGCGGCGCTCGGTGCGGTTCCGCCGGACGGGGCCGCAGCGTCGACTGTGCCGGCCGCGCCAGCCGCGCCGGCCGTGTCAGCCGTGCCGGCCATGCCCGCCGAGGACGAGGCCCGTGCCCGGACCCCGGCGGCCCCGGGCCGGTGCGCCCCGGCCTCGAAGTCCGGATCCGTCCCGGCCGCCGGGTCGGCCCCCGAGGTCAGCGCGGTCACTATGGCGTCGGCGTCCCCGGCCGTCACCCGCGGCCCGTCGGCCGCCAGGTGCTGCCTGATCACCTTCAGCGGCAGGTACTGGTCACGCTGGGCGGCCAGCACCCAGCGCAGCTTCTCGACGTCCTCCTCGGAGAAGCGCCGGTAGCCCGCCGGGGTCCGGCCGGGGCTGATCAGCCCGCCGCTCTCCAGATAGCGGATCTTGGACACGGTCAAGTCCGGGAAGTCCGCGGCCAGCCGGCCGATGACTTCGCCGATGGTGAGCGCCTCGCCGGACACGCCGCTCTCCTGCCTTTCCTGCCGGGCCCCCCTCGCTTGACGCCGGCCCGCCGCCAGGCCGCGGGGCGCGGCCGGCACCGGGTCAGCCCGCGTGGAACACCAGGCGGTACTTGCCGACCTGCACCTCGTCGCCGTCGCGCAGCAGCGCCTCCTGGATCAGGTTGCGGTCGACGTAGGTGCCGTTGAGGCTCCCGACGTCGCGCACCAGGAAACCCTGCGCGCTGCGTACGAACTCGGCGTGGCGGCGCGAGACGGTGACGTCGTCGAGGAAGATGTCGCTGTCCGGGCTGCGGCCGACCGTGGTGACGTCGGCGTCCAGCAGGAACCGGCTGCCGGCGTTCGGCCCGCGCCGCACCACCAGCAGGGCCGAACCGGCCGGAAGCGCGGCCAGCGCCTCCCGGTCGGCCGGGCCCAGGCCCACCCGCTCGGTGTCCTCCGTGCCGCCGACCTCCGCCTCGGCGGCCGTCTCGACGCCGACGAGGGACATCGTCGAGGTCCGCTCCGCAGCACCCTCGGGCACCAAGGGGTCGCCCGGGAGCGGGGACTCGGCCAAGGCGGTGCCGCAGTGCGAGCAGAAGCGGCTCCCCGCTTGGTTGGCGTTCCCGCACCTGGTGCAGAACGGCATGTCGTGGGCCTCCCGGAGTATTCCTGTGGCGGTAGTGGCTGCCGCCTGCGTTGGTCGCAACTTATGGGGCGGCTCTCGTCGAGGTCAACCGGAACGCGCCGAGACCCCTCCACTTTCGCCCACCCGTCACCCACCGCCACCCGTTACGGAGACGCTTGCGCGTCGCAGTGTTCGATGACTGACATCCCAGTTTCCTTCCCAGATTACGACGTCTCAGGCCTCGAATCAGCTATGACCGGTCGGCGCGGCGCCGGAAAGTGGAAAAGCGGAGGGGGGGGGGCCGGGGGGGCCCCCCCCCCCCCCCCCCCCCCCCCCCCCCGCCCCCCCCCCGCGCCCCCGCCCCCCGCCGCCCCCCCCCCCCCCCCCCCCCCCCCCCCCCCCCGCGGGGCGGCGGGGGGGGGGGGGGGCGGGGGGCCGCCGGGGGGGGGGGGGGGCCGGGCCCCCCCCCCCCCCCCCCCCCCCGCCCACGCGGTTCACCCCGCGATGGAGGCCTCGTAGCCCTTGGCATCCAGCAGGGCCTCGACCTCGGAGGCGTCGTCGGGCTCGACGTCGAAGATCCAGCCCTCGCCGTACGGGTCGGAGTTCACCAGCTCCGGCGAGGCGTCCAGCTCGGCGTTCACGGCCGTGACGGTGCCGGTCAGCGGGGCGAACAGGTCGCTGACGCTCTTGGTGGACTCCAGCTCGCCGCACGGCTCACCGGCGGTGATCTTCGAGCCGACCTCGGGCAGCTGCACGAAGACGATGTCGCCCAACTGCTCCTGGGCGTAGTCGGTGATCCCGACGCGGACGCTGTCGGCGTCGCCGGAGCGGACCCACTCGTGCTCGGCGGTGTACTTCAGCTCTTCGGGGGTCATCGGCTTCTTTGCCGCCCTTTCCTCACACGGTTTCGACGGCGCGGCGGCCGCCGCGGGCTGCTGGGCCCGCGGTCATATTCTGGACCATGCACGGGCCCGCGGCGCACCGGGCCTGAGGGGCCCGTGCTCACCCGGCCTTGGCGTAGTCCGGATTCGGCGCCGGCGCCACCGCGTCCACCAGCACCTGCCCGGGCGTGATCGTCACGTTGGCCCCCTGGGTCTTCACGGTCGCCACCACCCCGCCGGGGATCTGCATGGCCGGCCCGAGCGTGTTCGGGTCGCCGATCACCTTGTAGACGTAGGGCTTGGCCAGCTCGTGCCCGTCCAGCGCGATCCCGCCGTCGGGGGCGTCGACGAAGGACGAGGAGACGACCACGCGCACGTCGTCCACCTGCACCACCTCGGCCCCGGCGGCCCGCAGCTCCTCCAGCGCGTTGAGCAACGTCGCGGACTTCAGCTGCCCCTGCGGATCGGTGATGGTCATGGTGATGCCGGACCCCTTGGCCTTGACCGTCCCGGCGAGGATCTGCAGATCCTTGGCCTTCTGCTGGGCCTGCGCCAAAGCGGCCTGCGCCTTGTCGGCGCTGTCCTGGATCGCCGCGTTCTGCGTCTCCAGGTTGCGCAGCTCGGCATCCAGACTCTGGCCCCGCGAGGTCACCTCGTCGAGGATGTTCACCAGATCGTCGGCCCGCGCACCCCGCAGAATCTCGTCGGAGGTGTTGGTGGCCCGCACCTGGATCGCCAAAGCCGCGCCCAAAGCAGCCAGCAGCACACCGACCACCGCCTGGTTGCGCGACAGCCGCGGCGGCCACAGCGCGGCGAACAGCCGCCGACGCCCCAGCGAGACCGACGGCGCGGCCGGCTTGCCGGGCACACCGGACCCGGAACCGGACGCGACCGAGGCGGCCACGGCGGCAGCGGCCGGGCTGGCGGGACTGGCAGGACTGGCCGGCCCGACCGGACGGACCCCGGGACGCGGCCCGGGAGCCGGTCGGCGGCGCGGACCCTGCTCCCCCGACTGCGGATGCCCCGCGGCACGCCGCGGATCCTGCCCCGGCGCGGGACGGCGCGGAGGCTGCCCGCCGGGACCGGGGGCGGGACGCCGGCGGGGCGGCTCGCCGGGCGTACGACGGCGGAGCGGGGACTCGCCTTCGGTGCCCTTGGCGGAGTCCTCCGGAAGCATGTCCCGGAGATTCACGGTCTCGGCGGACTCCGGACGCGGGCGAGCGGATTCGGCGCCGGTGTCGGCAGTGGGCTCTTCGGGAAGCACGTCGCGGAGGTTCACGGTCGCGGCGAGATCCACCGGCTCGGCGGGCTTCTCGGGCTCGGCGGGCTTCTCGGGCTGAGCAGACTCACTCTCGCCACCGGCCTCTACGGCCTTCTCCGCCTGCGCCGGCTCACCTTCGGCAGGCTTGTCCGAGCGAGCAGGCTGGCTCTCCTCGGCGGCTTCGACAGGCTCCTCCGGCTGGGGCTCGGTCGGCTTGTCGCTCTCGCCGCCCACCTCGGCAGCCTTCTCCGCCTGACCGGACTCGCTCTCACCCCCGGCCTCGTCACCGCTCTCGGCAGCCGACTCCTGAGCCTTCAACGTCTCAGGGGACATCTGCCCGCGATGCTTATGCCGCTCGGCCTTGGCCTTGGCCTCGGCCTTCTCCGCCTCCAGACTCCGGAGATCCATGGTCTCGGCCAGATTCGCCTCGGCCCCGGTCTCGCCCTCGCCCTCACCCTCCTCAGGCCGCACCTTCGGCGTGAACGGATCGCGCTCCTCGTCCCCGTTCCCCGCCCCCGACTCCGGATCCCGGTCCGGCTCGTTCCCCGGCCGCGTCTGCACCCAGCGCTCCGTTCTCAGGCGTGGAAGATGTGGCGGCGGATGGCCGCGGCGTTGGAGAAGATGCGGATGCCCAGCACCACCACGACGCCGGTGGTCAGCTGGGAGCCGACGCCGAGCTGGTCGCCGAGGTACACGATGAGCGCGGCCACCAGCACGTTGGAGACGAAGGAGACCACGAACACCTTGTCGTCGAAGATCCCGTCCAGCAGGGCGCGCAGGCCGCCGAACACCGCGTCCAGCGCCGCCACCACGGCGATCGGCAGGTAGGGCGCCAGCCCCCCGGGCACGGTGGGGTGGAAGACCACCCCCGCGATCACGCCGATCACCAATCCGATCGCCGCGATCACGGCGCCCTCCAAGTCATCTCGGTCATCTCGGCCATTTCGGTCTCGGTCACAGTCACTGTCGATCCCGGCCCGGGCCAGGGATGGTCCGTCTCGGGCGCCGACGGCCTCGGGGCCTGATTCGGTGACCGCCCGGTTCGGGGAAACTGCTGGGGCCACCGTACCGAACCCCCGGCACCGTTCCTCACGGCACCGGCACCGCGTCGCTCAGTGTCAGCTGCGTGGCCGCCGGCAGGTTCAGCTTGTCCTTGGTGTTCGTGGTGAAGCCGATGCCGTACTGCGACTTCAGCGCGAACAGGTAGCGGCCGTCGGCACCGTCGGCGAACTTGGCCGCCATCGACTTCGGGTCGCCGATCGCCTGGATCGTGTACGGCGGCGACAGCGGGCGGAAGTCCACCATGATCGCCGAGCCCGCGGTGCGGATCGCCGACAGCGCGGTGAGCCGCTGGCCGTTGATGGCGATCGCCTCCGCGCCGGCCGCCCACAGGCCGTTCGCCGTGTGCTGCAGGTCCACGTCCAGGACCCGGCTCGCGCTGTTGCTGGTCTGCCGCGGGTCGCTGCTGGCCGAGGAGTCGGCCCCGGCGGCGTCGTTGAGCACCACCTCCAGCCCCGGCCCGGTCACCGGGGAGGCGCCGGTGGCCACCGCCATCGCGGTGAACGCCTTGCCCTGCTCCGGGCCCAGCGCCTCGGCCTGCGCGGCCTGCAGCTGCCCGCGCAGCGCGGAGATCATGGATTCGTCGGCCGAGTTCTTGCGCTCGCCCTCCTGCACCCGCGAGATCAGCTGCTGCCGCTCCCGCTCCACCGCCGGGGCCTCGCGGTGAGTCTGGATCGCCGCGATCACCAGCACCAGCGCGACGGCCGCCACCCCGAACAGCACGGTCGGCGACATGCGCTTGGTCCAGTGGCTTGTGCCGGCATCGGGTTCGCCGGCGGCCTTGCGCCGCGCCGCGGTCTCGGCGTACCCGGGGTCCAGGGTGTCGTTGAGCAGGTTGGTGAGCAACGACATCGAGGCGTCGCGGCGCGGGGTGCTCCGGACGTCGGGCGGCGTGGGCATGGAGGCCATCTTGACATGCTCCCCGCACGCCGCGCGCGACGGCGTGCGCCTCAGCGCCCGGTGCCGCGGGTGAGCTGCCGGGCCTGCACGAAGTACATGCCGCCGGCCAACAGGTACAGCGCGGTCCCCCACCCGACGAACGCCCACCCGAAGATGTTGGCGATGTCGGTCAGGTGGTTGGGCTTCTCGCTGATCTGCCCGAGCAGCAGCAGCGGGAAGGCGTAGAGCAGGTTGAACGTCGCCGCCTTGCCCAGGAAGTGCACCGGCAAGGCCACCCCGTATCCGGCCTTGCGCAGCTTCGGCGAGATCAGCACCAGCATCGCCACGTCCCGGCCGACCAGCACGATCGGCAGCCACAACGGGATGATCTGCCGCACCGTCAGCCCGACCAGCGTGGCCAGGATGTACAGCCGGTCGGCCAGCGGGTCGATCATCGCGCCGAACTTGGTCATCTGGTTCCAGCGCCGGGCCAGCTTGCCGTCCAGCCAGTCGGAGAAACCGGACAGCGCCAGGATGACCAGCGCCCAGACGTCGTACTTCGGGCCGCCGTAGTACGGCGACAGGATCAGGCCCAGGAACAGCGGGACGCCGGCCAGCCGGGCCAGGCTGATCAGGTTCGGGATGGTGAAGATGCGGTTGGAGACCTCGAGGTCGTCCTCGCCGTCGCCGTAGTCGTCGCCGTGGCCGCCCTGGCCGCCCTGGCCGCCGTGGTCGTCGTGGCCGCCGTGGTCGTCGTGGCCGTCGTGGCCGTCGTGGCCGTCGTGGCCGTCGTACGCGCCGCCGTGGCCGTGGCCCTGGCCGCCGTCGTCGTACCCGTCCTCGTCATAGCCGTCGTCGCCGTACCCGTCGCCCTGGTACCCCTCTTCGTGGTACCCGCCGTCGTGGTAGCCGCCGTTCTCGTAGGAACCGTCGTCGTAGTCGCCCTGGTAATCGTTGACGTTGACGGTGGCGTCGTCGTCCGGGGAACCGTAGCCGGCCTGGTATGGGTCGTGCTCGTAGCCGTACCCGTCGTCGTAGTCGCCCGCCCTGCCTCGATTCACAGGGAGAACTTTAGGCGATCAGCGGCTGGGCCTGGGCCATCGGTACACGTCCGCCGGGGGTTGTGCCAAGAAACGGCAAAGTCTGGTTCAAGAAGTACGCCATGATCATCAACTCAGCGTGTCCAAGCGGTAGCCTTCGTGATGCAGGACCGGCCGACCCACCGCACCAGCCCGCACGGTGTCGCCGAGTACGAAACCGCTCCACCCGCGCCCTGTCTCCCTCTCCCCCCAGGTGATCCGGCAGCGCGGGTGGAGCGCTCAGTATCAGGCCTGCAGACAACCGAACACACCCCCCTTCACGGGCTCCACTCCCCCCGCACAGGAGCCCGGCCCCGGTCCTTGCGCACCTCAGGGCCCTGTTTCGCGCTGCGCCGCGGCCGGCTACCCGCCGGTAACGGCGTCTTCGGCGTGCCTGCGTGTATAGCCTCAATCGGCTGAACTCAACATCCGTAAATCTGCGTACACAGATCTACAGCGCAGACCCGCTGTCGGAGTGCCCTTTCCGTGAATATGATGGGCTTGAACAAGTCCATTCCACTCGACACGCAACATGAGCGCTGTCACCGCGTTGGCGGGAACGCGGCAGTGGGTGGCACCAACACGCAAGGGGGGAAGACCCGCTGTGTCAGAACACACATCTGTACACACCGCCGAGCACGAGGACGAGGACGAGCAGGAACTGGTCCCGGCCACCGGCGGATCGCTCGCCGGCCGAGGCCATCGCCCGGTCCGTTACCGGCCCTCCACGGGCTATCTGCCGTGGCTGCTCACCATGTGCGACCGTGAGCTCGCCCGGCACATGACACGCCTGCTCGCCGAACTCGACCTCACCGAGGCCCAGTACGGCGTCCTGCAGGCACTGGTCCACCTGCGCCGCGCCTCCTCGGCGACGCTGGCCCGCTCGGTCTCGGTGACGCCGCAGGCCATGGTCGGGCTGGTGGCCGCGCTGGAGCGCAAGGGCTACATCACCCGCGAGTTCGGCCGTGGGGCCGGCCGCGTCATCGACGCGGAGGTCACCGCACGCGGCAAGGAGGCCTATGAGGCCGCCAAGCGCCGGGTGCGGGCCCTGGACCGCTCGCTGCGCCGCTCGTACACCGACGAGGAGTTCGACCAGCTCGTCGGCCTGCTGGAGCGTCTGCCGGGCGTGCTCGGCCGGCTCGACGACCAGCGCGGAAGCCGCCGTCGCGCCGACGACTGAGGCACGCGAGAACGCCACCTTCTCTTCACCGGCCCCGTCCACTGTCTCTTTCCCAGTGGAAGACGCCGGGTACTGAACGGAACCACCGCGGGCTGACGTTCCCGGAGCGACCAATCTGATATACCGTCAGATCCATGACTGACGGCATACCGGCCGCTCCGGGAACCGAAGGATGGTTCCGCGAGAGTCCGGACGGCTTCGTCCTGCTGGCCGGCCGCTGCACCGCGTGCGGCGCCCTGAGCTTCCCTCCCCGGACCGTCCCCGGCTGCCCCGACCCCGGCTGCGAGGGTCTGGACCAGAGCCCGGAACCGCTGTCCACCACCGGGACCCTGTGGTCGTACACCGACGCCCGGTACGCTCCCCCGCCGCCCTATCCGCGGCCCCCGGATACCGAGTTCTCCCCCTATGCGCTGGCCGCCGTCGAGCTGGCCGCCGAGCGGATGATCGTGCTCGGCCAGGTCGCCCCGGACATCCCGGCCGAGGCGCTCCGGGTCGGAATGACCATGGAATTGGCCCCCGGAACCCTCCTTTCCTCTACGGGCGTTGAGGAAAGGGTCTGGAATTGGCGCCCCGTTGCTGGATATGACGCATACACCGGGGAGGCGCACGCATGAGCGGCATGGACTCCGTCGCCGTGGCCGGCGTCGGCATGCACCCCTGGGGCGCGTGGGGAAAACCCTTCGCCGAATACGGCTCGGTCGCGGCCCGCGCCGCGCTGGCCGACGCGGGCCTGGGCTGGCGTGACGTCCAGCTGGTGGTCGGCGGCGAGACGATCCGCAACGGCTACCCGGGCTTCGTCGCGGGCTCGGCCCTGTCCCAGGCCCTGGGCTGGCACGGCGCGCCGGTGGCCAGCTGCTACGCGGCGTGCGCCACCGGGGCGCAGGCGCTGTCCACCGCGCGCGCCCACATCCTGGCCGGCCTGGCCGACGTGGTCCTGGTGGTCGGCGCGGACACCACCCCTAAGGGCTTCTTCGCCCCGGTCGGGGGCGACCGCCCCGACGACCCGGACTGGCTCCGCTTCCGCCTGCTCGGCGCGACGAACCCGGCGTACTTCGGCCTGTACGCCCGCCGCCGCATGGCGCTGTGCGGCTCGACCGAGGCCGACTTCGCCGCGGTGAAGGTGAAGAACGCCCGCGCCGGCGCCCTGAACCCGTACGCGCGCTTCCGGGCGGAGGTCGACGCCGAGACGGTCCTGAACTCCCCGATGGTGAGCGACCCGCTGCGCCTGCTGCAGATCTGCGCCACCAGCGACGGCGCCGCAGCGGTCGTCCTGACGTCGGAGGACTACGCGCGCCGGCTGAACAAGGACGCGGTGCGCATCCGCGCCATCTCAGCGCCCACGCCGACGTACCCGAGAACGGTCCCGGACTTCCCGTATCTGGCTTCTGACTCCATGGCCACGGCCGCGCCGGCGGCACGCACCTTCCGCGAGTCGCTGGCGCACGCGGCGTACGAGGCCGCGGGCATCGGCCCGGAGGACGTGGACCTCGCAGAGGTCTACGACCTGACGACCGCGATGGAGCTGGACTGGTACGAGGAGATCGGCCTGTGCGCCCCCGGCGACGCGGAGAAACTGCTGCACGAGGGCGCGACCGCGCTCGGCGGCCGGGTGCCGGTCAACGCCAGCGGCGGTCTGAGCTCCTTCGGCGAGGCGATCCCGGCGCAGGCCATCGCGCAGGTCTGCGAGCTGACCCGGCAGCTGCGCGGGGATGCCGGGGACCGGCAGGTGGCGGGGGCCCGGGTCGGGGTCGCGGTGAATCAGGGCTTGTTCGGGCACGGTTCGGCCATCGTGGTAGGGCGGGCTTAGGCCTCGACCACAAGCACATGCACGTTCACCGCCGCCTCACGCTTGCGAGCGTGAGGCGGCGGTGAACGTGTTTCAGCGCTCAGCTTCCTGTTTCAGCGCTCAGTTTCCTGTGCCCGCGCCACCAGCTCCGCCAACTCCGCGATCGGCAGGCTCCCCGGAGCCCGCCCCTCGGCGACGAACTGCGCGCTCAGCCGCTGCATCAGAGCGTTGACCGGCGTGGGGACGCCGTGGGTGCGGCCGATGAGCGAGATCTCGCCGGACAGGTAGTCCGTCTCGATCGAGCCGGCGCCGCGGGCCAGGCTCTGCCAGCTGGAGCCGCCGCCGCGCGGGGTGCCGGGGATCTGGGCGAAGTTCATGCGCTCGCCCTGGACCGCCAGGCGCTCGGCCGTGTTGACGAAGGGGATGCCGGCGGCGTTCAGGGCTCGGATGCCCTCCTCGCGCGCGGTCTCGAACAGGCGCTCGGCCAGGGGCTCGTCCACACTCAGGTCGCTGACCGCCTCGACGGCGTTGCCCAGGTTGTTCAGCAGCTTGCCGTACTTCCACCGCATCACGTCGTCGACCACCGGCGCGTCGAAGCGGCTCTCGCTCAGGTCGTGGCCGATCTGCTTGATGACGTCGTCGACCCCGTCGGGGTAGCGGCCGACGGTGAGGATGCCGGACTGCGGCGTGCAGTTGGCCGCGACCACGCCCGGCTCCATGTGCAGCGAGGGCAGCCAGACGCAGAGCCCGTACACGTTCTGGAACAGGCGCAGCGCCGTACGCTCGTTCTCCACGCCGTTCTGCGCGCAGACCACGGGCAGCAGCTCGGCGGCCGTGCCGCCGCCGGCAACCGGGGCCGGCGCCCACTGGTTCAGTACGCTCGCGGTGTCCTGCGCCTTCACGCACAGCACGAGCACGTCGTCCCGCCGCAGCTCGCCGAGCTCGGCCGGGCCTGAGACGGCCGGGATCGGAAGCCGCAGGTCGGCGTCCGGGGTGATCAGGCGCAGCCCGTCCCTCTGCAACGCTTCAAGGTGCGCACCGCGCGCGACCAGGACCACGTCCCGCCCGGACTCGGCCAGCCGGCCGCCTATGGTCCCGCCGACCGCGCCGGCGCCGATGATGATGTAGCGCATCCTTCGGACTGTAGCGCTCGTGACCCCCCAATGAAGAGTCGAAAGAAAGTTCGTGAACAAGTGATTTTGCGATCTTGTGTCCTAGATGATTGAGTCCGAAGGCTGGGCTGGTCGTGGGCCTGCGTGACGGCATGGCGAAGGGTGTCGTTGTCTGTGTGTGAATACCGACCTCGACA